>NZ_CP065856.1:2751609-3103219 GCF_016065055.1 Halosimplex litoreum
ACATCGAGGAGGCGCCCAGATACCGGACCTTCCCGCGGCGCACCGCGTCGTCCAGTGTTCGAAGCGTGGTCTCGATCGGGGTGTCCGGGTCCCACCGGTGGATCTGATACAGGTCGACCGTGTCGACGCCCAGCCGGTCGAGCGAGTTGTCGAGTTCCTGCTCGATGGTCTTCCGGGAGAGGCCCGCGGCGTTGGGGTGGTCGTCGACGCCGGGGAACCGGACCTTCGTCGCGATCACCTGCTCGTCGCGGTCGTACTCGGCCAGCGCGTCGCCGAGGATCGACTCGGACTCGCCGGCGTTGTAGACGTTGGCCGTGTCGAAGAAGTTCACACCCAGCTCGACCGCGCGGTCGACGATCTCCGTCGCCGTCTCCCGGTCGACGTTCCAGCCCTCGCCCGACTCGCTGAAGCTCATACAGCCGAGACAGATCTCGCTGACGCTCGTTCCCGTGCTCCCGAGTGTCGTGTACTCCATGCGGGCCGCACGAGTGGGCGAGGAAAGTGCCTGTGGGAACCGGCGGGTCGCTCCCCCTCGGTCCGCTCCCACGGCTCACATCGCTCACGGGGACACTCGCTCCTCCCCTCCGAGCGCGCGCTCGCCTCGTTCGCTCGCCGACCGCGTGACCCGATACAGCGAGCGGACGACCGGGAGAACGCATTTATCCACCGCCGGACATACACCGCCCGTGAACCTCGTTGCGGTCGGCCTCGGCGTCTTCCTGGTCGCGTTCGCCGTGTATATCGTCGGCGACCCAGTGAACCGGGTCCGGCTGTGGACCGCCACACGCGAGTACGAGCGTGACCCGACGGGTGCGAAGGAGACCCAGCGGACGAGGACGGTCGTCTACGCCACCGCCGTCGGCGCAACCGGGCTCCTGTTCGTCGCGCTCGGGGTGGCGCTCTGACGCGTCTCGGCCGGCGAGCAGCCGGTGGGGCTCCCGAGGCCCAGCGATCGGCGCGTCACCCGCACGGAGCAGGCACCCACCCCGCGGACGCAGGGTTCAAATCCGCCGAGTCGCTACCGACGAGCGATGGATCCCGACGCGGTCCGGGACCGAGCCGGCGAGTTGCCCGCCGAGCCCGGCGTCTACCAGTTCCTCGCCCGCGAATCGCGCGGCCGAGCGAAGCGAGGCCACGGAACTGACGAGCGGCGAAGCCGCGAGTCCCGCGGGTCGGGCGTGGCCGACGGTGACGGCGGCGATCCGGCCGACGCCGAGTCCGTCGGAGCCGACGCCGACCTCGCCGAGACGGACTCCTACGAACGGGTCCTCTACGTCGGGAAAGCGGTGAACCTGCGGAGTCGCGTGCGGTCGTACGCCGACCCGCGCAGCGAGCGCATCCGGCGGATGGTCGCCGCGGCCGAGTCCGTCGAGGTGGCGGTCACCGACACGGAGACCCAGGCCCTCCTCCTCGAAGCGAACCTGATCAAACGGCATCGGCCGCGGTACAACGTCCGGCTGAAAGACGACAAGTCCTACCCGCTGGTCCAGCTGACCGCTCACGAGTTTCCCCGGATCGAGATCACCCGCGACCCCGCTCCGGGCGCGACCGTCTTCGGCCCGTTCACCGACAAGGGCCGCCTGGAGACCGTGGTCAAGGCCGTCCGCGAGACCTACGGCCTGCGGGGCTGTTCGGACCACAAGTTCGAAAACCGCGACCGGCCGTGTCTCGACCACGACATCGGCCTCTGTTCGGGTCCCTGCGTCCCCGAGACCGACGTGGACGGCGAGGCCTACGTGGGCGACGCCGAGGCGGTCGAGCGGTTCTTCGAGGGGGAGACGGGGGCGCTGGCGGACCCGATCCGCCGCGAGATGGAGGCCGCGGCGGGCGACCGGGAGTTCGAGCGGGCGGCGAACTGCCGCGACCGGCTGGACGCGGTCGAAGCGATCCACGGCGAGGCCGGCGACGCGGTGGCGAACGAGGGCCGCCACGAGGACGCCGAGCGCGAGCGGGCGGTGGACGTGCTCGGCGTCGCCGTCGAGGGCGAGACCGCGACGGTCGCGCGCCTGCACAGCGAGGACGGCAAGCTTGTCGACCGCGAGCGCCACACGCTCGACGCGCCGGCGGGCGAACGCGCCGGTGCGGTGTTGGCGGCCTTTATCACCCAGTTCTACGCCGAGCGCGAGCTGCCCGACGCCGTCCTCTGTTCGGACCACCCCGACGACGCCGACCTGGAGGCGTGGCTGGAGCGGGAGGGCGTCGCCCTGCGGGTGCCCGGTGCCGGCCGCGAGGCGACGCTGGTCGACTTGGCGCTGAAGAACGCCCGCCGCCGGGACCGAAGGGACGACGAGGGGCGGGCGCTGGCCGACGCGCTCGGTCTGGACTCGCGGGTCGAGCGGATCGAGGGCTTCGACGTGAGCCACGCCCAGGGACGGTCGGCGGTCGGCAGCGACGTGACCGTCGTCGACGGCGAACCCGCGAAGGCCGACTACCGACGGAAGAAGCTGACCGACGAGAACGACGACTACGCGAACATGCGGTCGCTGGTTCGGTGGCGCGCCGACCGCGCCGTGGACGGCCGTGACGACCGGCCCGACCCCGACCTGCTGCTCATCGACGGCGGTGAGGGCCAACTGGGCGCTGCGCGCGACGCGCTCGCGGCCGCGGGCTGGGACGTGCCCGCGATCGCCCTCGCCAAAGACGAGGAACTGGTCGTGACTCCCACAGGGGTGTACGACTGGCCGGACGACGCCGGCCACCTGCATCTCCTCCAGCGCGCCCGCGACGAGGCCCACCGCTTCGCCGTCCAGTACCACCAGACCCTTCGGGACGACGTCTCCACCGTGCTGGACGACATCGACGGCGTGGGCCCCGAGACGCGCAAGCGGCTCCTCCGGCGGTTCGGCAGCATCGAGAACGTCCGGTCGGCCTCCCGCGAGGAACTGGAGCGCGTCGACGGCGTCGGGGCCAAGACCGCCGGGACGCTCGCCGAGCGGCTGTGAGCGCCGCCCGACGGAGCCGCGCCCGCCGGAGCCGCGCCCGCCAGGCGACACGTGATTTATTACGCCGCCGCCGGAACTGTCGACCGAACCGCTATGTCCCGATCTGGTCCCGATTCAGGCCCCCTCCCCGGTTCGCTCTCGCGGACGTGGCAGTACGCCCTCGTCGGCGGCGTGATATCGATGCCACTCACGCTCGCCGCTTACTGGAGTTCCGGCGCGAGCGACTCGTTTTCGTTCAACATGGTCGTCGTCGGTGGAGTGGTCGCCGGCTTCCTCGCCCGCCGGTACTCGGCCGACGTGAGCGCTGCGAGTCTCAGGGCCGGCGTGATCGGCGGCCTGGCCGGCTACGTCTGGATGGCTCCGGGGATACTCGCCACCGCCGAAAGTTTCGCCGAGGCGTGGTCGTTCGCGCCCGCGACCGGACTGCTGTTCGCCGTCTTCAGTGCCGTCGTCCTCTGCATTGCAGCGATCCCGGGGCTGATCGGCGGCGTCGTCGGCGCCTGGATCTGCGGGGTGCTCGGTCGGGAGAGCCCGCCGACCGCGAGCGCCTGAGGCCGCTGGTTGCCGTCGACCGGTAGGCTCGCGCTACGCGCGAAGCCGGCGGGTAACTATCGGCGCGGTCGCCGACGACCCTCCATGGCGTATCGAACGACCCTCGGGTGGTCGCTCATCAGTTCCGGCGTCGTCACGCTCCTGCTCGAATTCCTCCCGTACCCGTCGCTCTACTGGGGGGTTGGTCTGCTCGTCTTGGGACTTCTCGTCTTCTTCACGCGGCGGATCTACTGACGGCGCCGACCGAGCGGGTCCCCGCCCGTCCGAAACGGTCAACGGGGCGCCCCCCGTGGACCCGATACCGTGACAGACCCACCCTCGACCGACGCGGCGGACCGTCCGCCGGACGCCCTCGCCGCCGCGGCGCCCGAACGGCGGGTCGTCGAGACCGAGCGCCGACCGCACGACGCCGATCGGGCGACCGCCGCGAACCCCGTCCACGCGGTCGGGATCGGTCCCGGGAGCCTCGAGTACCTCACCCCGCGGGGCGAGCGGGCGATCCGCGAGGCCGACGCGGTCGTCGGGTTCGAGACCGTCGTCGACTACGTCCGCGACCGGATCGACGGCGACGTCTTCGCCTGCGGTTACGACGACCAGGGTGAGACGCTGGCCGCGTTCGCCGACCGCGTCGCCGACGGCGCCGCGGGGACGGCGGTGTTGATGGGCGACCCCAACGTCTCGGGGTACCAGTTCCTCGGTCGCGTCGAACGGGCCGTCGACGATCCGGTCGAGGTCGTGCCGGGGATCTCCGCGGTCCAGGTCGCCGCGAGCCGTGCCCGGACGCCGATCGAGGACGCGACGTTCGTCACGCTCCACAGGCGCGGCGACCTGACCGCCGCCCGCGAGCGACTGCGGGCCGCGGTCGGCGACCGCCACCTGCTCGTGCTCCCGCGACCCTACGACCTGATGCCCGGGGACGTGGCCGCCGACCTGTGCGACGCCGGCGCCGACCCGGCCCTCACCGCGCTCGTCTGCGAGCGACTCACCCACGCCGACGAAGCGGTGACGCGGGCCACGCTCGGCGAACTGGCGGCCCACGCGGGCGGCGACGGCCCCGACGACACGCCCTTTTCGGATCTGTCGGTGCTGGTCGTCCGGGCCGACGACCCCGAGCCGGGGCGAACGGGAGGCCGCGACGAATGAAGGGCCTGGTCCTCGGCGGGACGAGTTCCGGCGTCGGCAAGACCGTCGCGACGCTCGCCGTCGTCCGCGCCCTCGACCGCGAGGGCGTCGCCGTTCAGCCGGCCAAGGCCGGCCCCGACTTCATCGACCCGAGCCACCACGAGCGCGTCGCCGGTCGCCGTTCGCGGACGCTCGACCGCTGGCTCCAGGGCGAGGACGGCCTCCGGCGCAACTACTACCGCGGTGAGGGCGACGTCTGCGTCGTCGAGGGTGTCATGGGGCTGTACGACGGCGACGCCTCCTCGACGGCGATGGTCGCCGAGACGCTCGACCTGCCCGTCGTCCTCGTCGTCGACGCCGAGGCGGGGATGGAGAGCGTCGCCGCCACCGCCGTCGGCTTCCGCGAGTACGCGTCCCACGCCGGTCGGGACATCGACCTGACGGGCGTGATCGCCCAGCGCGCCCACGGCGGCCGACACGCCGAGGGGATCCGGGAGGCGCTGCCCGAGGACCTGACCTACGTCGGCCGGATCGCACCCGACGACGACCTCGACATCCCGGACCGACACCTCGGCCTCCACATGGGCGGCGAATCGCCGCTCGACGAGGGCGCGGTGGACGCCGCCGCCGCACACCTCCGAGTCGACCGGCTGCGCGAAGTGGCCCGGGAACCGGCCGAACCGGACGACCAGGGGTTCACCGCGGCGCAACCCGAGCGTGGCGACGGCGACCGCCCCCGCGTCGCCGTCGCGCGCGACGATGCCTTCTGCTTCGCCTACCCGGCGACGCTCGAACGGATCCGCGAGCGGGGCGAACTCGTCCCGTTCGCGCCCGCCGACGGCGAGGCCCTCCCCGACTGCGACGGCGTCTACCTCCCCGGCGGCTACCCCGAGAACCACGCCGCCGCCCTCGCCGAGAGCCCCGCACTCGACACGCTGGCCGACCGCGCCGCCGACGGTCTCCCCGTCTTCGGCGAGTGCGGCGGGCTGATGGCCCTCTCGGAGTCGCTGACGACGACGGAGGGGACGACCCACGAGATGGCCGGCGTCCTGCCCGCCGACGTGGCGATGCGCGACCGGTATCAGGCGCTGGACCACGTCGAGCTGCGTGCGCGGACCGACACCCTCACCGCAGCGGCGGGCGAGCGTCGCCGAGGCCACGAGTTCCACTACTCGACGGCCGACCCCGCCGGCGACGCCCGCTTCGCCTTCGACGTGGAACGCGGCGAGGGCATCGCCGACGGTCGCGACGGCCTCACCGAACACCGGACGCTCGGCACCTACTGCCACTGCCACCCCGAGAGCGGCGCCGTCGACGCCTTCCTCGACGCGCTGTAGCCGTTTCTCTCAGGCCCGGTCGACGGCCCCCGTTCCCCGCGCAACTCCATTTTGTATCGCGAAATGCAATTTATAAATCCGATCGGACCGCTCGAAGCACGTGCGAGAACGCCGGCGAAGCGGTCGCTCGGCGGGCTGGATCGGGAATTTCGCTGGAGACGAGTGGCTATCGCGGGACGAACTCGCCGATCAGGTCGACGACGGCGTCCGGTCGCTCGCGGGGCGCCCAGTGAGCGCAGTCCTCGAGGAGCTGGAACTCCGCGTCGGGGATGCGGGCGGCCGCCCGATCGCTCCAGTGGTAGGGGAACACCTCGTCGCACTCGCCGTGGAGTAGCAGCGTCGGGGTGTCGAGGCCGTCGAGGCGGCCGGTGAAATCCGTCCGGTAGCCATCGGGGCCGACTTCCGCGGCGCGAAAGCTCCGGTAGGCCTTCCCGACGCCGGGGCGCTTGGCCTCTTCCCAGACGGCGTCGACTGCCTCCGCCGAGAGGCGATCGGTGTCGTGGACGATGGTCCCCAGGCTGGCCTTCGTGAACCCCCGACTGCGCCGCATCAACGCGATAGCGAGCCTGTTGGTCACCCCCTGTTTCGACAGCAGACGCGTGAGCCCGCCGTTGGGGAGTTCGGTCCCGAGCCCGTAGCTGTCGAGCAGGACGAGCCTGTCGACGCGCGCAGGCGACCGGAGTGCGAGTCCCAGCGCGGCGCCGCCGCCCATCGAGATGCCGGCGACCGCGGGCCGGTCGAGGCCGACCGTCTCGACGAACGCCTCGACCACCTCGACGTGGGTGTCCAGCGAGTAGGTCACGTCGGGCTTGGCGCTGCGACCGTACCCCAGGAGGTCGGGCGCGACCACGCGATAGTCGCGTGCGAGCGGGCCGAGGACGGCACCCCAGCTCACGCTCGCCGCGTCGACGATCCCGCCGTGCAGGAGGACGAGCGGCGGATCCGCCGGGTCGCCGGCGGCCAGGTAGTGAACCCGATAGCCGTCGACGACGGCCGTCTCGTGACTTGCCTCGACCATACGGTCCGGTCGCCCGCCGGACCAATCAATCCCGCGGCGCGATATCGAACACGCGAACTCGAGCGTCTAGCAGCGTCATCAGGTGGTCGCCGTCGAGGACGGTCACGTCGGCGTCGGGCAGTCGGTCCCGCAGGCGTTCGGCGTCTTCCAACGGGACGTTCGCGTCGTCGCTGCCGTGCCACAGGCGGACCGGTACCGCCACGTCCGTCGGCGAGACGCCCCAGCCCTCGCCGACCCAGACGAGTTCGGTGACCGCGCCGTCGCGCGAGCGACCGAGGGCTTCGAGGAAGTCCGCGCGAACGAGTTCGGCCGCGTCGGCCGAAACGTCTCCGGGGTCGTCGGTGTACTGCGCGAGCACGGTCGACGGTCCGCTCCGCTCGGCCAGTCGGACCTGCGCCCGGAGAGCCGCCCTGAGGAGCCGCGGCGTCGTCGCCGCCAGTCGGCCCAGGAGGCGCTGGAGCGGCGGCGTCTCGGTGGCGACCGACGGCGGCGCGGCCCCCGAGACGAGGTCGAGCCGGCCGACCAGATCCGGCCGTTCCGACCCGAGCGCGAGCGCGTCGGCGGCGCCGCCGGAGAACGCGACGACGCGCGCCCGCTCGACCCCGGCGTCCGCGAGCAGCGGTTCGAACCACGCGGCCGCGTCGGCCGGCCCCCGTCCCGGCCAGTCCGAGGACTCGCCGAACCCCGGCCGATCCGGGGCGAGCAGGCGGACGCCGGCCTCACGCGCGGCGTCGTCGAGGAGCGCGCTCAGCCGCCGCGAGCCCGGCGTCCCGTGGAGGAAGACGGCCGGCTCGCCGTCGGCCGTCCCGTACTCGGCGTACGCTAACTCTCGTCCTGTCGTCCCGTATTCGACCGTTCGCGGCTCGTCGCCGGTGTCGGCCGCCGTCGGCGCGGCGCCGGTCTCGCCACCGTCCGACGACGCGGTGTCGGTCCCGTCGGTGCGCTCCGCGGGGGTCGACTGGCTCATCGATCGATCGTAATCACGCTGGACCCTCGGCCGTTGTCCCGGATCAGTACGGTCTTTTATATGCAGATGGAAGCGGCGACCGATGCGGCAGGTCACCTTCGAGACGACGTACCCACCCGAGGCGGCTCACCCGATCCACCGGCGACTGGCGGACGAGGGGCCGGCGACGCGGGCCGACGTGCTGATCTGGGGGCCGACGGCCGACGTGACGGCGCTCGTCTGGTTCGACGGGGAACCGTCGGCGGTGGAGGAAGTGCTCGACGCGGTCGACTCGGCGACGGGGACGCAGCTGGTCGCCGCCGACGACGGAACCTACGCGTTCGTCCGTCAGTCCGAGTACGAACTCCCCGACGACGCGCTGGAAGCGGTCGCCGGCTCGCGAGTCGCCTTCGTGCCGCCACTTTCGTTCCGGGCGTCGGGCGTCGCGCGGTTCGAAGCGGTCGGCGAACCGGCCGCCGTTTCGGAGTTCTACGGGGACCTGGACGCGGCTTTCGACACGGCGGTGGTCCGGGTTCGCGAGTTCCGCCGCTGGCCCGAGCCAGCGCGGTTGACCGACCGCCAGCGGCAGGCGCTGGAAGCCGCCGTCGCCGTCGGCTACTACGACGTAGACCGGTCGGGCTCGGTCACCGACGTGGCGGCGGAACTGGACTGCGCACCCAGTACGGCGGGCGAACTCCTGCGGCGGGCGGAATCGACGGTTCTGACGGCGTTCGTCGGCGAGTCGTGACCGCCTCGGCACGATCGCTCGGGCGTCGGTCGCCGGCAGGCGTCGCGGCAACCGCAACCTGAAGGGTCGGGCGGCGCCAACGTGTGGTATGCCCACGCTCTCCGAGATCCGGGTCTACCCCGTCAAGTCGCTCGACCCCGAACCCGTTCAGTCGGTCCGGCTGACCGACGCGGGCGCTATCGCGGCCGACCGCGAGTACGCCCTGTTCGACGCCGACGGCGACTACGTCAACGGGAAAAGCGAGCGTCGGATCCACCGCATCCGCTCCGAGTTCGACTTCGAGACTGGTGAACTCCGCCTGCGCGAAGAGGGAACCGACGGCTGGGACCGGTTCGACCCCGACGCCGACCGCGACGGGCTCGAAGCGTGGTTCGGCGACTTTCTGGGCTACGACGTGACCGTCCGACGCGACGACGAACGGGGGTATCCCGACGACACGAACGCCGGCGGGCCGACGCTCGTCTCGACGGGCACGCTCGAAGCCGCCGCCGAGTGGTTCGACGGGGAGTCGGGGCGACCGGCGATCGACGCCCCGGAACTCCGGCGACGCTTTCGCCCGAACCTCGTCGTCGACGCGCCCGCCTTCTGGGAGGACCGACTGTACGCAGATCGCGAGTCGACCGTCCCCTTCTCCGTCGGCGGCGTCGCGTTCGCCGGCGTCAACCCCTGTCAGCGCTGCGTCGTCCCGACACGGGACCCGACGACCGGCGAGGCCGACGACGGCTTCCGCGAGCGGTTGATCGAGCGCCGCCGGGCGACCCTGCCCGAGTGGGTCGACCGCGACTGGTACGACCACTTCTACCGACTGATGGTCAACACCCGCGTCCCCGGCGCCCCCGCGACGCTCTCGGTCGGAAACTCGGTCACCTGCGACCGCGAACCGACCGCTGACGCGGCCTGAAGCCGCTATCCTCCGTCCGCTCTCGACTCGTCGACTTCGCCACACGCGCCTCGATAAACCTCTATCCGCGATACGGAACCGGTTCCGCGACGGGGTGGCAGCGGCTGGGGACGGTAGGCGGCTCGGAGACCACGAGCGGTGAGAAATCCGTCGCCGAGTCAGTTGTCGTCGTCGTCGAGACCGCCGCCCCAGTTCAGGGCGTCGGCCTGCTTGCCGCCGGTGCCGCCGGTGCCGCCGTTGCCGCCACCGCCGAAGCGTCTGACGGCGGCGCCGAGGGCGGCGACCGCGGCGACCGCGCCGGCGCCGGCGTAGGGGAGCCAGTCGGGCTCGATATCGAGTCCGTCCAGCGGGCCGCCACCGCCCCCACCGCCCCCACCGCCCCCACTCTCGCCATCGCCGTCTGCACCGCCACCGGTGGTCGTCGGCGATGGTGTCGGTGCGTCGGTCGGCGTGGTCGCGTCGCCGGCCGCCGTCGTGGACCCCGGTGTCCCGGTCGGGGTGGCGGTCGGAGTGTCACCGGCCGGGCCGTCGTTCGGCGTCGCCGTCGGCGTCTCGGTCGGCGTCGTTCCGGCGGGCGTGTCCGTCGGCGTCGGCGTGCCGTCGGCGCCATCCGTCGGCGTCGATGTCGACGTGCCGGCCGGCGTCGAGGGGTCGCCCGGCGTCGCCGTCGGCGCGGGCGTCTGGACGGTGTTGGGCGGGTCGAGCGCGGCGACCTCGGCGCTGGCGACGTAGACGGTGTCGTTACCGAAGGCGGCGGTCGTCCGCAGCGGCGCGGCGGTGTCGTAGGCCCACCGCTCGCTCCCGTCGGCCGCGTCGAAGGCGTAGATACTCTCGTTCTCGCTGCCGACGGTCACGAGGTCGCCGGCGACGCCGGGCTTGGCGCGGATCGCCGTGCCGACCTCCGCCTGCCATCGGTCGTTGCCTTCCAGGTCGAAGGCGTACAGCGACCCGGCGACCGTCCCGACGTAGACGGTGTCACCCGCCACGGTCGGGGCGGCCCTGACGGCGCCGTCCAGCTCGACCGACCACCGCTCGCTGCTCCGGTCGTCGCGCTCGGCGTTCACCGCGTAGAACCGACCGTTGCGGTCGCCGACGTAGACGGTGTCGGCGCTCGCGGCCGGCGACGCGACGGCCGCGCTCTCGCGGACGCGGAAGCCCCACAGTTCCTCGCCCGTGGCGGCGTCGAACGCGGAGACGACGCCGCTGGGCGAACTCGCGTAGATCCGATCGCCGCCCACGGCCGGTCTGGTCCCACCGCTGTCGATGCGGCCGGTCCACCGTTCGGTCCCCGCCGCGCGGTCGACTCCGTAGAGCCGCCCGCCGGCGTCCATAGCGACGGCGAGGTCCGACCACGTGACCGGCGCCGTCGGCACCGGGTCGTCGGTCTCGACGGACCACCGCTCGGACCCGTCGGCCGCGGCGAGCGCGCGAACGGTTCCGTCGCCCGCCCCGAGGTAGGCGCCGTCGGCGTCGGCGACCGGGCCGGTCAGGTCGGTGTCGGCCTCGTAGCGCCACAGTTCGTCGCCCTCCGCCGGG
The DNA here is from genome assembly GCF_016065055.1 of Halosimplex litoreum. NCBI lineage: Archaea > Methanobacteriati > Methanobacteriota > Halobacteria > Halobacteriales > Haloarculaceae > Halosimplex > Halosimplex litoreum. The sequence goes on from NZ_CP065856.1 coordinate 2,762,712, forward strand.
TCCAGCGCGTGACAGACTCGCGCGTCGTCGGCGGTGTAGAGTGCGTCGTCCGTGAGCGCGGGTGACCCCGTCGCGGTCCCGTCGGTCGCGTACGTCCACCGCGTCGTCACCGCGTCGAACGACCCGCGGTCGATCGCGGTCTCCGGCCCGCTCTCGACGGCCACGTAGAGGTCGCCGACGACCGCGACCACGTCGTCGACGACCGATATCGAGGGGTCGTTGACGGGCAGGTCCGCCCGCCAGGCCTCGGTAGCGCCCGTACGAGGGTACGCGTAGACGGTGTCCTCGGCGGTCGCGACGTAGACGGCGTCGTCGGTGACGACCGGTTTGCGACTCGCCGGCGCGCCCAGGTCGACCGACCAGCGCTCGCTCCCGCGAGTCGTGTTGCGAGCGTAGAGCGTCCCCTCGGCCGTCGGGACGAACACCGTGTTGCGCGCGACGGTCGGCCCGCCGACGACGGCGCCGTCCAGGTCGACCCGCCAGCGGACCCGGCCGTCGGTTCTGTCGAGCGCGTACACCGTCCCGTCGCTGTCACCGACGTACACACGGTCGCCGCTGACGACCGGTGGAACCGCCTCCGTGCGAGCGTCGGCCTCGAACTGCCAGCGGCTGTTCCCGCTCGTCGCGTCGCGAGCGGAGACGGTCCCGTCGGCGGCGGCGACGAAGACGCGGTCGCCGCCGCGAGCCGGCGCGGCGGCGATCGACTCGCCGGCGTCGAACGACCACCTGTTGGCGCCGCCGTCGCGACTCAGCGAGTACAGCGTGCCGGCGTCGGTGCCCGCGAGGACCCGCGAGTCGGTGACCGTGACCGGCGCGGAGACGACGCCGTCGAGTTCGGTGCGCCAGTAGCGGCGCTGAGAGCCGGTTCGGACGGCCAGTACCGCAGCGCCGTCGTCCATGAACGCGGTGCCGCCGGCGACGGCCGCCGCGGTCGGCGAGGCGCTCTCGCCGTCGGTCTCGTAGCGCCATCGCGTCTCGCCCGAGCCGCGGTCGAGGGCGTACAGGCTGCCGTCCGTGCTCCGAACGTACGCGTTGACGTCGTCGAACGTCGGCTCCCCGGTCGCGTCGATAGCGCGGTCCCAGCGGACCGCGATCCCGTCGACGGGCGCGCTCGCGCTACTGTACCCGGTGTTTGCCGCATCGTACGCGAACATCGGCCAGTTCCGCGAGGCCGTCGCGTTCGTCATGCTCCCGACGGCCGAGGGCGGTTCGCCGGCGACAGTGGAGAGCGTCGAGCCGACCGCGCCGGCCGCGGTCAGGCCGGCGAGGAAGCGCCGTCGCGTCGGTGCGGGACCGCTCGTGTCTGAGTGCGGGGTCGTATCGTCCATCCAGCGGACCTCTGCCGGGGAGTCGTCCGGGCCCGTCAAATATCTTGTCGCACACCGCTTGCGAGCGCAAGCGACCGATTGTCGTCACCGGGTCGTCCCTACCCTGCCGTCACCGGATTGCACTCGTCCCGTCGTCACCGCCGTCAGGCGTCGCCGTCCGGCCCGTCGTCGCCGGTCCGCCGGAGCCCCAGTGCAGCCAGCCCACCGACGCCGGCCAGCGCCGTCCACACTGGCAGCGAGCCATCACCGCTGGTCGTCGTCGCCGCGCTACCGTCGTCGCTCTGGCCGTCCCCACCCCCGGTCGGCGTCGCCGTGGCCGTGGCGGTCGGCGTCGCCGTGGGCGTGACGGTCGGCGTCGCCGTGAGCGTGGCGGTCGGCGTCGCCGTGGGCGTTGCGGCCGGGGCCGCGGTTTCGGCGACCGTCGGCGTGGCGGTCGCGGTCGCGGTATCGGTGACCGCGGGCGTCGCCGTCGGCGTGGCGGTCTGTGTCGCCGTAGCGGTCGGCGTCGCGGTCGGCGTCGGGGTCTCCGTGGCGACCGTCGTCGCGTCGCCCTCGGCGATGGCGGTGACGCCGTCCCCGACGGCGTAGACGGTGTCCGAAACCGCCAGCGACGGCGTGCCGACACCCAGTCGCGCCCGCCACAGTTCGTTGCCCTGCCCGTCGAAGGCGACGACTTCCCCAGCGGTCGTCGGGACGTACACGGCGGCGTCGCCGACGGCGGGCGCGCTTCGCACCGGGCTCCCGACGTCGACGCGCCAGATCTCCTCCCCGTCCTGGTCGCCGACCGCGTAGAGGCTCCCCGCCTCGGTGGCGACGTACGCCCGACGGCTCTCGAAGGAGGGCGTCGCGGAGACGGCGCCGTCGACGCCGTACGTCCAGCGGGTGTCCCCGTTGCGGGAGTCGAGCCCGTAGACGGTCCCGGCGTCGGTCCCCACGTAGAGGAAGTTCCCCTTGATAGCCACCGAGCCGCCGACGCTCCCCGGGACGGTCGCCGTCCAGCGCTCGCGGCCGGTCTCGATGTCGACGCCGTGGACGGTCCCGGACTCGGTGACGGCGTACGCCGTCTCGGTGTCCCGCGAGGCGGCGACCGCCGTCGAGACGGCCTCGCCGACCTCGTACTCCCAGTTCGTCCGCCCCCGTATCGGGTCGAACTCGTAGAGGAAGCCGGCGTCGGTCCCCACGTGGACCTCCGAGTCGCCGATCGAGGTGGTGATCGACGGTGCCACCGGGGCGCCCTCGACCGTCACCGCCCACGACTGTTCGGCGCTGCGGGTGTCGACGGCGTACACGGTCCCGCCCTCGGTGCCGGCGAACACGTCCCCGTCGTAGAAGGCCGGACAGCCGCTCACCGGGGTCTCGGTCTCGAACGTCCAGTCGCCCTCGCCGTCCTGATCGCTGACCGCGACGATGCCGTCGTCCGTCCCGAACGCGAGACGGTTGTCCTTGAGCGCCGGCGCTGTCGCCGCGACGTGGTCCGTCCGCCAGCCGATCCGGACGCCGTCGACCGGTCCCTGGTCGTTCGTCGCACCGCGGTGGACCGCGTTCTGCCCGAACATCGGCCATTCGGTGTGGGTCGTCGCGGTCGCCCCGACGCCGTCGCTGCCCGCCGCCGCTCGGTCGTCGCCCGCCGCGTCCGCGCCGCTCGCGACTCCGTTCAGGAGTCCCACGCCCGCGAGACCGCCCGCCAGCGCCCCGAGGAACCGCCGCCTGCCGGGTCGCCCGTCGTCGCTCATCGACGGCCTCCCTCGGCGTCGGTCGATCGCCCGTTCGCCCACTGTCGCTCGCCCTGAACCCGTTCCATGCCGTGAGGACTGTCGACTTTCGGGAAATAACTTTCCGTTGGCACAGGATCGGCCGCGACCGGTCAGGGTCGCGGCCGGGCCGCGCCGGGTCGCCGCTCCGGCCGTCCCGGGGCGTCGCTTACCACTCTAGCTGGCCGCCGCTCTGGTACTCGGTGACCTGCGTCTCGAAGAAGTTCTTCTCCTTGTCGAGGTCGGCCGCCTCGGACATCCACTCGAAGGGGTTGTCCGTCCCGTACTGCTCGGGCAGGTCCAGTTGCGAACAGCGCCGGTCGGCGACGTACTCGACGTACTCGGCGAACTGCTCGGGTCCCATCCCGAGGACCTCGTCGGGGCAGGCCTCGCGGGCGTAGCGCTGCTCGAGTTCGACGGCCTCGCGGATCAGCTCGACGATCTCCGCCTCGAAGTCGTCGGTCCAGGCGTCGGTCTCGGTCCGGATCTGGTCGATCAGGTCGACGCCGAAGCCCAGGTGCAGCGACTCGTCGCGCATGATGTACTCGAACTGCTGGCCGATGCCCGTGAGTTTGTTCTGGCGTTTCAGCCCGAGCATCATCGCGAAGCCGGCGTAAAAGAAGATGCCCTCCATGACGACGTAGAAGCCGATCAGGTCCCGGAGAAAGGCGCGCACGTCCGCCTCGTCGTCGATGGTGAACTCGGGGTCGTCGACGACGCGGGTCAGGTCGACGACGAAGTCGTCTTTCGCCTCGATGGCCGGGATGCGGTCGTACATGCCGTAGAGGTACTCCGGATCGAACCCCAGCGAGTCACAGCAGTAGATGAACGTGTCGGTGTGGACGGCCTCCTCGTAGGCCTGCCGGAGGAGATACTGGCGACACTCCGGCGCGGTGACGTAGTCGTAGACGGCGAGGACGATGTTGTTGGCCGTCAGCGACTCGGCGGTCGAGAAGAAGCCGAGGTTCCACTCCACGAGGTCCTTCTCGGCCTCGCTGAGCGTGCCGTCCTCGTACTGTTTGGCGTCCTCGCCCATGGGGATCTCCTCGGGCGTCCAGTTGTTGGCGACGCCCGACTGGTAGTACTCGCGGGCCCACTCGTAGTCCATCGGCAGGATCTTGTTCGGGTCGTGCGTGTCGTCGTCAGTCGTGTAGGTTATCGGCATCGTGAGTTGCTCCTGATGGTCGCTCGCAGGTCGGTGCTCACTGGCAGGCGTCGCAGGTCGGGTCCTCGACGCTCGGCAGGTCGCTGTCGGTCGATCCGTCCGTCTCCGCTCCGCTGTCGCCCTCGGCCGTCCCGTCGCTCCCGGCCGGTCCGTCCGCGCTCACGTCGCCGCCGCGGTCTTTCGTCTGTGTCCGGCCGTACTCGCTCATGTCCAGCGTGGACTTCTCGAACTGGCTGGCGCCCAGCGTCCGCAGGTAGTAGGTCGTCTTCAGGCCGAGGTCCCAGGCGGTCTCGTACACGTCGGCGAGGAGACTCCCGTCGGTCTCGGGGAAGAAGACGTTGTGGCTTTGGCTCTGGTCGATCCAGACACCGCGAGCCGCGCTCAATCGGAGCTGGTGGCGCGGGTCGACCTCGAAGGCCGTGCGGTACAGCTCCCGCAGATCCTCCGGGATCTCGGTGATATCCTGGACGGAGCCGTCGTGGAACTTGATCCGGTCGCGGACCTCGTCGGTCCAGAGGTCCCGGGCTTCGAGGTCGGCGACCAGGTCGTCGTTGACGACCGTGAAGTCGCCGCTCATGTTCGACTTGACGTAGAGGTTCGAATAGAGCGGCTCGATGGAGGCGGAGGTGCCGGCGATGGTCGAGATCGTGGCGGTGGGCGCGACGGCCATCGTATTGGAGTTGCGCATGCCGTGCTCGGCGACGTGCTCTCGCACCCGGTCCCAGTCGAGTCGCTCCGAGACCTCGACGTCGACCTCGCGGCCGCGCTCGTCTTCCAGGAGCTCGACGGTGTCCTGCGGGAGCAGGCCGCGGTCCCACTTCGACCCCTCGTAGCTGTCGTAGGTCCCGCGCTCGGCGGCGAGCTTCGAGGAGGTCAGGATCGCGTTGTACGCGACGAACTCGGTCACTTCGTCGGCGAACTCGACGGCGTCCTCGGCGTTCATCGGAATCGACTGCTCGATCAGCGCCTCGTGAAAGCCCATCATCCCGAGGCCGATGGGACGGTGAGTCGTGTTCGAGTCCGCCGAACGGTCGGTCGGGTAGAAGTTCAAGTCGACCACGTTGTCGAGCATCCGCATCGCCGTCTCGACGGTCGATTCGAGCTTCGCGCGCTGAATGCCCTCCTCGGTCACGTGCTCGGAGAGGTTGATCGACCCGAGGTTACAGACCGCGGTCTCCTCGGTGGAGGTGTTGAGCGTGATCTCCGTACAGAGGTTCGACGAGCGGATGGTGCCGGCGTGGTCCTGGGGCGAGCGGACGTTGCAGGCGTCCTTGAACGTGATCCACGGATGTCCGGTCTCGAAGAGGCGAGTGAGGGTATCGCGCCACAGATCCGCGGCGTCGACCCGTTCGTACTGGCGGAGTTCGCCCGCGTCGGCCTTCCGTTCGTACTCGCGATAGAGTTCCGCGAACTCCTCGCCGTGGGCCTCGTGCAGGCCGGGCACCTCGTCGGGCGAGAACAGCGTCCATTGCTCGTCGGCCTGCACGCGCTTCATGAACAGGTCGGGGACCCACGCGGCGGTGTTCATGTCGTGGGTGCGCCGCCGTTCGTCGCCGGTGTTGCGCTTCAGGTCGAGGAAGTCGGGGTAGTCGAGGTGCCACGGCTCCATGTAGGCGCAGGCGGCGCCGCGACGCTTGCCCGAGCGGTTGATCGCGGCGGTCACGTCGTTGGAGATCTTGAGGAACGGCACCGTGCCCGTCGACTCGACGCCGGTCGACTCGATGAGCGAGCCCGAGGCCCGCACCGGCGTCCAGTCGGTGCCCAGGCCGCCGGACCACTTCGAGAGCTTGGCGTGGGACTTGTAGGCGTCGAAGATGCCCTCCAGGTCGTCGGGCACGGTCGTGACGTAACAGGAGGCCAGTTGCGGGTGGGTGGTACCGGCGTGGAACAGCGTCGGTGAGGAGTGGACGAACCGCAGTGTCGACAGCAGTTCGTAGAACTCGCGTGCGCGCTCGGCGCGGTCGTCGACGGGCTCGCGCAGGGCGATCCCCATCGCGACGCGCATCCAGAACGCCTGGGGGAGTTCCAGCGGGTCGCCGTCGTCGTCGAGGAAGTACCGCTGGGCGAGCGTGTCGACGGCGATGTAGTCGAACCGTTCGTCCCGTTCGGGCCGGATGGCTGCGGCCATCTCCGCCAGGTCGTAGGTCAGGAGCCGCTCGTCGACGATGTCGGCGCGGACTCCCTGCTCGATCCCCTCGACGAACGCCTCGCGGTAGGCGTCGGCGTAGTCGTCGTCCAGATCGCCCGCGTCGTCGTCGGCGACGCGACCGTCCGCGTCGGCGGGGAGCGCCCAGTCGTCGCCCGGCGGGTTCTCGCCGGTGACCGCGCGGAAGTGTTTCCGACGGGCGACGCGGGCGGCCGCGTCGTCGTAGGCGGGGTGCCGTTCGATCCGGGCGGTCAGCTCCCCGACGATGCCCTCGTCGCGCTCGTCGGCGTCGACGCCGTCGTACAGCGACCGCTCGACCGATTCGACCAGCTCGTCGAGAGTCTCGTCGTCGATGATGTCTTCGTGGCCTGTGCGTGCGCGCTCCAGGACGGAGCGGATCGTCGACTGCGCTGTCAGCGTACTCATGGTAGTGTCGCCACTGTTCGGTGGCAAAGCGGCACACGTGGCCGCTCGGCTACCCGGGCGATCGCGCCCGAGACCTCCGAATACGGCCGCTCGCGGTGCGTTCTATCCTGTCCGACGCGTCCCGAATAAAGCTTTCCAACAACGCTTTCACTAAGACAAGTTCAGTTGTTCAGGGTGCAACGAGGGGCGGACGGAGGCGGGTAGAGGACGCGAGAAGAGACGGACGCGAGCGGAGACGCGAACCGTTACAGTTCGTCGACTGGTTCGGGGACGACGCCCTCCTCGTCGTCGCCGCCGGCGAGGTCGTACTCCTCGCGGAGTTCGTGGATGCGGTCGCGGATGTCCGCCGCGAGTTCGAACTCCAGGTTGTCGGCGGCGTCCTCCATGCGCTCCTGTAGCCGTTCGATGGCGCGGGCGGCCTCCTCGTCGTCGTCGGGGGCGAGCGAGGCGGCGCCGTCGGTGTCGGTCTTGGACCCGGGCAGCGAGGACTCGCCGATCTCCTTGTCGATGGTCGTCGGCTCGAAGCCGTGTTCCTCGTTGTACTCCTCCTGGATGCGGCGGCGGCGGTTGGTCTCGGCCATGGCCGACTCCATGGCGTCGCTGGGGTCGTCGGCGTAGAGGACGACTTCGCCGTTGACGTTGCGGGCGGCCCGGCCCATGGTCTGAACGAGCGTGGTCTCCGAGCGGAGAAAGCCCTCTTGGTCGGCGTCGAGGATCGCGACCAGCGAGACCTCGGGGATGTCCAGCCCCTCCCGGAGGAGGTTGATGCCGACGAGCACGTCGATGTCGCCCAGCCGGAGCGAGCGTATGAGTTCGTGCCGTTCGAGGGTGTCGGTCTCGTCGTGCATGTACTCGACGGCGACGCCGGCCTCCTCCAGGTACTCCGTGAGGTCCTCGGCCATCCGCTTGGTCAGCGTCGTGACGAGGACCCGTTCCTCGCGCTCGACGCGGTCATCGATCCGGTCCAGGAGGTCGTCGATCTGTCCTTCGGCGGGCGAGACCTCCACGGCGGGATCGACGAGGTGGGTCGGCCGGACGATCTGTTCGACGACCTGCTCGCTGTGCTCCCGTTCGTAGTCGGCGGGCGTCGCGCTCACGTAGAGGGTCCTGTTCGTCTTCTCCTCGAACTCCTCGAAGGTGAGCGGGCGGTTGTCGTAGGCGGTGGGGAGGCGAAAGCCGTTGTCGATCAGCGACTCTTTCCGGGAGCGGTCGCCGGCGAACTGCCCTTTGATCTGGGGGATCGTCTGGTGGGACTCGTCGATGACGGTGAGGAAGTCGTCGGGGAAGTAGTCCAGCAGGGTGTACGGCGCGTCGCCGCTCTCCCGTTCGGAGAGGTGGACCGAGTAGTTCTCGATGCCCGAGCAGTAGCCCGTCTCCTTCATCATCTCTAGGTCGAAGGTGGTCCGCTCGTCGATGCGCTGGGCGGCGACGTGGTTCCCGTTACGCTCGAAGTAGCGCACTCGTTCCTCTTTGAGTTCCTCGATCTCCGCGATAGCACGCTGGAGGCGCTGTTCGGGGATCGAGTAGTGTTCGGCCGGGTGGACGAGCACGGCGGGCTCGCTCGACTCCACCTCACCCTCCAGCGGGTCGACCTTGAGCATGCGGTCGATCTCCGACCCCCAGAACTCCACGCGGACGGCGTAGCGGCCGTACATCGGGTAGATTTCGAGCGTGTCGCCGCGCACCCGGAAGGTGCCCTGGGTGAAGTCCACGTCGTTGCGCTCGTAGTTCAGATCGACCAGCCGCTTGAGGACTTCGTCGCGGTCGATCTCCTGGCCGACCGCCAGTTCGAGGCTCATGTCGACGTAGTTCTGCGGGTCGCCCAGCCCGTAGATCGCGGAGACGGAAGCGACGACGATCACGTCGTCGCGGGTCAGCAGCGAGCGGGTCGCGGAGTGTCTCAGCCTATCGATCTCGTCGTTGATCGAGGCGTCTTTCTCGATGTACTTGTCGGTCTGCTCGACGTAGGCCTCGGGCTGGTAGTAGTCGTAGTAGGAGACGAAGTACTCGACGGCGTTGTCGGGGAACAGCTCTCGGAACTCCTCGTACAGCTGCGCGGCGAGGGTCTTGTTGTGGGCGATCACGAGCGTCGGCATCTGGGTCTCCTCGACGACCCACGAGACGGTGTTGGTCTTGCCAGACCCCGTCACGCCGAGCAGTGTCTGTTCGTCCATGCCCCGTCGGAAGCCGTCGGCGAGCCCTTCGATGGCCTCGGGCTGGTCGCCCGCCGGGTCGAAGGGGGCGTCGACCCGGAAGTCGCTCTCGGCGTCCGGTCTGTCCGGCGAGAGAGGGCCTTCGGTGTCGCTCATTACTCGGGGCTAGTGGCGGACGGACTTGAGAAGCGTGGTCCGAACGCAGTGAGGACCACGCAATTGCGAGCGGGGAACGAAGTGACCCGCGAGCAGCGAGGCGCGAGCGAAGCGAGCGCCTCGGAAACGCGAACGGGCGCGAAGCGCCCGTGAGCGACGGGCGGACCACGCAATTGCGAGCGGCGCGGGAGGTGCGAGCGGCGAACGCCGGCCGCAGGTTCACCGGGGTCGCGCTCTAACGCGCGGGCATGCAGGTGTACTGCACCGACGGGACCGTCGTCGACTGTGCCAGGTACGAAGTCAACGAGTACGGACTCGTCCTGTACGGGACCGAGACTCAGCAGGACCGGGAACGCTACGACACGGGCGACCCCCAGCAGGTCGGATTCGTGCCCCACGACCGGCTGTGGTACGTACTGCCCGAAGGCGTGACACCGCAGGTAGGACTGTCGGCGCCCGGGCAGGCTCAGCCCGACGTGGGGACGCGACCGCAACCACGGCCGCGAGGGTGAGACGGCGGCGCGGTGGTGCGGTCGGGTGGACCCCGCGGTTCCCCTACGGCTGGAAGCCCTGTCGTTCGATCTCGTCGGCGAGCGGGCCGGGGAGGTACTCGTCCTCGCCGGGGGTGATCTCGGGGGTGAGCCAGCCGCCCTTGCAGTAGTGGTGGGCGTCGTGCTGGCAGGCGCCCGGCGCGTCGATACGACCGACGACGTTGTGAAGCAGTTCGTGGACGACGACGTGGCGCTGGGTCGGGTCCGCAGCCCCGGCGTCGACCAGCGCGAACCGACCGCCGACCGAGCCGTAGCCGACGGCGTCGTCGGCGAAGTGGGTCACGACGACCTGGTGATACGCGCCCGCGCGCGGTCCCAGCCGGTCGCGGTAGTGGTCGGCCCTGATCGTCTGGAAGTTCTCGCCCGTGAAGACGACGGTTTCGTTGACCTGCCCGCCCCTGCGGACGTGGACGTCGATGCCAGTCTCCGTCCGCGCGCGGACCGGCATCTCCGCGAACTCGGACTCGACGAAGTCGTAGAACGCGGGCGAGGGGGCTTCGACGCCGCGGGCGTAGTCCACCTGAACGTACAGGTCCATCGCCAGCGGGTCGCTCTCGGGGAGAGGGGCGCCCGACGGCGTCTCCCCACGGTACTCCCAGCCGTCGAGGAGCCTGTCGCCGTCCGTGTCGGCGACGGTGGGGTCGGTCCCGAGTGCGACCTCGCGCCGGTCGCCGAGACCGTCGTCGTCGGTGTCGGGGTCGAACGGGTCGGTGCCGAGGTCGAGTTCGCGCTCGTCGGTGAGCCCGTCGGCGTCGGCGTCGACCGACCGCGGGCTCGTCCCCCGTTCGAGCTCTCTGGCGTCCGAGACGCCGTCGCCGTCGGTGTCGGGGTTCAGCGGGTCGGTACTGAGATCGATCTCGCGTCCGTCGAGGAGGCCGTCGCCGTCCGTGTCGGGGTCGAACACGTCGGTGCCGAGTTCCCGCTCCCGGCTGTCGGCGAGCCCGTCGCCGTCGGAATCCAGCGCGTCGACGCCGTCGGGCTCGTCGGCCGACGGCTCGGTCCCGGAGTCGGAGTCACCGTCTCCGGTGGCGTTCGACCCGCTCGTCTCGCCGGCTCCGTCGGCCATATCGCCGGCCGACGAGACGCCCAACTGTTCGAGCTTCTCGAGAAACACGTCGCTGGCGTCCCCGCTCCCGAGCGGGGACGTGTCACCCGTCTCGCCCGTCGGCACCGCTGCAGGCCCGTCGCGAGCGTCGACCGTCTTCGCCCCCAGCGCTCCGACGCCCGCGACGAGTACCATGCCGAGCAACACCATCGCCAGGACGCGACGCACACGCCCCTCGTGAACTCCCTCCGTAAAAATAGTTGGTCATACGACGTGAACGCGTCGACCGCGCGTTCACTCACCAACGACGGAGACAGACGGAACGAGGCGGGCGGGACGAGGCGGAGTTAACAGACCGGCTTCGGGTTGACGCCCAGTTCCTCGAGCGTCTCGAAGTAGTCCTCGTAGTCGGCCTCGATGGCGCCGGTAGCGGCGGCGACGGCGTCGTCCCGGTCGTCCGCGCTCTCGCAGGTGTCGGCGATCAGGTCGCTCGCGCGCTCGACGTACTCGTCGTAGTCGTCGCCGAACGCACGGAACGTGCTCGCGGTGCGGGGGCTGGCCTGGCCGACGAAGTAGCCGACGACCTGGTCGGCGTTGTTGCCTGCCGCCAGCGCCCAGCCGACGAACGCGCCGAGCCGCTCGGTGGTCCCGGAGACACCCTCGAGGTGGGCGGCCACCGCCGGTTCCTCGCCGGGGTCGTACTCGCCGCGCTCGTCGGCGGCCGCCTCGGCGTGGTCACGCTCGGTCGCTGCGGCGTCGGCGAACAGCTCGCTCGCCTCGCCCGACTCCTCGTCGGCCCAGGCGTCGAAGCGCTCGGCGGCGAAGTGCGCACGGTCGGCCGCGGCACCCGTTACGGCGTCGTCGTCCATCTCGCCCTCGGTGTCGGCGTACAGCGCCTTCGACGAGCCGAGCCGCGACAGCGGCGTCGCCGACTCCTCGCGGACCGTCTCGGCGAACTCCTGTGAATCCATGTCGGACCCGTCGGCTGGCGGCGGCTTGTAACCATCGCCTCCCGTCGCGACGGACGGTTCCGGGGCCGCTGTGCCCGCTCGTCGACCGCGCCGCGTCCCGGAACGGCTCGCCGCGAGGCGCCCTTTCATGGAGCGATCGGCCGTTACGGCGGTATGGAGATCAGACACGCCGACGCCGTGGCGACGCGACCGGGGCGAAACTACGTGCTGGTGCGCGTCGAGACGGCCGACGGACTCGTCGGCTGGGGCGATGCAACGCTCAACGGCCGTGAGAAGGCCGTCGAGGCCACACTCGACCACCACGTCGCGCCCGAACTGGAGGGGCGCGACGCTGCCCGCGTCGAAGACGTCTGGCAGTCCCTCTTCCGGGGCACCTACTGGCGGGGCGGACCGGTGCTCAACAGCGCACTCTCCGGGGTCGACATGGCGCTGTGGGACCTGAAAGGCAAAGCGGCCGGCGCGCCGGTCTACGACTTGCTCGGCGGTCGCACCCGCGAGCAGGCGACCGCCTACACGCACTGCGGTGACGACGATATCGACGCCATCGTCGACAACTGCGAATCGGCGGCCGAGCGCGGCTTCGACCACTTCCGGGTCAACGTCGGCGACCCGGCGGGCGAGTACCTGAACCTCGACCGCGTCATCGACGGCGTCGGCGAAGTCCGCGAACGGCTCGGACCGGACCCGGAACTGATCGTCGACATCCACGGTCGGGCGAGCCCCCGGGAGGCCAGACGCGTCGCGAGCGGGCTCGAAGCCGCCGACCTGTACTTCCTCGAAGACCCCCTTCGACCGGAGAATCGCGACGCGTTCGAGCAGCTGCGGGCGGCGACGACCGCACCGCTGGCGATGGGGGAGCTGTTCACGAATCCCTGGGAGATGCGGCCGCTGATCGAGGACGAGTTGGTCGATTTCCTACGAGTCGACCTCTCGCACGTCGGGGGGATCACGGCCGCGCGGAAGCTCGCGGCAGTCGCCGAACACCACTACGTCGAGACGGCCTTCCACGGGCCGCCCGACCTCTCGCCGGTCGGCCAGGCCGCGAGCGTCCACGTCGACCTCGCCGTCCCGAACTTCGGCGTTCAGGAGTTCACCGACCACGAGGCGGTCTACGGCGACCCCATCGGCGACGTGTTCTCCGGCGGTGCGACGCTGGAGTCGTCCGTCGGCGGGCTCGACGTTCCGGACGAACCGGGGCTGGGCGTCGACGTCGACCGCGAGGCCGCGCTGTCGTACGAGTACGAGCGCAGCCACCTCCCGACCGTCCGACGGGAGGACGGCAGCGTCGCCGACTGGTGAACGGCCCGACGGCCGCTCGCGGACCCGAAAACACTTGACCGAGACTCCCACACTACGATCGATGCCCTCCCGCTCGCCCTCCCGTCGCGAGTTCCTCGCAGCCGCCGGCCTGGCCGCCGGAACGTCCCTGGCCGGCTGCGCTGCCGTCGAGGGACTCTCCGGCGAACAGCAGCTGACATACACGCTCGACACCGACCGGATCGGCACGTCGCTCGCACCGCTGGCGCTGTGGGAACCGCCCGAGGAGCCCCGTCCCTGGACCGCCGACTACGCGGCGAACGTCGACGCCGCCGTCGCCGGCGAGCGCCCGACCACCCACGGCTACCGACCGATTCCCGACGGCGAGTACGTCGAGCGCGACGACACGTACTACCGACTCGCCGTCGTCACGACCGGCCTCGAACGGATCGAACGTCCGGTCCTCCGACTGGAGTGGGTCGGGCGGCTCGACGAACTGGACGATCCACCCGGTCGGGTCCGTCTCCCGGCGCTGACCCGACTGGACCAGCGCGCGGTCAAGATCGCGTACGTCGCCGCCCGCCACCGCGAGGTGGGCGGGACCGCTCCCGGCGGCGCGGTCGAGGCTGGCGGCTACGTCTACCGCCGGGGCTACGAGGGGCCACAGAGCGCGTTCGCACCCGACCCGCTGCACGAGCACGTCGAGTTCAACGGAACCGTCCTCGAAGTCTCCGTCGAGCGCCGCGAGTTCGCCGAACCCGCGAGGACCGGCGTCGCGATCCCGGTCGCCGACTCCGAGGCCGGGTTCGAGCGCGCACTCGACGGCGAGATGGTCGACGCGCGGCTCGACCCCGAGACGCTCTCGGAAGACCAGCGGCCGATGCTGTACCGCGACGGCTACGAGGAGACGACGCCGCTGTCGGAGGACTACCGCGAGCTGATCGCGGATCTGGGGCTCGGCGACCTGCTAGACGTCGGTACCGAGACCGGTTCCCGCGCCGAGAACGGGCTGCATCTCGCGCTGGGCGAGGAGTACTACCGCTACGGGCTGTACGTCAATCCGGCGGACTGACGGCCGGAGGCCGCCCGGACGGTCCCGCCGTTCAGTTCGCGTCGGCCCAGTCGACGGCGTTGCCCAGCAGCGTCACGAACGAGTCGTGGCCGAGCGCCTCGTCGGTGTGGCCCAGCGAGATGTACGCGACGCGGCCTTCCTCGTCGTTGGTCCAGACGACGGGGTACTCCTCGAGGTCGGGGTGGGCCATCGTCGCGAGCACTTGCACGTCCTCGTCGACCGTCACCTGGTAGGGCTCGTCGAAGACGCTGAAGTCCTCGACGCCCTCGGTGATCGGGTGGTCCTCGACGATTTCGACGCTGAACTCCGAATTCTCGGGGTGGGTGAGGAAGTGCCCGCCGATCAGCTCGCGCAGTTGCGGGAACGGCTCCTCGCGTGGGTCGAGCAGTTCGTCGGGGTCGTCGGCCGCCGTAGAGGTCAGGTCGGAGGCGCAGTGGACGCCGACGTAGCCGCCGCCGGCCTCGACGTGGGCCAGCAGCGCGTCGAGTTGGTCGTCGGTGAGCGACGAGTCCGTGAGGTAGTCGACGAGCACGTCGTACTCGCCGGTCAGGGCGTCGCGGTCGGTCGTGATCGTCAGGTCGTACCCTTCCAGCGCGGCCGCGAAGGCGTCGCGCTTCTCGTCGATAGCGTGGAACGGGAAGGTGTTCTCCCCGACCACGAGCACGCGTGTCATGTCCGTCCCGTCGGCGCTCGCCGGGTTAGCTCCACCGGTCCCGGAAGCCGCTTCGGGGACCGCCGGCGGCCGCGTAGACGTCACCGGGACCGTCGTCTGTGGCTCGTTCGCACTGATCGTATGTCCTGTGAACACATACCTGCTAAACAATTATTAACGTCCGGTGCGAAGGTGGATCCATGGCAACACGCCAGTCCACGTCGGACGCGACTCCGACATACCACACGTGCAGCTGTGGGAAACAGTTCGAGACCACAGAGGACCTGCTCGAACACGCACGAGAGACGCACGGACTGAGCGTATTCTAGACCCCACGCCGGCCTCGGGCTGGACCGGCGCCGCGGGTCAGTACACCCGTACCTGAAACTGTTCGTAGCCGCCGTGAGACAGTTCTAGCGACCCGATCCACCAGTTCCATCGCTCGACGAGCGAGTGGTCCGCCGGTGCGTCGTCGAGGTTCTCCAGCACCGCTTCGACGGTGAGCTCGAACCCCAGGTCATCGGCGATCCGCCCCGAGTCCGCCAGGTCTCGCGCCTGTCGAGTGACCACCTGACGCGCGTCCGCGTCACCCTCGAAGCGTTCGAGTTCCGACTCCAGTCGCTCCCGGTTCACACGGGTCCGATCGGCGTCGGGACTCTTGAATTGCCGTCATCGCGGCAGATCTCCCTCCACCACCTTTTTCCCACCCGGGTTTCCTCGGTCGCTGCGCTCCCTGCGGAGAACCCGGGGCAAAAACGTGGGTGAAAAAGCGCCTCCGCCGTCTTCGACGGCGTCGGCGGTGAACCGCGCGCCCAGGGGCGCGCGGACGCTACGCCAGCCGAGCGTCCTCGATCCGCACCGTCCCGCGAGTTCCGTCCCACTCGGTCTCGTACTCCAGTTCGATCGCTTGCCCCATGTGCGGACCGTCGGTGACCAGGGTTTCGAACTCACCGCCCTCGCCGAGTACGTGGACGCCGTACTTCTCGTTGAGAACCCCCAGTTCGTCGAGAGCGTCGGCGTCGAGGCGGCGGCCGAGCCAGGACTCGTCGAGTCCGCCGGCGGCGACGCGGACGATCCGGATCTCGAAGCCCGCCGCCAGCATCTCGTCGGCGAGTTCTCTGGGGTCCCGTTGCCACAGTGGCGCGAACACCTCGGCGTCGAGCCGGTCGGCCATCGCCTCGATGCGGGAGGTCTGGTACTCGCTCTCGACCGCACCGGCGGTGACGCCCGCGAGGCCGCCCGGGAGGTCCGAATCGATGTCCCGCAGCGCGGCCTCCAGCGGTTCGAGCTCTGCGTCGCCCTGCGCCCCGGAGTCGACCGTCTCGCTCGCGTCGAAGTCGCCGGGTTCGACCTCGACCAGCGGGATCCCGACGCTCTCGGCGGCCAGGCTCGCCAGGCGCGTCGCCGGCACGTGGTACATGTAGGAGTCGCCCTCCGGGTGGACGGTCACGAGCCGCTCGACCGGGAGGCCGCGTTCGAGCGCCCGGTACAGCGCCCACGAGGAGTCCTTCCCGCCCGAGAAGAGCGACACCCAGCCGCCCCCGTCCGCGTCGTCTGTCATACCCTCGATTGGACTCCGTACACACTTACCGACTCCGGAACCGACGCCGCGTCACTCGCCCGAGCGGACCACGCTCCGAGCGAGCCTGGTCGCCGTCCCCCGACGTCTGCCCACACCGGTTCGACCGGAAGCGGCAGCCGACGGCCAGTCCGGCCGGAATTTCGCCACGTGCGTCGGCGTAGGTTTTTTATATTACCCAGGGTTATCAGAGATATGGATTTACCGACGCCGGCGGACCTGCGGGAGCGGCGGAACGAGTTGGGGTTGACCCAGAGCGACCTGGCCGACAGGGCGGACGTGTCACAGCCGCTGATCGCGCGGATCGAGGGCGGAGACGTGGACCCGCGGCTGTCGACGCTGCGGCGGATCGTCAACGCCCTGCAGGAGGCCGAGGGGGCTATCCTGCGTGCGGAGGACCTGATGACCTCGCCGATCGTGAGCGTCAGGCCCGACGATTCGGTCCACGAGACTCAGGAGCTGATGGACGAACCGGGGTTCTCGCAGGTGCCGGTCGTCCGCGACGGCACGCCGCTGGGACTGATCAGCCACTCGGACATCCGCCAGCGCTCGGACGACTCGGAGGCCGACAACGTCGGCGACTACCCCGTCGACGAGGTCAAACGCGAGTCCATCGCGACCGTCGAGCCCGACGCGACCATCGACGAGATAAACGACTACCTCAACCACAACGACGCCGTCCTCGTCGTCGAAGACGGCGAGACCGTCGGGATCATCACCGAAGCCGACATCGCCGCCCACCTCAGCTGAACCGGCGTTACGCGGCGCGCTCCCCGCTCGGCGCACACGCGACTCTCGTGGCGCTGCTCCCGTTCGACTGCCACTCCGTCGTTTCGGTCGCCGCCTTCCCTGTGAGCAGCCCCTACGTCTCGTCGTCTTCGTCGCCGTCCGTGGCGACGTCGACGGGGATCGAGGTCTGTTCGGCCTCGCCGAACCCGGCGCTGAGCACGCGCGTCAGCGCCTCCTCGACGCGTTCGTCGGTCTCCTCGTAGGAGTCGGGGTCGACCTCGACGACGAACCCGGTGGTGATGTTCGGTGCGGTCGGGAGAAAGAGCACGTCGCGGCCGTCTTCGGTCGTCTGTCCGGTCTTGAACGCCGTCATCCGCATGCCTTGCCAGGTTTCGATCTTGACCGGCTCCTGGAGTTCGTCGGCGCCGGAGACGACCGTCTCGACGGCCATCTTCGAGGCGTTGTAGACGACGCGGAGCCCGGGGAGCTGGTTCATGACGCCGTCGATCCCGCTCTCGATGACGTCGCCGAACGTGGTCCGCATCAGATAGCCCAGCGAGAAGACGACCAGAACGAAGATGAGGAGCGTCAGGAGGACCCGGAGCGGACTGCCGACGTCCACGTCGCCGGTTCCGACCGTGACGTTGTGGCTGTCGACCGGCAACGGGAGCCCCGCCAGCGCCGTGTAGATCCAGACGATGATGTATGCCGTCACCAGCAACGGCACGAGGATCACCAGCCCGCTGGCGAAATCGCGCTTCCAGGATGCCGAACTCATCTGCGGGTATCTGCCCGCCGGAACGTAGTAAGCGTGTTCCTTCAGGACGCGAACAGGAACGGCGTCCGACGGCGAGACCGTTCGTCGGTGACCCTTCCGCGGAGTGGGCCGTCGCTTACCCGGCGACGACCGCTCGTAGCGCGAAGGCCAGGTTCTCCTTCCGTTCGAGTACCCGCCGGTAGAAGTACGACAGCCACTTCGAGCCGTAGGGGGCGTACTGCCAGACTTCACAGTCCCCTGCCAGTTCGGTCTGGGCGTCCTCACGGACGCCCATCAGCATCTGCACCTCGTAGGGTGTCCCGTGCTCGTCGTGTAGCTTCTCGGCGAGCGCGATCATCGCCGGGTCGTGACTCCCCACGGCGACCCCGTCGTCGAACGCCTCGAACATGTATTCGAGGCAGTCCCGATACGACTCGTTCACCCGCGATTTCTCCCGGTACCCCACCGATTCGGGCGGGTCGTACGCGCCTTTCACCAGCCGGACCTTCCCCGGCAGGTCGGACAGTCGTTCGAGGTCCTTGCGCGTCCGTCTGAGATTCGCCTGAACGCAGACGCCGACCGCCCCGTCGGTCTCGCGGGCGTGTTCCGCGAAGACGTCCAGCGTCGCGTCGGTCGTCGTGTGGTCCTCCATGTCGATCCAGACGAACTCCCCGTGTTCGTCCGCCCGCTCGACGACGCGGGCGAGGTTCTCCCTGAACACCGCCTCGCCGACGTCGAGCCCCAGCTGTGAGGGTTTGACCGAGATGCACGCCCGCAGGTCCGTCCGCGCCAGGTCGTCGAGGAGGTCGCAGTAGGCCTCGGTGTCTTCGTCGGCGGGCTCGCGCTCGTCGTAGTGCTCGCCGAGCAGATTCAAGATCACCCCGACCCCGCGATCGTTGGTCGCCCGGGCGTGTTCCAGCGCGACTGGGGCCGTCTCACCGGCGACGAAGCGACTCGCTATCGGCGGAAGCATGCTGGTAAGTATTGCCGCCAGTGGCAAAGGGGTATCGGCGTCGCGTCCGGCGACGACGGGGCGCTGGGAGTGCGGCCGCGGACCGGGCGCCGACGCCGACCGGTCTAAAATTGTCGGCGGGGCGAACCACGGCGACTTAAGAACCACGGGACTGTCGGCGTCGGTATGGACCTGGTCACGGCGGTGGTGACGGCGCTGTGGGCGATGTTGCCCGCGTACGTGCCGAACAACGCGGCGGTGCTGGCGGGCGGCGGCCGCCCCATCGACGGCGGGCGCACCTGGGGCGGTCGGCGCGTCCTCGGTGACGGGAAGACCTGGCGCGGGACCGCCGCCGGCACCGCCGCCGGCGTCGCGCTCGCGTTCGGTCTGAACGCCGCGTCGGGACCGATCGCGGACCTGTTGAGCGTCCCCGCGGTGGAGTTCCCGCTCCCGGCCGCCGTGGGCCTGGCGCTGGGCGCGATGGCCGGCGACATCGGCGCGTCGTTCGTCAAACGGCGCAGCGGCCGCGAGCGCGGCGCCCCGTTCCCGGGCCTCGACCAGCTCGACTTCGTCGTCGGCGCGCTCGGGCTCGCCGCCGTCCTCGACTTCGAGTGGGTGGCCGCGACGTTCACCCCGCCGGTGCTCGCCACCGTCCTGATCGTGACGCCGCTGTTGCACGTCGTCACCAACGGGATCGCCTACCTCGTCGGCGCGAAAGACGAACCCTGGTAGCCGTCCGGTTCCGTCCGCGGCTCGGCCGGGTCCGTCCCAGCAGGGCTTTTGCTTCGGCGCCACCTACGGTCGCCTAGTCATGCAACTCGACGCCGACAGCGCCGCGGTCGTCGCGGTGGACATGCAGAACGGCTTCTGCCACCCGGACGGCAGCCTCCACGCGCCGGGCAGCGAGGACGCCATCGAACCCGTGAGCGAGGCCGTGTCGTCGGCCCGCGAGGCGGGCGCCGAGGTCGTCTGGACCCGCGACGTACACCCGCCGGAGCAGTTCGACGACGCCCACTACTACGACGAGTTCGAGCGCTGGGGCGAGCACGTCCTCGAAGGCTCGTGGGAGGCCGAGATCGTCGACGATCTCGAACCCAGGGAGGACGATCTCGTCGTCGTGAAACACACGTACGACGCGTTCTATCAGACCCAGCTCGAAGCGTGGCTCGACGCCCACGGCATCGACGACCTGGTGATCTGCGGGACGCTGGCGAACGTCTGCGTGCTGCACACCGCCTCCAGCGCCGGTCTGCGCGACTTCCGGCCGGTGCTGGTCGAGGACGCCGTCGGCCACATCGAAGCGGGCCATCGCGAGTACGCGCTCGAACACGCCGACTTCCTGTTCGGCGAAGTCACGCCGCTGGCGGACATCGAGTTCGTCTGAATGGGGTCGAACGCCGACAGCGACGCGGCGGCCGGTCGGCTCCGACGGTACGAGCCCCGGGACCGCGATGTCGTCTGGGACCTCCACCGCACCGCGTTGCGCGCGGCGGGGTCGAACCCCGAAGACGTGCCCGACAACGACGACATCCGCGATATCGAGGCCAACTACCTCGATCCGGGCGGGGAGTTCCTCGTCGTGGAATCCGACGGCGAGGTGGTGGCGATAGGCGGGCTGGCGGTCGAAGACGAGGGGATCCCCGACGACGCGGGCGAACTCCTGCGGATCGCGGTCGACCCGGACCACCAGCGGACGGGCCACGGCGACCGCGTGGTCGCCGGGCTGGAGGACGCGGCTCGCGAGCGCGGGCTCGACCGGGTCTTCCTCTGGACGGCCCAGCGCCAGCGGTCGGCGGTCCGGTTCTATCGGGCACGGGGCTACGAGGGCACCGACCACCGGACCGAGGGGGAGTACGAACTGATCCGCTTCGAGAAGGCGCTGGGTAGCTCCGACTGACCGCTTCGGTCGCTACGGCTCGTGCGGTTCTATCTCGACGGTCACCTCGGCGCCGACCGGCAGGTCGATCCCCTCGCCGACGAACTTCGCGCCGGCGTGGTCGCGACCGAGCGCGAGCGCGATGCCCCGAACGGGCTCGCCGTTCGCCAGCACGGTCAGGTCGGCCCAGGTCACGTCCCGGCCTTCGGCGCGTCCGACGCGCTCGCCGCAGAGGAACACGTCCGCGGGGTCGTCCGTGCCGGCGCCGTCTCGGCCGTCGACCTCGCCGGTCGCGTCGCGACGACGGAGCAGCCCACCGCAGTCGTAGTGCGGGAGTCCGCCGTCGAGGATGCCCAGCAGTTCCCCGTCCACATCGGTGGCTGCGAGACCGGCGAAGCGTTCGCCCGGTGCCGGATGCACGGGCGAATCGAGGACGGCGTACGTGTCGCCGGCGGCGACGACGGTCCCGGTTCCGTCCCACGGGAGAGCCTCGACCGCCAGTTCGGGGTCGAGTTCGAGCGGCAGCGAGCCGGTGGCGCGGTGGTGGTTCGCGCCGTGCTCGCGAAACCCCAGATGAACGTGGTTGGCGACCCACGGCGCGAAGAAGCCGGCGCGGACGAGCCGGCCCAGCGAGTCGCCGACCGCGACGCGCTCGCCCGCCGAAACCGCGGGCTCGACGTGCAGGAGGCGGGCCACGCGCTCGCCGGTGTCGACGAGGATCAGGTGGTCCTCGTCGGCCGCGTAGGGTCGCGAGGGGGCTCGCACCGTCCGCGTCTCGACGACCTCGCCGGCGACGGGCGAGGGCGCGTCGATCCGGGGACCGTCCTCGGGGTTCGGCTGGAGGGCGTCGCCGCGCTCGTCGCCGGGGTACAGGTCGACGGCGCAGCCCCGCTCGTGAGCGGCGAAGGGGGAGTTGTAGAGCGTGACCCGCCGGAACGGCGCGAGCGCGCCGGCGGACAGCGTGACGGTCATCGGCGGCGGTTAGGGGAGAAGACACATTACGGTCGCGCTTCCGATCCGGACCGTGAACCGGCGCATCGCCGCCCTCGTGGCCGTCCTCGTCGGCGTGGGACTGATGACGGTCCCGGCGCTCGCCCAGTTCCAGACGCCCGACGGCGACCCGGTCAGATTCCAGGTCTGGACCGACGAGCCACCGTCCGAAGACGCGTCGTGGGACAGTCCGACGACGGTGAACGCCTCGGCGATCCCCGACAGCGTCGTCGCGGAGATCCGGGAGGCGGGCGCTGGCGACGACGGCGAGTCCGTTCGGACACGCACGGCGGTGATCGACGAGACGCTGTACCCGGCGCTGGAGTCCTCGCCAGAGGCGGTCTACGTGCGCGACGGCTCGACGTGGTACCGTCTCAACCGGAGCTGGGGGACCGGCGGCTTCGTCGACGCTTCGCTGGTGCTGGGAGGCGTCAGTTTCGTCGCCGGACTCGTGATCACCGCTCTCGGCGGGTGGTACGGCGTCTTCGGTGGAGAGTGACGAGATCGGAGGCGCTTTTCCGCGACGCCTCTAGAACCGAGTATGCGTGTCTACCGCGGTCGGGCCGACGCCATCGACGCCGACCGGACGGTCTCGGACCGACTGGTCGACCGGGTCGCCGCCGACCGCGAGCCGGCCGTGCGAGTCTGGCGACCCCACCGGCAGGTCGCGTTCGGCCGTCGCGACGCACGCGCAGAGAGATACGAGACGGCCCACGAACTCGCCGAGGAGCGCGGATTCCCGGCGGTCGAGCGGGAGGTCGGCGGCCGTGCGGTCGCCTACACCGGGTCGACGGTGGCGTTCGCCCGCGTGACGCCGGTCGACGACCCGCGCTCGGGACTGAGCGATCGCTACGACGCTGCCACCGCCGACCTGCTCGCCGCCCTGGACTCGCTGGGCGTCGACGCCAGCGAGGGCGAACCGGCCGACTCGTTCTGTCCGGGGACGCACTCGGTCCAGGCCGATTCGGGTGGCCGAGCCCGGAAACTCGCCGGCCTGGCCCAGCGGGTCCGTGCCGACGCGGCCGTCGTCGCGGGCGTGCTCCTCGTCCGCGACCACGACGAGATCGCGTCGGTGCTCGACCCGGTCTACGCGGCGCTGGACGTGCCCTTCGACCCCGAGACGGTCGGGAGCGTCGGGCGGGCGGGGGGCGTGAGTGACCCGGACGCGGTCGTCGCAGCAGTCGAGTCGGCGCTGGTCGGCGCGGGCACGGGACCGACGACGATCGAACGGGTCGGCTAAGCTCCGCTTCCCACCGAACACGTGCCAATCGGGCTGCAGGAAACCAGTGAACTTAGGGTACCGGGCGTTTGAGGTGGGGTATGCTGTTCCGGAACGCGACGCTCGCGGACGGCCGGCGGCGGGACGTCCGCGTGTCGGGCGAGACCGTCGCCGCGGTCGGGGAGGATCTGGGTGTCCGGGAGGACGAGCGGACGGTCGACGCGACCGGCAAGCGCCTGCTCCCGGGGATGATCGACGCACACGTCCACTTCCGCGAGCCCGGCGACTCGCACAAGGAGGACTGGACGACGGGTTCGGCGAGCGCCGCCGCCGGCGGCGTGACGACCGTCGTCGACCAGCCAAACACCTCGCCGCCGACCGTCGACGGGGACGCCTTCGGCGAGAAGGCGACGCTGGCGGCCGACTCGCTGGTCGACTTCGGGCTCAACGGCGGCGTCACCGCCGACTGGGACCCCGACTCGCTGCTCGACCGCGACGTCTTCGCGCTCGGTGAGGTGTTCCTCGCCGACTCGACGGGCAACATGGGCGTCGAGGAACCGCTCTTTCTCGACGCGCTCGCCGAGGCCGACGCCCGCGACGTGACCGTCACCGTCCACGCCGAGGACGCGAGCCTGTTCAACGTCTCCGCGCAGGAGCGCGACGACGCCGACGCCTGGAGCGCCTACCGCACCGCCCGCGCGGAGGCCGCCGCCGTCGAGCGGGCCTGCGAAGTCGCCGCCGAGCGCGATACCGAGATCCACGTCGCTCATACCTCGACGCCGAAGGGGATCGATATCGCGAGCGAGGCCGGGATGACCTGTGAGGTCACGCCCCACCACATGTACCTCTCGCGCAACGACCTGCGCGAGCTCGGCACCCACGGGCGGATGAACCCGCCGCTGCGCCGCGAGAAGCGCCGTCAGAAGGTGTACGACCGCGTCGTCGACGGCACCGTCGACATGGTCGCGACGGACCACGCTCCGCATACCGCCGCGGAGAAAGACGCCGCGATCTGGGACGCGCCGTCGGGCGTCCCCGGCGTCGAGACCGCGCTACCGCTCCTGCTCGCCGACGCCCGCACCGGCGACCTGACCTACGAGCGCGTCCGCGACCTGACCGCCGCCAACCCCGCCGAGGTGTTCGACCTGCCGTCGAAGGGCCGCGTCGCGGAGGGCATGGACGCCGACCTCGTGCTGGTCGACCCCGGCAAGACCCACCCGATCCGCGCCGACCGGCTGCACACCAAGTGCGACTGGACGCCCTTCGAGGGTCACGAGGCCGTCTTCCCCGAACTGACGCTGGTTCGGGGCTCGGTCGTCTACGAGCGCGATTCCGACGACCGCCCCGGCGGCGCGAGCGAGACCTTCGGCGACGCCGGCGGGCGGAACGTCCGCACGGCGGCCGAAGCGAACGCCGACCGTGCCTCAGAGTCGGGACCGGTCACCCGCGGCGAAGAGACCGAATCGATCGCCGACCTCGCCGCCGAAGTCGTCGAGGAGCGTCCCGACGACGAGCAGCGCTGAGCGGTACTTTCCCTCTCGTCCTCGCCGGCCACACCTTCTCTCCGGCTTGTTTTTCAGACCGCCCGCTCCCGCGCGGCGTCGAGTCGCGACTTCGGCACCGGGCGCACGACGCCGAAGACGAACCGGTAACAGAGCAAGCCGGCACCCATCCCCGCGAGCCCGGCGCTGACGACCGTCAGGACGACTAGGTCAGTCGCGACGGCGACGAGGCCGACGGCGACTGCGGCGGCCACGACACCGACGGTCGCCGCGGCGTAGCGCCGCCAGTCGCCCCAGCCGAACAGGTCGTGTTCGTCGGTGTACGCGACGGCGACCGTCGCGACCGCCGCCGCGAATGCGACCCACCACGCCGCGCGCAGCCCCGCGAGCCCGACGTTCACGACGCCGAGCGCGATCCAGAGGGTTCCCATGGTGCCTTCGAGGAGGACGACGCGTCGGGCGGTGTCCATACCCGTCCGTAGAACAGGACGCCAAATAAAGGACGACGCTCAGTCGTCGTCGACGGCGTCGGCGGCGGTGGCCTCGAAGTGGTGGCCGCAGTCGGGACACTCTACCTCGTCGTGGCGCAGCGCCGCGGAGTGTTCGCGGACCTCGCGCATCACCTCGGAGATCTCGTCCTCGGCCGCCAGCTCCTCCTCGACGGAGAGCTCGACGCCCTCCACTTCGAGCAGGAACTTCGCGACCTCGGTGGCCTCGTACATCACGTCGTCCAGCTCCTCGGCGGTGAAGAAGTCGCACATCGCCCCGTAGAGGAAGGTCGCGCCGGCCTTGCGGACCTTCTCCTCGAAGGAGGCGCGGGCCTGGTTGACGGCCTGGGGCGTGTACGTGTCGGTCATAAAGGGGACGAGTTCGGGGAGGTTCTCGCCGATCTTCGTCATCTCGACGCCGGTCTCGGTGCGAAAGTCGGCGCAGAGCCGAGCGATGGCCCACTCGCGGGCGGTGACGTACGTCCGGTCGCGCAGGAAGTCGTTGGCGCGGTCGTAGGTGCCGCCGTCGATCTTCTTGAAGCGGTCGTACTTGGCCACGTCCGGCGGTAGATCCGGATCCGGGGCGGCCGGCGCGTCGGTATCGACACCGCTCGCGTCGGGTTCGGCTGGGTCCGTCGGTCCGGTGCCGTCGGCCTCGGTGCCGTCGGTCGATCGTGCGTCGGTGGTCTGGTTCCGTGGCTCTCCCTCCCTCTCGGTCGACTCCGCCCCGAGCCCGTCACCCTCGCCCGCTTCGGGTCCGTCGGTCATGGTCCCTTCTGTGTCGCGGTCCCGAAAAAGCGTGTCGGCGTCGGCACCGTGCGGTGGGACCGGCGTTCTTCTCGGTTTCGTTAAAAGAATAATTATAAATGCTGGGTGAAAAGTTGTGTGTGGGAACGTACCATGGCAAACACGACCTACCTCGCGAGCACGGTACTGATGGGGCTGCTCGGGGTCGGGGTCGTCCTGTTCGTCCTCCGGTCGCGTCGGTGGCGCCGCTACGTCCCGCGAGCCGCCGTCGCAGTCGCCGCCGGCGAGCGACCGGCCCCGGGGCTGACCGAGTTCGCCGGGCGGACGAGCACGTGGACGGCCACCTACATCGCGCTCGTGCTCGGGTTCATGTTCGGCGCGATGGCCTACGCCGGCGGGGCGATCACCGGACCGGTCGTCATCGGCGCCGTCGTCGCGCTGGTCGCCGGGTTCCTCGTCGCCGGCGTCTACGTCGCGATGCGCGACAACGGTCGCCCGAGCGCGCAGGCGGCGGCGGGCAGCGCCGTCGCCACGGGCATGCTCGCCGTCCTCGCGATCACCGTCGTCCTCGTCACGACCGGGTGATCGATGGCCCACTCGACGCGCGACCGAGCGCCGTCCTTGCCGGCCGGCGCGGGACTGCTGGCCGCAGTCGTCGCCCTTGAGGGCGTCCTCGTCGTCGGCTACTTCCTCGCCACGCCGGGGACCGTCACCGTCCCGCGCTACGTGCTCTACCCGTTCGTCTGGATCGACGCCGTCCTCGTCGCCGCCTACCGCACCCCGATGCCGTCGGCACCACCGCGCCGACATCTCTTCGCGGGCGCGCTCGCAGTCGGCTACTTCCTGTTGCTGGCCAACTGGGCGGCCCTGATCGGGCTGACAGTCGGTGGCCACCACCCGATCCCCGACGGCGTCCTCGGACTCAGCGTCGGCGCCGGCTCGCCCGGCTGGGGACGGGTCCGCCTGATCACCGAGACGTTCTACGTTTCGTTCGTCCCGTACCGCGTGATCGGCTATCTGGGGCTCACCTACCTCGTCTACGCCGCGCTCGTCGACGCCACCGGCGTCGTCGCGTCGGGCACGCTCGGCTTCGTCTCCTGTCTCAGCTGTTCCGCCCCGATCTTCGCGTCCGCCGTCACCGGCGTCCTCGGCGGGTGGGTCACGCTCATGTCGACCGCTATCGCCTACTCGGTCGACATCTCGACGGTCGCCTTCCTCGCGTCGGTGGCGCTGCTGTACTGGCGGCCGGGAGCCCCGTCGCTCCCCGGTGGGCGCGACGAGGCGGACGGATGATGGACGAAACGGTGTCGAGCGGGGCCCTCAGGGCCCGCTTGGCACGCGCGGCGGTTCGCAGTCCGAAGACGTGTTCTGGCCGTCGACGAGGATCGCCGTCTGGAACGAGCAGTCGTACACCGTGGCCGAGTCGCGGGGGATCCGCAGCGAGTCGCCGGTCACGGGGTTGGCGAGGACGAGCTGGACCCGCGACTCGACGGTCGTCCGCTCGCCGTTGCGGACGTGGCTGGTGAACCACTCGTCGACGCGGTCGTTGTCCATCGTCACCGCGAAGGCGACCTCCCGCGTCTCGTTCGGCCCTATCAACAGCGGCGATTCGGCGTTGCGCGCCGAGAGCGACCCGCCGTCGGCCTCGAACGTCGGGACGTCGTTCAGGTCGATGCTGACGCCGATCCCCTCCGGTGAGCCCGGTACGGGCACGTCGCCGGGGTTGTGGACCCGCATGTGGAAGACGACGGTCGTCCGGTTCGCCGTCACCTCGCCCCAGGTGGCCCAGCCGCGTTCGATCTCGTAGCCGACGGTGAGACTCCCGGTCTCGCTCAGTCCGGTGCCTTCCAACAGCGAGTCGGACGCCTCGCCCGCGCCGACCGACCGCGTGTAGGTGCCGCTGGTCCGGTTGGCCGAGGCCGACAGCGAGTCGATCACCGGCGTCGACTCCGTCAGCATCGTTCGGTTCCGGTGGACGTCGTAGGTCACCGGGAGCGGCGTATCGACGCGGAGCGTCGCGTTGGCGTCGACGGCGACGGTCTCGTTGCTCCGGACGTATCTCACCCACCAGTCCGCCAGGCGGTCGTTCAGCACGTCCGTCCGCAACTGCTCGGTGCTGTTGCCCCTCGGGACGGTGATGTTCGACTTCGTCCCCTCAGCGAGCAACACGTCGTTGAGAGAGATGTCGTAATCGGCGGTGACCGTGTCGCCGAGCGAGACGCCGACGGGGTTCGGGTTGTTCACCCACACGGTCGTGACGATCTCCGTGCGCTCGTCGGTCACTTCCCCCCAGTCGCCGCGGTCGACCAGCCCCGCGCTCGGCGCCCCGACGATGCCGAGCAGGTACAGCAGGACGAACAGCCCCACCAGCGCGCCCAGTCCGGTGGCGATCCTCCGCGGCCAGGTGCCGACGAGCGCGGCGAGTCGCGACCTCCAGCCCCCCTCCGCGCTCTCCGCTCCCGAACCCGCCGGACCAGCCTCTGACATGACTGGACGGACAGATAGCGTCGAGCGGATAAACGCTGGCGATCGGATCCGAACGGGTTCGGGCGGCGGTTCGACGGGCCCCCGGAGCGGCGACCGCGCGACCGCTACAGGATCGAGTAGGCCGCGGCGGTCGTCAGCGCGAGCGCGACGAACAGCCCGCCGAGGAACAGGTAGGTGACCGACCGGGGTTCCCACCGGAGGTGCATGTAGTAGGTCGCGACGAACGTCGCCTTGACGAACGAGAGGACGAGGATGACGCCGAACGCCGTCCAGTAGGTCCCCGGTGCGTCGAAGTCGACCATGCCCGTCCGCTCGACGACCGCCTGCGTCGTCGACAGGCCCATCAGTACCACGAATATCGCCGTGTACAGTTTGAATCGTGCCATGATTACAGGATGTAGAACAGCGGGAACAGGAACAGCCAGACGATGTCGACGAAGTGCCAGTACAGCCCGAAGTACTCGATGCTGGAGTCGTCGTCGAGGTACGCGCCCCGCCAGGCCCGCGGGATCATGTACAGCAGCATGATCAACCCGACGACGACGTGGGCGCCGTGGAGTCCGGTCGTCAGGTAGAACGTCGAGGAGGCGACGTTCGTCCCCACGTTCCAGCCGTTCGGGAACGCGTCCGTCGAGACGTGGAACAGGTGCTGCCACTCCAGGCCCTTGTTGATCAGGAAGCCGACGCCGAGCAACCAGGTCACCGAGAGGCTCGCGACCACGCCCCGTCTGGAGTTCCGGTGGGCGGCCACCAGCGAGAGCACGACTGCGAAACTGCTCGCCAGCAGCAGGTACGTGTTGACGAGCCCGGGGAACGTGACGTGCGCTTCGGGAACGAACTCGTGGTGCCAGTGGATCCAGCCGTTGGCGACCCGCAGGAACAGGTACGAGCCGATGAACCCGCCGAACAACACCACGTCGGAGGCGAGGAACGTCCACATCCCCAGCTTCATGTTCTCGACGCCGCCGAACGGCCACTGCTCGGCGACCGTCGGTTCGGGCACGTAGAACGACTCGCTGGCGAAGCCGACGAACCCGACGGCGCTCAGGAGACCCCCGACCGCGGTCAGTCCGAGATAGGCACCGCCGCTCTGGATCCCCGAGACGCCGAGGAAGGTGAGGAAGCCGGCGAAGCAGACGACGAACGGCCAGAAGCTCGCGTGGTCGGCGTGGGGCCCGCCGCCGTGAGCAGTCCCCGTGCCGGCCGCCGCCGGCGTCGCGGTCCCGGGGTCGCTCACGAGCCCCGTCCCGCCGGTGGCAGCGCCTTCGGTTCGGACGCCGCCGTCGGACCGGGGGTCCGACGAGGTCTCGCTCGCTTCACTCGCGAGACCGCCGTCCGTAGTCGTGCCGCCGTCAGTCGACGGGCTTCCCGCGGGCTCGTCGTCGCCGCTCCCGTCGGCGGTCAGTTCGGGCTCGTCGCGGAAGGAGAGCTTCCCGCCGCTGTAGCTGGGCTTCCCGGGGAAGTTCTCCAGCGGCGGCGGCGAGGAGACCACCCACTCGGCGGTGGTGGAGTACTCCCAGGGGTTCTCGCCGACTTCCTCGCCGGTCGCCAGGCTCACGAACAGGTTGTAGAACATGACGAGGAACGACGCCCCGAGTACGAACCCGCCGATCGAGGCGACCTGGTGCCAGCTCGTCAGCCCGGGCGCGTAGTCGAACACCCGACGGGGCGTCTCCCAGGCGACGAACAGCGGGAAGTAGAGGAGATTGAACCCGACGAAATAGAGGGCGAAGTGAACCTTCCCCAGAAACTCGTCGTACATCCGGCCGGTCATCTTCGGGAACCAGTAGTAGATGCCGGCGAACAGGCCGGTCGCGCCGCCGACCATCACGTAGTGGAAGTGCGCGACGACCCAGTAGGTGCCCCGGAACTCGTAGTCGAGCACGACCGCGCCGAGGAAGACGCCCGTGATCCCGCCGACGATGAACAGGATCAGCGCACCGAGCGAGAAGAGGAAGGGAGTCGTAAAGCGGATACGGCCCTTGATCATCGTGTAGATCAGCGAGAAGACCATCAGGTCGAACGGCAGGGAGATGCCGATGGTCGTGATCATGAAGAGGGTCTTGATCTCCAGGTTGATCCCGGTCAGGAACATGTGGTGCATCCAGACGACGAAGCTCTGGAGCGCCACGAGCACCATCGCGAGGACGAACCACTTGCGACCGACGATGCGCTGGCCGGTGAACGTCTGGAAGCACTCGGCCATGATGCCCAGCGCCGGGAAGAAGACGATGTACACCTCCGGGTGGCCGAAGAACCAGAACAGGTGGGTCCACAGCAGGGTCCCGCCCTCCGCCGAGAAGTAGGTCACGCCGAACAGATGCTCGGCGGCGAGGATCATCAGCGCGGCCAGCAGGGCCGCGAAGGCGAAGAGCATCATCCACACCATCAGCAGGATCGACATCGAGAACATCGGGAGGTCGCGCATCCGCAGGCCCTCGGCGCGCATGCGGTACATCGTCGTCAGGAAGTTGACCGACCCCATCGTCACCGCGGCGATGAACATGATGAGCGCCAGCACGACCGTCGTGCCGCCGATGTTGGGCATGTAGGTCGGGAGATTCAGGGGGGCGTACATCGTCCAGCCGCCGTCGAACGTGCCGCCCTGGAAAAAGGAGGCGATAAACAGGAGTCCCGAAAAGAGGTACGCCCAGTAGCTCATCGCGTTGAGCCGCGGGAAGGCTAGATCGTCGGCGCCGATCTGCAGGGGGACGAGGTAGTTGGCGAACCCGAAGGCGAAGGGTGAGATGAACCAGAAGACCATCAGCAGACCGTGGGCGGAGACGGCCTGGTTGTACGCGCCGGCGCTGAGGACGCTCGCGCCGGGGCTCCACAGCTGGACGCGCATCAGCATCGCCAGCACGCCGCCGAGGACGAGGAAGAAGAGGGCGGTGATCGTGTAGAGGATCCCGATGTCCTTGTGGTTGGTCGTGACGAACCAGCGCTTGACGGAACTCGTCGGCGGGAAGTCGTGGCCGCCGGCTTCGCCGTGGCTCATCGCGCACCTCGCGCGCGTGCGGGAGTCAGCGCACCCATCGTCGCGGTACTCGCGGTTGCGTTGCTCGGGGCGGCGGTCCCGTTACTCGCCGCCGCGCTCGCGTTCGCCGGTTCGGTGGTCGCGTACCACTCTTCGAAAGCGGATTCGTTCATCGCGACCACGTCGGCGGTCATGCCGGAGTGGCCCTCGCCGCATATCTCGTAGCAGTTGGCCTGATAGGTCCCGGGCTCTTCGGCGACGAACCAGGCGTTGGTCGTCTGCCCGGGGATCGCGTCGGCCTTCGCGCGCAACTCGGGTATGCCGAAGTTGTGGAACACGTCCCGCGACGTCACCGAGAGGTCGATCACCGTGTCCGTCGGGACGCGGAGCGTGTCGGCCTGGGCGCCGTTGGGGTAGGTGAACTGCCAGCCGAAGCGGAACCCGTCGACCGCCACCGTCATCACGTCACCCCCGTTCTGCTGGACCTCCGTCGGTTTCCCCTCGACGTACAACAGCGACGCGTACGTCCAGATCACGAGCGAGAGGACGATGAACGCGCTGATCGCGAACGAGAGGAACAGCTTCTTGCCCTTGCCCCCGCCTTCGGGTAGTTCGCCGACTTCGGGACGGTCCACGTCGGGTGCCGGGTCCTCGTCCTCGCGATACCGGTACCTGTAGGCGTTGTACAGCGTGTACGAGATGACGACGACCCCGACCAGCGTCCCCAGTCCGAGGAAGGCGACGAAGATGCTGTTGAACACCTCCGCCGGCGCTCGGATCCCGCTGGTCCCCGCCAGGACGGTGTCGCCGACCACCGCGTCACCAACATCTTCCATATTCGATCACCAACGACTCACCCGCTCTTATTGTTTGGGGACTGTTGACACGCACCGTTTTCAGTCGAACGAACCGGTTCGGGAGCTGCCATCTCAGCCGGGAGCTTTTTGCCCGCGCCAGTGGTATGTGCTATCATGCCTGACACGCGTGAGCTGGACGAACAGGGGATCGAAGGGGAGGAGTTCGAGGACCCGACGGTGGTCGACGACGAGTTCGACCGGTTGTTCGGTATCGTCGCGGACGGCGTCGTCGGCGCGGCCGGGGGGCTCGTCGGAACGGCGCTGATGACGGTCGTCCTGCTCATCGGCGAGGGCTTCGGCGCGTTCACGCGGGCGTCGTTCGCGACCGTCACCGAGATGGTCGGTCTCGAAGGTCTGTTCCCGCCGGTGACGGCCGGCTACGTGCTGTTCGTCCTCGCGGGGATGTTCCCGTGGCCGCTGCTCTTCGCCTCGCTCAAGGACTACCTGCCGGGCGGTCGCGACCCCGTCCACGGGGTCTACTTCGGGACGGCGCTGTGGACCGGGTTCGTCTTCGCGTTCTACGACGGCTACGCCGGTCTCGCGCTCGTCGGCTACCTCGCCGTCACGCTCGTCGCTCACTGGGTCTACGGGATCGGCCTCGGCGCCGTCTTCGAGTACCTCTCGACCCGGCCCGACACGCTCGTTTGAGCTTTCGAGCGTGTGCGGTCGGGATCGATGCGGACGCGCCGGCCGCGAAACCGTCGCTTTTGTCCCCCGGGTCCGTAGTTCTCCCATGGACAGGGATCAGATCCTCGAACTCGTCGCGCACTACCTCGTCATCGTCGTCATCGTCACGGTCGTCCTCGGCGTCGTCCGTGCTGCCGTCGGCGAACTCGGGTTCTGGCTGGAGCTCGCCGTCGTCGTCGTCATCGTCGCGCTGTATCGCCCCGTGGTCAAGGCCATCGGCATGGAACCGAGCGCCTGGCAACGCGACGAGTGACCGAGTCGGTCTGTGCCGGGACCGCTCGCCGCACTCGCGTGGATAGTACCTGCTCAGACTACTGGACTGCGCGTGAGCGCGCATCGCCCGTTCAGTCCACCAGGCCACACCGCAACCGTACCGCCCCCCACAGTACCGCAACCGTACCGCCCCCCACAGTACCGCAACCGTACCGCCCCGCACGGCACCGTACCCGTACTACAACCGTACCGCAACAGCGCCCGTCGCGGACGACTCCGAGTGTCCCCGGTCGATCCGCTCGGTTTCGTCGTTAGCTCTCCGTTCCATCGTCGAAACACCGCTAACAGTGGTTGTACACCCGATTCCGCCTCGGCCACCAGGAAGTGCTTCGTGACGGGGTATCCAGGCGAGGACACGGTGGGGCGGAAGGCCACGCTTAAGACGATTCCAGCCGCTGCCCTGTACATGGATTACGAGCTCGCCATCGAGAACACGCCGGACACGGTACCCGGTGGGACGGGCATCCTCCTGCTGCATCCGAGCACGGGCGAGACGGACCGGATCGACACGGAGTTTCTCAGCACCGACACCGACGAGATGCTGGTCATCTCGACGCGGACGACCGCTCGCGAGGTGCGCCAGAAGCTCGAACACTACGAGGTCGACGAGGAGCGCGCGACGATCCTCGACGCGCTGTCGGTCGAGCGCGGTTACACGCGCCGCCAGTCCGAGAACGTCAAGTACGTCTCTTCGCCCGACGACCTGGACGGGATCGTCGAGGAGACGCGGGTGTTCCTCGACTCGACCGAGGGCAAACGACGGGTCAGCCTCGACTCGGTGACGGAGATGGTGTACTACTCCGACGCCGAGCGGGCCGCCGAGGCCGTCGACGCCATCCTCGACCTGCTCGAAGAACACGACGCGGTCGGGCTGTTCCATCTGGCCAAAGGTGTCCACGACGACGACGAACTGGCGGACTTCCGCGCGCGGTTCGACGGCGTGGTCGACCTCTCCGAGGACGGCTCGGTCGACACCGACTTCTGAGCGGCGACCACCGGCCGGTTGCAGTTCTCGAAAATCGTCCACCCGTAGAGCTACGGCTCGTCAGTCGTCCGAACGGGTCGACCCGCCGCCCGAGGGACGGACGCGGTCGTAGCCGGCGCGGAGGCGGCCGGCGATCCAGCGCCGGTGGTAGACCGCTTCGCCGCCCGCCCAGCCGAGCGTGACGACCGCGGCGCCGAGGAACGCGACGAACGCCCAGGGGTTCATCCAGACGGGACGCACCCAGGGGGCGACGTGCGCCCACCGCTCGGCGAACCAGTCGACCTGACTCGAGATGGGCGTGCCGGCGAACGTGCTGTGGAGCCACGACGCGAAGGTCGCCCGTTCGGTCGCGCCGGGGGTGAGCGCGGCGCTGCCGTTCAGGCCGTAGGCGCCGCTGGCGTTCTGGTCGGCGATCGTGGGGCCGCCGGGCTCGTCGCCCAGATTGACGCGCTCGGCCTCGTAGGTGCCCCACGGGGCGTAGTACTCCCAGACGACTTCGCCTTCGGGGGTGACCTCCATGACGCGGTGGTTGAGCGAGTCGGTGACGAGCGTGTTGCCGTTGGGGAGCCGGTCGGCGTCGCGGGGCCAGTTGAGGTTGCCGTCGGCGCCGAGGTTCCAGGTGCGCTCCCAGGTGGCGTTGCGGCCCTCGCCGCCCGTGTGCTCGTACTCGACGACGCGGTCGTTCTCGCTGTCGGCGACGAGGATCGTCGGGCTCCCGTCCTCGCTCTCGATGTAGTCGGGGTTGTGTTGCTCGTAGACGACGCTGTGGTTGCCGGGCGTGCCCAGCGACAGGTCGACCTCCTTCGTCGAGCGGTTGATGACGACGACCTCGTCCATGTTGCGGGGCGAGGCCATGTACCGGCCGTCGTCGAGTTTGTCGACGTCGTTGACGTGGGTCCAGTCGCCGGTGTAGCTGCCGCTGCCGCCGCTGGCGTCCCCGCGGTCGTAGATGCGCTCGAAGCGGTACTCCCAGACCGTCTCGTCGGTCGTCCGGTTGTAGACGAAGATGCGGTCGTCGTTGGTTCCGGTCGTCTCGTTGTAGTTGCGCATGTTGGCGACGAGCAACTCGTCGCCGTCGATCAGGTCCACGTCGTGGGTGTCGTCGGCGTCGAGGCGTTCGGTCCAGACGCGGCTGTTGGTCGCGGGGTCGTACTTGAACACCGTCGTCCCGTCGCGGGTGACGCCGGTGACCAGCAGGGTGCCGTCGTCGATGGGGTCCACGTCGTAGAACCACGTCACGTCGTCCTGGGGTTGGTAGTTCCACTCCAGGTCGCCCTCGGGACCGACGCCGACGAGCCGCGCGGGCTTCTTGGAGCTGTTCTGGCCGCGCCCCTTGAAGCCCTGGACGGCGATGACCGTGGTGCCGTTGGCGGGTTCGTCGATAGCGCCCCGCTGGAGCTCGACCGGTTCGTGCGTGAGCGCGGAGACGCCCGACGGGATCAGCAGTATCGCGACGAGAGCGACCACACAGAGACGGGCGACCAGCGGGCGCGTGAGTTCGGGTGTGTCCAGATCCATGCGACGACCCCCGGAGATGCCGTCCGGTTGTCGATTCTCACCCGTCTCTCGGTAATAACCGTACCGCTCTGGGACGGCCGAGGGAGCCGACCGCGGCCGGATCTCGATAGGTCCCGCGATGAACGACGTTCTCGATAGACGGAGCGTCGTTCTGTGATGTAGTACCACGTTCTGTGTGTCCGACACAGGGGGCGTACCAGACGCACTGCCGGGATCCGACTTCGACGCCGTCACGCCGGGATTCGTCGGGGTTTGCGTGCTACTACCAAATCACCAACCATTAAGGTCCAGTAATCGAAGGGATATACCGTATGCCGGAATGCCAGAACTGCGGTTCGTTCGTTACCGCAGACTACGCACGGGTGTTCACGCCCAACGGTGTCGAGTCGCCGCGCGTCTGTCCGCAGTGCGAGGACAAGATCCGCGACGGGGCCGACGTCCGCGAGGCGCGCTCGACTCGTCGCGGCTAGGGTCCTGCATCGTCGTGAATTATCGGGGGGAGGCGGCCTGGCGGGTTCGGGGGGACCCGCCCGGGCGCTGCCAGGACGCTTCTCCTGTCTCGGAGTTTCCGTCGAGCGACGGCCAGGAGCGCCCGCCGTGGGTCGGTCAGTCCTCGATGGCGTCGCCCAGCAGGGCCCGCGCCTCGGCGAAGACGGTCTCGGCACGGTCGGCGTCGCGGGCCTCGGCGGTGATCCGGACGAGCGGTTGCGTCCCGCTGGCGCGGAGGAGGAACCATGCGTCGTCCAGACCGACGCGGACGCCGTCCAGCGTGGTCACGTCGTCGTACTCGGCGAGGACGCGCTCGCTGACCCGCTCCATCGCGGCCGCCTTCTCGTCGGTCTCGACCGAATCACGGCGGATCGGGTAGGTCTCGACCGCCGCGAGTCGGTCGGCGAGGGGGCGCTCGGCCGCGAGGGCGGCGACCTTGCACGCCGCGAGCGGGCCGTCGGGACACAGCGTCTCCGCGGGCCAGATCCAGGCGCCGCTGGGTTCGCCGCCGAAGGCGACGCCGGTTTCGCTTGCCCGCTCGGCGACGTAGACGTCCCCTACCCGCGTGCGCTCGACGGACACGTCGATATCGGCGAGGTGGTCGTCGACCGCGAGGCTGGTGTCGACGGGGGCGGCGACGCGGTCGCCGGGGCTCGCGGCCTCGCGGGCCAACAAAGCGAGCGTCACGTCCCCCGAGAGGTAGGTGCCGTCCGCGGCGACACAGCGCATCCGGTCGGCGTCGCCGTCGTGGGCGATCCCCAGGTCCGCGTCGCTCTCGGCGACGAGCGCGGCCAGCGACTCGCAGTTCTCGGCGGTCGGCTCGCTGGGTCGGCCGGGAAACGAGCCGTCGGGCTGGGCGTTGAGCGTCTCGACGGCACAGCCCAGCCGCTGGAGCGCGTCGACGGTGACGCCGCCGGCGCCGTTGCCGAGGTCGACGACGACCGAGAGGGGGTCGTCGACCGCGACGGCGTCGACGAGCGCGTCGACGTGACGCTCGGCGCCGTCGCGGCGGACGCGGTCACCGAGGTCGTCCCACGGGCGGAGGTCGGTGACCTCCGCCCGGACGCGTTCGGTGATCGTGTCCTGGAGGGGGCCGTCGAACGCCTGGCCGGACGGCTGCCAGAGCTTGATGCCGTTGTCCGGCGCGGGGTTGTGCGAGGCGGTGACCGAGACGCCGACGTCGGCGTCTTCCGCGGCTGTGGTCCGGGCGACCGTCGGCGTCGCGGCGAGTCCCAGATCGACCACGTCGACGCCCGACTCCCGGAGGCCGGCGGCCAGCGCGTCCGTCAGGAGCCGGCCGCTCTCGCGGGCGTCCCGACCGACGACGACGCGATCGGCGTCGACCCCGACGGCCCGTCCCACGGAGAGGGCCAGTTCCGCGGTCACTTCGTCGCCGACGGGTCCCCGGATACCGCTCGTTCCGAACATACTCGACCGTCGCGGGGCCGGAGTAAAAAGATCGGCCGTCGGCGCGACCCGCCGGCTGCGGCTGTCACGTCGACGACGCGAAAATGGGGTGGATGCCTGACAGTATCCAGTGGTTCACCGCGCGAGCGGCGGACAGTGTCTCGCTGGTCGTCCCGGGCGGCGTCAGTCGGCGCCGTG
Source organism: Halosimplex litoreum (assembly GCF_016065055.1). Taxonomy (NCBI): domain Archaea; kingdom Methanobacteriati; phylum Methanobacteriota; class Halobacteria; order Halobacteriales; family Haloarculaceae; genus Halosimplex; species Halosimplex litoreum. The sequence goes on from NZ_CP065856.1 coordinate 2,800,102, forward strand.
ACGCGGCGCGTGACCGCAGTCGCTGCACTCCCAGGACTGGTGTTCGAACGTGATCCGACCGTCGCAATCGGGACACCGATACACCCCGACGGCTGTGTGCTGCTGCGTTGCCATTACCGGGATACAGAGGATTCTCCGGTATAAACGTTCCTATTATTCTGAATTGAGAATATAAGGTCGTAGTACCGGTGTCCAGTGCCCCTCTATCACGTGTTCGAGAATCGATCGCGTAGGTAGGTAACTCGGATTCGAGATAATCGTTTCTTCTCGAAAAATAAGTGTGTGTATTATTTTCATACACACTACCTAGATTGTTTGTCGACAATCTTCATGTAGATCGTGTGGGTCGATCCGGACATGGCAGCGACAGACTCCTGGAACGACCCCGAGCGGTGTCCGTTCTGCGGTGAGGCGCTCGCGTCCCCGGGCGCGGGGTTCGTCGACCACACGGCCGAGAACCCGGACTGCGAGGCGAAGTTCGAGACCTGGCGCGACCGGATCGGTGGCGACGTACGCGGCGGCTGGAGCGGGTGAGCGCGGCCGTCGATTCGGCCACAGCGTGTCGCCGGGTACCGGCCGGCCGGCGGTCGACTCGCGGTCGGTAGCGTTTTTGCGGGCCACGGGCGATGGGTCGGGTATGAACCAGAGCGAGCGCGAGGCGGCCAAGCGTCGCGCGGGCGAGCGCGCGGTCGAAGCGGCCGAAGACGGGAGCGTCGTCGGTCTCGGGAGCGGCAGCACGGCGGCCCACGCCATCAGGGCGCTCGGTCGCGAGGTCGACGCGGGGCTCGACGTCGAAGGTGTCCCCACCTCCTTCCAGGCTCGAGAGATCGCCATCGACGTCGGGATCCCGTTGACGACGCTCGACGAGGCCGACGTGACCCTGGCGATCGACGGCGCCGACCAGATCGCCGGTCGCGACCTCCTCAAGGGCGGCGGCGGCGCCCACGCCCGCGAGAAGATCGTCGACGCCGCCGCCGATCGACTCCTCGTCGTCGCCGATCCCACCAAAGAGGTCGACGTACTCGACGGCCCCGTTCCGGTCGAAGTGCTGCCCGACGCGCGGACGCCCGTCGCCGACGCGATCCGTCGACTCGGCGGCCGACCGGAGCTCAGACGAGCCGACCGCAAGAGCGGTCCCGTCGTCTCCGACAACGGGAACCTGATCCTCGACTGTGAGTTCGGCGCGATGCCCGCCCCGACCGGACTGGCGGCGGACCTGTCGGCACTCCCCGGCGTCGTAGAGCACGGGCTGTTCGTCGACTTCGCCGACGAGGTGTGTCTCGGGACGGAGACTGACGTAACGGTCTTCGAGCCCTGACGCTACTTCCCTAAAAAATTCGATGTTCCGTCGACCTTACAGGTCGCGCGGCTGAACCGTCTTCCGGTCGTTGGCCTCGGCGCGTCGCTGCGCTTCGTCGAGGAGGTCCTCTACTTCCTCGTCGAGGGCGTCGTAAAAGTCGCGGGAGACGTTCATGTCTTCGAGCGCTTCCTTGACCGAGTTCTTGACAATGAGGTCTGCCATACAAGTCACGTGAACAAATGGATGGTTTATAAACCTTGTCAATTGTGCGCAGTCTCGCCGGCTTTGTCGGGGGTCTAAGCGCCGCTCCGGCCCGGTCGGGGCCTGCGAGCGACGGGAGTTTAAGTATCTTTTGGGAACGGTGATGGCCGACCGCGCGGAAATCGGCCCGTTCGGGGGTGTGGGCCCGCTCGCGCGCGCTCGGCCGTGGCTGAGAACGCGGTTTCGGCGACGCCCGCGGGGGGAGCGCGGGCACGGCCCAGGCGGGGTAGCCACGACCGAAAAGAGGGACGGTCAAGTGGGTCGAACGCACATGAGGGGTATGCGCGAACTACTCGAAGCGGTCGCGGCGGGCGAAACGTCGCCCGCCGAGGCCGAGGCGGAGCTCGCGGGGTACGCCACCGGCGACGCCGGGCGGTTCGACGCGGCTCGGGCGACCCGCAGCGGCGTCCCCGAGGCGGTGCTTGCGGCGGGCAAGACGCCGTCGGAGGTAGCTGCGCTGGCCTCGACGTCCGTCGAGACGACCGGGCGAGCGGTCGTGACGCGAGCCGACGACGCCGTCGAGGACGCCGTCCGAGACGTGCTGGCAGCAGACCACCCGGAGGCAACCGTCGACGCCGACGGTCGCTCGGGCGTCGTCGTCGCGACGACGCCCGGTTTCGAGCGACCGGACCTGGACGCGGCCGTCGGGGTCGTGACCGCGGGAACTTCCGACGCTGTCCCCGCCGGCGAGGCCGCCGCTATCGCCCGCGAGATGGGCGCGACCGTCGAACGGGTCGACGACGTGGGCGTCGCCTCGCTCGCGCGTGTGGTGGACTCGCTCGAAGTCCTGCGTGACCAAGACGTGCTCGTCGTCGCCGCCGGCCGCGAAGGCGCGCTCCCGACGGTGCTGGCGGGACTGGTCGACGTGCCGATCATCGGGCTCCCCGTCTCGACGGGGTACGGCCACGCGGGCGAGGGCGAAGCCGCGCTCTCGGGGATGATCCAGTCGTGCACCGCCCTCTCTGTCGTCAACGTCGACGCCGGCTTCACGGCGGGCGCGCAGGCCGGTCTGATCGCCCGACGGATCGACGCCGCACGGACCGACCGGTGAACCGAAGACGGCCGTTCTGGCGGCTCTCGACCGGTTACACCGACGACACCAAACAGCGTTGGTACACTCGTTATATCCGGGGCGCGCCAACGTGCTGGTACCGGTTGACAGCCGGGCCAAACGTATGCCAACGTGTAATCACTGCGGTGCGCACGTCTCCGACCAGTTCGCTCGCGTCTTCGCCGACGAGACCGGAGCGGTTCACGCCTGTCCGAGCTGCTCGGCGAACGCGGGCATCGCCGAGGTCGCGAGAGAGCGCGCCCCCGAAGCGTAATCCCCGCATAGCCCCATGACCGACCCGCGGACCATCGACTCCGACCACTTCGTATACCTGCTGCGCTGTGCCGACGATACTTTCTATACCGGCTACACGACCGACGTGGAGCGTCGCGTCCGCGAACACGACGAGGGCACGGGCGCGAAGTACACCCGTGGCCGGACGCCGGTCGAGCTCGTCCACGTCGAGGGGTTCGACTCGAAGTCCGCCGCGATGTCCCGCGAGTACGAGATCAAAGACGGATCGCGGGCCGCCAAAGAGCGGCTCGTCGCCGAGGGCGGCGTGCCCGATTTCGTCGCCCTACCGGTCGCGTTACTGGCCGACGACGCCCGGTGAGTGGCGCCGTCGACGGAGGGACCCACACCCACTGCGACACGCGTGGTAGCACGCCACGCACACACCTTTTTCCGCGAGGGAGCGGTGCCTACGGGCATGAACGCTGACGCAGACGCCGACGCCATCGAGTTCGGCACCGACGGCTGGCGCGCCACGCTCGACGAGTTCACCGAGCCGCGCGTCCGCATGGTCGGCCAGGCGGTCGCGACCTACCTGCGAGAAGAGTCCGACGACGGGGACGCCGAGGGGGGAGCCGGCACCGTCGCCGTCGGCTACGACGCCCGCGAGACCTCGCGGGGGTTCGCCGAGGAACTCGCCCGCGTCCTCGCCGCCAACGGCTTCGACGTGCTCGTCCCGCCGCGTGACCTGCCGACGCCGGCCGTCGCCTGGACCGTCCGCGAACGAAATCTGGCGGGCGGCCTGATGGTCACCGCCTCGCACAACCCGCCGGAGTACAACGGCGTGAAGTTCCTCCCCGCCGGCGGCGCGCCCGCCCTGCCCGAGGTCACCGACGCCCTCGCGGAGAATCTCGCCGAGCCCGACCCGCTGCCCGACGACGAGTGGGGGGCCGTCGAGGAGGTCGACCTCGTCGGGCCGTACACCGACCGCGTGCGCGCCGCCGTCGACGCGGACCTCTCCGACCTCACGGTCGTCTACGACGCGATGCACGGCAGCGGTCGCGGCGTCACCGACGACTTCCTCGAACGCGCGGGCGCCGACGTGGAGCGTATCCGCTGCGACCGCGACCCCGAGTTCGGTGGCGACTCCCCCGAACCGACGGCCGACCACCTCGGCGAGCTGGCCGACCGCGTCGCCGAGTCCGGCGCGGACCTGGGCGTCGCAAACGACGGCGACGCCGACCGGATCGCCGTCGTCACGCCCGACCGTGGGGTCCTCGACCCGAACCTCTTCTTCGCCGCGACCTACGAGGCGCTGCTCGACGGCGGCCTCTGGGCCAGCGACGAGGAGACGAGCGGCGACGTCGTCAGGACGGTCTCGACCAGCAGCATCGTCGACCGCGTCGCCGAGGACCACGGCCAGTCCGTCCACGAGACGGCGGTCGGGTTCAAGTGGGTCGCCCAGGCGATGGCCGACGGCGACGCGCTGCTGGGCGGCGAGGAGAGCGGCGGGTTCGGCATCACGACGCACGTCCGCAACAAGGACGGCGTCGCCGTCGCCGCCGTCGCCGCGGCCGCCGCCGCCGCCGAACCCTACGACGACCGCGTCGACGCCCTGCTCGACCGGCACGGCGATATCGTCCAGGACCGGGTCAGCGTCGACTGTCCCGACGACCGCAAGGAGCCGGTCCTCGCCGATCTGGAAGACGCCCTGCCCGACGAACTCGCCGGCTCGGCGGTCGAAGACGTGTCGACGGTGGACGGCTTCAAGATCTTCCTCGCCGACGGCACCTGGCTGCTCATGCGCCCGAGCGGGACCGAACCCAAGCTCCGGATCTACGCCGAGGGGAGTTCGCAGGAACGGGTCGACGAGCTGCTCGCCGCCGGTCGGGACCTGGTCGAGCCGCTGGTCTGAGCCGGCGGTCGGTCTCAGTTCACCGGACCGGGTCCGGCGTCCAGACGGACTCGAGCGCCGCTCCGACCAGCACGCCGACGAAGTGGTAGGCGTGCCCCACCGGGAAACCGACGGCCGCACGCAACGGGTCTATCGGCGTGTACATCCCGAGGAGGCTCACGACCAGTAGCGTCGCCGTAAACCACCAGAGGGGGACACTCGCCCGGCTCGACGGGAGGATGTAAAACGGAACCGACGGACGCCGTCGCGTCACGTAGCCTATCAGTCCCGCGAGCGCCATGCTCGACCCGCCGCCCGCGGCTCGACAGCCCGTCCCGGTCCGGAACGCCGCCAGCCCGCAGTCGTTGAGCCCGGCCAGAACCGTCCCGAGGACTGCGGTCACGACGCCTGTGACGAGGAACACGGTGACGAGTACGCGGCTCCCGTACGTGCGTTCGAGCCCACCGCCGAAGAGAAACAGAAAGACACCGTTCATCAGGAGGTGAACCGGTGGGCCGTGGATCAGCGTCGCCGTCAGCCACGTCGGGACGAGCCAGAGCCGGTCGGATCGGACCGCGAGCGAGCGGAACGCTACGATGTCGAACTGCGCCTCTGTCGCGACCAAGGCGACGTAGACGGCGAGAAACACGCCAAGTAACGCGACCGTCGCGGGCGTCTCCGACTCGCCGAGCGGACCGTCGGACTCCGTACCGTACCCGGTCATTCACGAATCTCCGAGAGGACGAACCGTTCCAGCGCCGCCTTCAGCGGCTCCACGTCGTCGTCGACGGTCTCACGGAGGAACGCCGACTCGTGGACGGCGAAGACCAGTCGCGTGACCGCCTCGGCGTCAACGTTCGGGTCGAAGACGCCCCCCGCCTGGCCGGCTTCGAGCGTCTCGCGGATCGACCGTCGAGCGACCGCGTCGTACTCGCGAAGTTCCCGTCGCAAGCCATCGTGGCGCTCGGCGGCGCCGTACATCTCCAGGATCGCCGCCATGTTTTCCCGACTCTCGTAGTAGTCGAGATCAACGAGCAGTCCTATCAGTTCCTCTATGCGCTGTTCCGGATCGTCTGACAGCGAGGCGACCCGATCCTCGAATCGTTCGCGTCCGAATTCGAGGTAGGCTTCGACGAGCGCCGCCTTCGTGTCGAAGTGGTAGTGCAGTAACGACTGGCTCCCGTCGAACTCCTCGCTTATCTTCGCCATCGACAGATCCGAATATCCGTGTTTCGCCAGCGCGCGGTTCGTCGCAGCGATGATCTCCGCTTTCGTATCGTCGCTCTCCATCGATGTTGACTGATCGATCGAACAGTCAATATATAATAATTTCGTCGGGCGTGATAGGGGCTCAGTGTTCGATCCACAGGCCGCGACACCGGCCGGCTTCGTCGGCGGCTTCGGTCTCGAACCCCAGCGACTCGTAGAACGGACGCACCCCGTGGTCGAACTCCGCGACGAGTCGACCGTAACGCCGTGCAGCCGCCGCGACCAGCTCCCGGCCGATCCCCTGGCCGCGGCGGCTCCGGCGGACAGCCACGCCATCGATACGCGCGGTCTCGAGGTCGTCGAACCCCTCGCCGGCGCCGACCAGCACGAGCGCGCCGAGGACCGTCCCACCGTCGGTCGACGCCCCGGTTTCACCTCGAACGGCGACGAACGCGTCGCCGCGGTCGACGCTCGCGCGGACGCGGTCGGCCTCGGTTTCGAGTGCACCGGCGTCGAGGACGCCGAGAACGCCGACCACGTCGTCGTCGGTCGCGGGGCGGACGGTCACGTCGCGCATCGCTCACCCTGACCCATCGCCGGTTTCACTCCCGAACGCTGTCCAGTCCTTCGAGGACGGTCGTCATCGAGGGGTGGTCCCACGTGGACCGACCGCGGTAGGTCCAGGCGATCTCGGGCTCGGCGCCGCGCGTGTCGACGACGACAACGGCGGGCAGGCGGCCGAATATCGGGAGTTCCGCGAACATCGGGAGGCGGACGGGCTGGTCGTAGTCGGCTCCGGCGGTCCCGTCGGGGTCGACCAGCAGCGGGTGGGGGAGGTCGAACCGGTCCTGCCAGTCTTCGGCGACCTCGCGGCCGGTCGGGAGGACGGAGACGGCGACGGCGTCGCGGGCGCGCAGGGCGGCGTATCGGTCGCCGGCCTTCTTCGCCTGGGCGCGGCAGTCGTGGCACTCGTCGTCGTGGTGAAAGAGGAGGACAACGAACGACTCGTTTGCCGCCAGCGTCGCCAGCGAACAGGGGTCCGGTCCCGGCCCGACGTTCGGGAGTTCGAACGCCGGCGCGGGCTTCCTGGCACTCATCGCTTCCCCCGTAGACGCTCGCCTGTCAAAATCCCCCCGGGTCCCGAGTCGGCGTTCGTGCTCGGTATCGGACGCGAACCCGCTGCGTCCGGTCGACCGTGCCTCGTGGCTCGCGGCCCGTCCGCGCTGGGAGGAGCGGAGGCGGTCCCCGACGCGCTCGCGTGCGCGCTCACCGTGTGTGACGGCGGGCGGCGGGCGGCGGTCGGTTCGGGTAGGGGATCCCACAGCACAGTGACCGCTCCGGGGTCCTCGTTTCCAGGTGTACCGACACTATTTACAGCCGGAGTCCGCTCGAACCGGTATGCGAATCGACGCCGAGGCCGTCGGGTCCGCGCTGCTCGTCGGACTCACGCTGACGCTGTCGTGTTCGTGGTTCCTCTACAGGGGGTGGCGATTCCGTCGTCGCGCCCGGCGCGTCCGGGAGACGCCGTCGGAGACGCTCGCGACGGCCCGTCCCGGTGACACCGTCGTCGTCACCGGGACCGCGAGCGGTCGCGACGGCGCCGTCACCGGTCCCCTCTCCGGCGAGCGCGGCGTGCTGGCCGCGTGGCTGGTCGAGGAGTGGCACAACGTGTTCTCGCGGTTCTGGTCGTCGAAAGCTCGCGGGATCCGAACCGCGAGCTTCGAGGTCGACGCCGGCGAGCGGACGGTCGCGGTCCGCGCGCGGACCGCGGACGGTCCGGCCGGTCTCTGGGACGGCGTGAACGGTGACGACGCGCTGGTCGGTCTCGCCACCGAGGACGTCCGCGTCGAAGTCGATTCGTTCGGGACGGACACCGAGATCGCGGCCGCGGCCGACCGCCCCGGACGTTTCCGCGACCTGGAACGTGAGGTCGGTCTCGACGACGCCGAGAACGAGGCGGTCTTCGACGTCGGACGGACCGACGGCACGCGTCGCTACCGGGAGTCGGTTCTCGAAACGGGCGAGGAGGTGACCGTCCGCGGCACGCTCGCCGCCCCGGACGACGCAGGCGACCCGCCGGTCGTGACGCCGCCCGACGACGGTCGCTTGCTCGTCTCGACGCTCTCGGCCGCCGCGCTCTCTCGTCGGTATCGACGGTCGTACTGGAAACTGTTCTACGGCCCGCTCGCTCTCGTGGCGAGCTGTACGCTTCTGGTCGGTCTCGTGATGTCCCTCTGAGCGCTCGCCGGCCGCTCGGTCGTCCAGTCGCGGTCGCACGGACGAACTCTCGCAGAGGGGCGCCGACGCGGCCGGTGGTTATCCGCCCTTCACGAGCCGCAGCACCTCCACCTCGTCGGTCTCGACGGGGGCGTCCTCGGGGACGGGCCGACCGTCGACGAGGACGGACACCTGGTGGGCGCTGTAGGGCAGCGGGGCGAGCAGGTCGGCGTACGTCGCGCCCGCCTCGACCTCGACCTCGCGGGTGTCTTCGCCGGCGACGGCGACGGTGACGCGCATACCGGCCGATCCGTCCGCGCGGGCTTGAGCGTGTCGTCCGGCGGACGCGTCGCGGCCGACCGATCACCCCGCCTGGGGGTCAGTCGGCCGGTTCGGCACCGGTGTCGTCGGCCTCGGGCGCGCGCGGTGCCCGCTCGCGTCGGTCGCGTCGGTCGCGGTAGCCGTCGACGAGGACGGCGACCAGCGCGCCGAATCCGAGCAGGAAGACGCCAAAGCGGGTGAGCGCGCCGACGACCGGGACGAGTCGGAGCAGCGCCACGGTGACCACACCGACGAGCAGCGCGGCCCAGCGGTTGTCGACGTCGGCCAGCGAGAGCAGCCACGTCCCGAGGACGAACCGACCGTAGATCGTGCCCAGCCAGACGAGCAGGCCGAACGCGAGGCTCCCCGCCAGCGCCAGCGGGATGCCGACGATGGTGATCGCGACGACCACGAGGACGATCGGGACGGCGACCGCCGTCAGGAGGCCGATCCCGCCGGTCCGGAGCGGATCGCCGGTGGCGCGGTCGGCGACCGCGGCGGCGGTCCCGGGGAACACGAGTAACAAGATCGCACCGACTAGCAGGGCGACGAACACGCCGTAGACGGTGAACACGATACCGGGGATCGCGAAGCCGTCGTTCGCGCCGACGTTCATCCCCTCGTTCTGGGTGACGGCCCCGTCGACGGCGGCACCGTCGGCGCGCGCGAGGTCGCCGTCGTAGACCAGGTCGCCGCCGATCCGCGCGTCGTCGCCGAGTCTGATGCTGTCGGCGCCGAGGCGCGCGTCGCCGCCGACCGTCCCGTCGACGGTGATGCTGCCGGCGCCGGCTTCGAGCGTCCCGTCGATCTGCGCACCCTCACTGATATCGACGGCGCCGCCCGAGGCGGTCACGTCGCCGCCGACGTCGCCCAGGATCTGGACGCTCCCGGCGGTCGCTTCCACGTCGCCGGTCACGGTGCCCTCGACGACCACGGAGCCACCGAACGCCTGCAGGTCGCCGTTCACCGTCCCGCGGACGACGACCGAGCCGCCGAACGCCTCGAGGTCCTCGTCGACGGTCTCGTCCGCCCCGACGACGACGGTCCCCCCCGTTCGCGTCGCGGCGGCCGCCACCCCCGGCAGCACCGACAGGACGACGATCAGTACCACGACTGCCGTTGCTATTCGTCTCATACTCGGAATCTACGCCCGACGAGACGATAAAGATGTCAGCCACGTAATTGCTGGACGGGTTCGCGCGGTCGCCGGTCGGGGGCCACTCGGTAGGTTTACGGGCGGCGGTCGCTACCCTCCGGGCATGAGCGAGGCCGACACGGACTCGGGGTCGCGGGCGGGACGCGAAGAGGTCTGGATCGAGAAGTACCGCCCCCAGACCCTCGACGAGATCGTCGGACAGGAGGACATCGTCGAGCGTCTCCAGAGCTACGTCGACCGCAACGATCTCAGCCATTTTATGTTTTCGGGGCCGGCCGGTATCGGGAAGACGACTAGCGCGACGGCCATCGCCCGCGAACTCTACGGCGACGACTGGGGAGAGAACTTCCTCGAACTCAACGCCTCCGACGAGCGCGGCATCGACGTAGTCCGCGACCGGATCAAGAACTTCGCCCGGACTTCCTTCGGCGGCTACGAGTACCGGATCATCTTCCTCGACGAGGCCGACGCGCTCACCTCCGACGCACAGGGAGCGCTCCGTCGGACGATGGAGCAGTTCTCGAACAACGTCCGATTCATCCTCTCGTGTAACTACTCCAGCCAGATCATCGACCCGATCCAGTCCCGCTGTGCGGTCTTCCGGTTCGCGCCGCTGTCCGAAGAGGCGGTCGCCGAGGAGATGCGCCACATCGCGAGCGAGGAGGGCATCGAGTTCACCGACGACGGCCTCGACGCCCTGGTCTACGCCGCCGACGGCGACATGCGCAAGGCGATCAACGCCCTGCAGGCCGCCTCGGTGACGGGCGACGTGGTCGACGAGGAGGCCGTCTACGCGCTGACCTCGACTGCCAAGCCCGAGGAGATCAAGGAGATGGTCGACCAGGCGCTGGCGGGCGATTTCACCGCCGCGCGCTCGACGCTCGACCGCCTGCTGACCGAGGAGGGCATCGCCGGCGGCGACGTGATCGACCAGCTCCACCGCTCGGTGTGGGAGTTCGACCTGGAGGACGAGGCCGCGGTCCGCCTGCTCGACCGCATCGGCGAGACCGAGTACCGCATCACGACCGGCGCCAACGAGCGCATCCAACTGGAAGCGCTGCTCGCGTCGGTCGCGCTCGACGACTGAGAACCGCAATTTCGCCGTTTCCGGTCCGTCAGGCCGACGCCTCGTAGCCGGCGGCCTCGACTGCGGCGACGAGGTCGTCCGGGTCCGCCTCCCCGTCGACGGTCGCCGACTCGGCCTCGCGGTCGGCCGTCGCCGACTCGACGCCCGCGACACCCTCCAGTGCGTCCTCGACGGACTGTTCGCAGCCGCCGCAGCTCATGCCGGTGACCGTGAGTTCCTGGGTCATACCCGACGGTTCGGCGCCGACGCGCTTGTGTGTCACGGCTTCGGCGGCCTGCCCGGTCGGTCCGCGGAGCGTACCGGTCCTGCGATCGTGACAATAATTTACACGTTCCGCGGTCGAACGGCCGGTGTGCGCCGCGCCGTTCGAACGGTCCTCCTCCCGGCCGTCCTGACAGTCCTCGCCGTCGCCGTCCAGTTCGTCCCCGCGGTCGCGCCCCGCCGCAGTCCCACGTGGCTCCCCGTCCCGGGTCGTCCACCGCCGGTGCCGTCCTCTGGGGGATGCTGGCTCCGTTCGGGACGTTGGCCGTGCTCGTCGGTGCCTGCGGGCTGGGCTATCGCGAGGCGCGCCACCGCGACGTGGGCCGGACGTACCTGCGGTACGTCGGGACGGTCGCCGGCGCCGGCGCGACCGTGATGCTCCTGGTCTTCGTCGGCGGCGTCGTCCTCGGCGGGTCGAGCGGTTCGGCCCCGTTCGTCGGGCTGCTCTCGCTGGTGACGCTGCTCGTCGGCCTCCCCGGGGTCCTCACGGTAGCCGCGCTGGCGGGCGTCTCGCTCGCGTCGACTCGCGGGGACGACGCCCCAGTTCGGTCGACGCGCGAGTTGCTGCCGGTCGCCGTCGGGACCGGCGCCGTCGCCGGCGTCGGATTCGTGCTGGAGTCCGTCGCGGACCTCGCCACGGCGGCGGGCGGCGGCGTCGGGGTCGCGGCGTCGCTCCCGCAGTTCGGCTCGGCCGGGCGGACCCTGGTCACGTACCTCCAGGCCGGCCGGCTCGCCGGCGATCTGACGCTGATCGGCGCCGGGATCGTCGTCGGCGTCCTGGCGGTCCGCCGGCGTGGCGTAGCGGCCCCGTCGCGGCGGTTCGTCGGCGTCGTTGGGGCCGGTGCCCTGACCGGGCTCCTGGTCGCGTGGGCCCCGGTGATGTACTACGTGACGAGCGCGAACGCCCCGACGACCGACTCCGTCGAGACAGCCGCGACCGCGCTCGCGAGTGCGGTCGTCTCGACGGCCGCCGTCGCGGCGTTCGCGGTCGTCGCGGGCGTCGGCGTCGCGCGGTTCGGCACCGACGAGGGCGACGCCGACGGGAGCGAGGACACCGACGGGCTCGATTTCGAGCCGGTGACGGAGACGCCAGCGAGCGAGCGGTCGCTACGCGACCACTGACGGTCGAACCGCCGGATCGACGCCCGGTACGGGAACACAGTTTTGTGGTCGGGCGTGGTATCGTGTCTCATGAAATTCGTCATCGTCGGCTTCGGTCGCGTCGGGATGCGGACGGCCCGTATCCTCCAGAGCGAGGGACACGACCTGGTGATCGTCGACAACGACCCGGACAAGGTCGGACGCGCCCGCGAGGAGGGGTTCACCGTCGTCGAGGGCGACGGCGCCGACGAGTCGACGCTGACGGAGGCCGGTATCGCCGACGCCGACGCCGTCGGGGGATTGACGGGCGACCTGAACACCAACTTCTCGGCGTGTATGCTCGGCAAACACCACGGGCTACGGACCGCGCTGCGCATCGACGAGGACTACCGCCAGGAGATCTACGAGAAGTACGCCGAAGACGTCGACGAGATCGTCTACCCCGAGCGCCTGGGCGCGGCCGGCGCCAAGACCGCGCTGCTCGGGGGTGATTTCAACGTCCTCGCGGACCTGACGGAGGAACTCTCGGTGGCCACGGTGACTATCCCCGAGGGGTCACCGCTGATCGGCCGCCGCGTCGTCGAGGTCGACCTGCAGGGCGACGCCCACATCTACGCCCACGGGCGGAGCGACGAGCCGATGGCGATCCCGCTGCCCCAGACGGCGATCGAGGCCGGAGATAACGTGGCGCTGATGGCCGCACCCGCCGACCTGCCCGAGATCCGGGCGTTCCTCCGCGGTGACGAGGCGGCCGCCGCCTGAGGGCGCGTCACTGACGGTCGTGACATCGATGCCGTCGCGGTCCGTCAGCGTCGCGGCTTCTCGTGGCAGAAACGATGCGACCGCGTGTCCGCGGTCGCCGGGCGTCTTGGAATGGATAGGCGGGCGCGCCGTGGGGAGGATGGGAAACGAGGCCGTCGCTGCGCGCCCGTGTGAGTGTCGGCCGCGACCGGACGTAAAGACCCGTCAGACGGGCGGCTGACGTCACTCTGTCTCGTCCGACCGACGGGGCCGCGGGGACGAGCCGCACGTTTTACGCCTGCGAATCTCGTCAGTTCGCGCATGACCTGGGGCGACCTCTTCGGCCGCGCAGCCGACCACGAGGTGACGAGCGAGTCGATACGGACTGCACTCCGCGAACGCCGGGCGGAATCGGGTGAGGGGTCGTGACCGAGGCGAGCCCTGCCCGGATCGTCGCCGACGCGGACGTACTCGCCGCCGACCTCCTCGTCGGCGGGTACGCCCGCGACGCGCTCGATCTCGTCCGCGCCCACTCGTGGGTGACCCTCGTCGCGAGCGACGCGCTGCTCGACGACGCCGAGTCGGTGATAACCGATCTGGCCGACCCCGAACTCGCAGTCGACTGGCGCGAGCGGATCGAGGGACTCCGGGAACCGGTCGACCATCCCGAGGGGGACCACCCGGCGCTGGCGTCGGCGCTGCACGGCGGCGCGATGCACGTCCTCAGCTTCGACGAATCCCTGGGGTCGGCCGCCGCGGGCGCGGCGATCCGCGGTCGCGTCGAGACCAGCGTTAGGTCCCCGCGAGCGTTCGCGACCGTCTTCGACGCCGAATCGCTGTACGAAGCGGTCGAAGGCGGCGAGTATCCCGGTCCCGACCGCGACCCGCGGGCGTAGGCCGTCGAGACGCTAGCGCGGTGCCGGACCGCCCGGCCGCCCGCTCACTCCGGCGTGTCGCGCTCGGCGAGCCAGTCGGCGAACTTCGCCAGCGCGCGGCCGCGGTGGGAGACGGCGTTTTTCTCGTCGGGATCCATCTCGGCGAAGGTGCGGTCGTCGTACTCGAAGATGGGGTCGTAGCCGAAGCCGCCCGACCCCCGTGGCGCGACGATCTCGCCGGGGACGACGCCGTAGAAGAGCTTGACGGGGAGCGCCTCGCCGTCGCCCTCGTCGGTGCGGACCTGCTCGTCGGTCGTCGCCGCGGCGCGCTCGGCGGCGGCCTGGTCCTGGCCGCGCCGCTCGTCCCTATCGACCGGTTCTGGCGTCGCCGCGAAGTCCTCTCCGTCGCAGTAGGCGACCACGCCGCGGAAGCTCGCGGCGCGGTCGTCCTCCTCGCTGGTCAGGCGCCAGACGCGCTCGACGCCGACGGTGTCGTGGACGTACGAGGAGTAGGGGCCGGGGAAGCCGTCGAAGGCGTCGACGAACAGCCCGGCGTCGTCGACGAACACCGGTTCACCCGCGTACTCGTAGGCCGCCCGGGCTTTGTGGGCGGCGATAGCACCCATGTCCGAACTCTGGATCTCCGGCGTGTCGAAGTCGAGCTGTTCGACCGGCTCGGCGAGGTACTCCCGAGCCTCGTCGACTTTCCCGGGATTCGTCGTGACGAAGGTAACGGTCATACCCGAGGGCTGCGCTCGGGCGGGCAAAGTCGCGTCGATCGGGACGCGACCGACCGTCGGTCGCGGCGGTGAACGAACCGCAGACGGGCGTCAGTCTTCGACGACGACTTCGACGGGTTCGTCCTCGTCCTCGTCGTCGAACTCGGCCTCGCCGGCGCTCTGGTTCTGCTGCCACCACAGCGCGCCGGCGACGGCGAGGACGACCCACGAGCGCCAGGAAGCGAGGTTGAGCGTGTAACCGACGCCGAACGGTTTCTCGACCAGCATCCCCTCGCCGGGCTGCCAGTACGTCGAGAGCATCCGCTTGAGACTCGGCTGCTCGAAGTTGTACGGAATGCCGAACAGCGACCCGGAAGTGGGCTTGTCGACCATGTGCCAGGATACGGGCGGCCCCGTTAAGTCGTTTTCCACCGCGAGCGACGGGACCGTGACGGGGTCACTGCCGGACCGACTCGGAACGTCGATCGATTCTGTCAGGTAGGGTCCGATCGCGACCGGCCGCCCCGCCGTCAGTCGTCCGCGCCCGATCCGGTCTCACCCGGTCCAGTGTCGTCCGGACTCCCGGCGCGCATCCGGTGCCAGGCGCCGAGGCCGAGCCCGGCTAGCGCGCCGACGGCGCCGAAGCCGGGGCCGTCACCGGCGGTCGTCTCGGCGGGGCCGTCGGAATCGGCCGTCCCGGACGGCGATCCGTCGGTCCCGCCGGGCGGCGTGGCGCTCACGGACTCCCCGCCGGTCGGGTCGCCGACGGCGTAGACGAAACTGTCGCTGCTGCCGACGAAGGCCGCGCCGGCGACCACCGCGGGCGAGGAGAGTATCTCGCCGTCGGTCTCGACGGCGAACCGCTCCCGCCCGCTCTCGCGGTCGATGGCGTAGAGGCTCGTGTCTTCGCTGCCGACGTAGACCGTGTCGCCGGTGATCGCGGGGGAACCGTAGACCCGGCCGTCGGTCGCGTACGACCACTCGATGTCGCCGTTGGCGGCGTCGAGCGCCCAGAGACTCTCGTCGAAGCTCCCGACGTAGACGGTGCCGTCGACCACGACCGGCGAGGCGAGCACCGGTCCACCGAGCTGGCGACCCCAGACGAGTTCGGCCGTGCCGGTGTCGATGGCGTAGATCACGCCGGTGTAGTCTCCGAAGTAGACGACGCCGTCGGTCACGGTCGGCGAGCAGGCGACCTCGGCGCGGGCCGCGTACGTTCGGACCTCCTCGCCGTCGGCGGCGTCGAGGGCGACGACGCTCCCGGTGCGGTCGTCGTTCCAGCGACCGACGTACACCGTGTCGTCGACGACCGCCGCCGTCGAGTCGACGCGGTCGGCGACCGACGCGCTCCAGACCTCCTCGCCGGCGGTGTCGACCGCGTACATCGTCCCGGCCTGGCTGCCGACGTACAGCGTCCCGTCGCGGTAGGTCGGCGAGGCGAAGACGGTGCCGTCGGTCGCGAAGGTCCACTGTTCGTCGCCGCTCTCGGCGTCGACAGCGTGGAGGGCGGCGTCGTGGCTGCCGACGTAGACGGTGCCGTCGACGACCGCCGGCGAGGACATCACCTCTTCCCGTGAGTCGGGGTCCGAACCGGTCCCGTAGGCCCACTCCTGCTCGCCGGAGGCGGCGTCGAGGGCGTAGAGGTGGCCGTCGTTGCTGCCGACGTAGACGGTGCCGTCGACGACCGCCGGCGAGGAGACGACGTTGTCGGTCGGGTCGTCGAGCGAGCCGTCGGTGGGAGTGGCCGTTCCCGGGACGGCGGCCGTCGCCCGACCGGTCGACCCGGTGTCGAACGTCCAGGCGGTCGACGCCTCGTCGGGGCCGAGCGCGTCGGTGAACCCGCTGTTTGCCGGATCCGCCTGGAACTGCGGCCACCGTGCCGGCCCCGCCGACACGGTCGACTGCAGGGCGAGCACGGCACCGGGGTCGGACTCGGCGCCTGCTGGGTCGCTCCCGTGGTCCGAGCGGTCGTCGGCCGCGTTACTCTGGGGGACCGTCGATGCGGCGCCGGGTCGGGCGGCGCCGAGCGTCGTCAGGGCGAACGCACTCGTCCCGGCGCGTCGGAGGAGGGTCCGCCGCCGCCAGGGCTGCTGGTCGTCCATCGTGTCCGGCCAGCGTGCCGGACGGAGTAAGTCTTCCGTTAGCCGCGCAAGCGCCCGTCGGTCAGGCCAGCAGGCTCGTCACCGGGCCGTCGAAGTTGAGGATGATCGACTGGACGCGGTCGCCGAAGACCGCTTTCCCGGTCGGCGAGCGCTTCTGACCGGTGATGAACACGTGGTCGATGTCGTTGTCGTCTGCGACCTCGAGGATGCGGTCGGCCTCGCTCTCGCTGTCGCCGATCCGTGCCCCGACGATGCGGTAGTCGACGTCGTCGTCGAACACGTCTTTGGCCGTCTCGCGGGCCTGCTTTTTCGCCGCGTCGATGACGACGCTGTCGTCGTAGGCGGTGTGTTCCTCCTGAGCGACCACGTCGAGCGCCTCGCGGGCTTCCCTGAACTCGTCCGCGGTCATCAGCGAGAGGACGATCAGCTGGGCGTCGACGCCGGCCGCGATCTCCCCCGCCTCTTCGAGCAGTTCCGTGTTCTCGTCGTCGTAGACCACCAGTGGTCGATCCATACCCGTATGTTCGCCGACGCGCATTTAAAACTGATTGGTAGCGGCCAGCCCGGCCGAAGCCCGTCGGCCCCCGCCCACCGTCGCGAACTACCGGTAGCGTCCCCGCCCCTCGACCGCCCGAAGCCGGTCGAGGACGGTCTCACCGCGCTGGCTGGTCGCGCGGTAGGCGTCTTCCGCGGCCGCCTGCAGTCGGTCGGCCTCGTCGGCCGTCCCGGTGAGGCTCTGGGCGAAGACGTGCAGGTCCATCGCGTGGTCCTCCTCGTGGCCCGTGTGGTACCCGAGTCCGAAGTCGATGAGGAAGACGCGGTTCGTGTTCCCCTCGCTCGACCCGACGCGGACGTTTCGCGTGGTCGGGTCGCCGTGGACGAACCCGGCGTCGTGGATCGTCGCGAGGTGTCGCCCGACCGCTCGTGCCCGCTCGGCGGTCAGCCCGGCGTCTAGGTCGCGGTCGCCGACGCGCTGGAAGACGATCGTCGACTCGGCGGTGTCCACGTCGAGCACGAGCGGCGTCGGCACGCCACAGCGGCGCGCCTCGCTGGTGAGTCGTGCTTCGATACGCGTCCGCTCGCGTCGCAGTCGCTCGTCGAGCGCGGGGTGGCGATAGGAGCGGGGAATCCGTCGCTTGACCACGCGGTCGCCCTCGACGGAGACCGTCGCCTCGGCACCTCGCTGTTCGGCCGTCTCGCCGGTCTCGACTCGCGTCGCGGCTGCAGGCGCCGGTTCCGGTTCTCCGGCTCGCCAGCTCACTGCCACCTCGTCGGGCCGGAAGTCCGAATCGACGGCCGAGTCCTCGATAGCGAGCGTGTCGCCCGCGGCGGCCATCTTCGCGCCCAGCACCGCGATCATCCCCGCGTTGTCCCGCAGAAAGCGATTCTCCGGGACGGACAGCTCGGCCCCGCGCTGGGCGCACATCTCACGGAGCATCCCCTGGAGGCGCTCGTTCTGCCCGACGCCGCCGCCGAGCACCAGCTCCTCGCGGCCGGTCAGCGACAGCGCCCGCTCGCTGACCTCCGTCAGCATCGCGAACACCGTCTCCTCCAGGCCGCGACAGACGTCCTCGACGGGGGTCCCCGAGTCGTACTCGTCTTTGGCGGCGCTCATGATCCCCGAGAAGGAGAAGTCCATCCCCTTGACGACGTAGGGCAGGTCGACGTATTCGCCCCGTTTCGCGTGGTCCTCGACCTTCGGGCCACCGGGGTGAGACCAGCCGACGTGGCGGGTGAACTTGTCCAGCGCGTTGCCGACGCCGGTGTCCATCGTCTCCCCGAGGACGCGATAGCGGCCGTTGCGGTAGGCGAGGACGTGCGCGTTGGCGCCGCTGGCGTTGAGACAGACCGGTCGGTCGAATCCCGAGTAGTGGCGGCCGACCTCGAGGTGGGCGACCATGTGGTTGACGCCGACGAGCGGCACGTCGAAGCGCTGGGCGACGGCGCGGGCCGCCGTCCCGACGATCCGCAGACAGGGGCCGAGTCCGGGACCGCGCGAAAAGGCGACCGCGTCGATCGGTGCGTCGTCGGGCCCGCGGTCCTCGTCGTCGGCCGCTCGGTCGCGGGCGGTTTCGAGCACCGTCTCGACGACGCTCGGGACGGCCTCGCTCATGTGTTCGGCGGCCTCGCGGGGGTGGATGCCGCCGCTCTCCGGTTGGTAGGGGTCGCTTTCGATGGTCACCTCGTCGGCGTCGACCTCGTAGACGGCGGCGCTGGCCGCCCAGGCGGTCCCCTCGATGCCCAGCACGCGCTGGATCCCTTCCGACTCGTCGACCGATGGCGTGAGCGGGGCCATTCGCTTGCTACCGCGTCGGCCGGCCAGCGAAAAGACGACTTCGGTCTGGGGCGGCGCCGACGGCCGCCACCGACCGGTTCGCGCGCGGCCGCCGCCGACGGTGGCCCGCTGCCGCGTCGACTTACTGACTCGTGTACCCGCCGTCGATCGTCATCGCCTCGCCGGTGACGAACGAGGCGTCCGCCGAGCAGAGCCAGACGGCCGCGTCGCCGATCTCCTCGGGCTCGCCGATCCGGCCGATCGGCGTCGCGGCGGCGGTCTGCTCCATCATCTCGGGGTCCTCCTCCTGCGAGCGCTGGACCATCGGTGTGTCGATGACGCCCGGACAGACCGCGTTGACCCGGACGCCCTCGCCGCTGTACTCCAGCGCCGCGGTCTTGGTCAGCCCGATCACGCCCCACTTGCTCGCGACGTAGGGGCTGATATCCGGGAAGCCCAGCCGGCCGGCGATAGAGGCGGTGTTGACGACCGCGCCGCCGCCCCCTTCGAGGATCTCGGGGATCTCGGCGCGCATCCCGAGGAACACGCCCTTCAGGTTGATGCCGATCACCCGCTCGAAGTTGTCGACCGGCTGGTCGCTCGTCGCCGCGCGCTCGCCCTCGATCCCGGCGTTGTTGAACGCGAAGTCCAGCCCGCCGTAGCTGTCGACGGCCACGTCGACCATCGCGCCCACGTCCGCGGGGTCGGTCACGTCCGTCTCGACGAACGTCGCCTCGCCGCCCGCGTCCTCGATGTCGGCGACGGTCGCCTCGCCCTCCTCGACTTTCACGTCGGCGACGACCACGGAGGCGCCCTCTGCGGCGAACCGTCTCGCCGCCGCCTCGCCGATGCCGCCGCTCGCTCCGGTCACGATCGCTGTCTTACCGTCGAAGTCTGGCATTGGGTGTCTCCCCCGTTCGGCGTTGGGGCGGCGGCGATATGAATCTGTCACTCAGTTCTACTGTCGGTCGAAGCGTGGGGCGTCGCGGTCGCGGACCGGGTTCCGCGACCGAAGACGCTTTGCGCGGTCGAGGGCTGGTACGTCCGTGCGTTCACAACGTCTCTATCTGATCGGTGCCGGCGTCGTCGCCCGCTACCACGCGAGCGCTGCGACCCACCTCCCTCGCGAGGTGACCGTCGCCGCTGCCGACCCAGATCCCGACGCCCGAGCGGCGTTCGCCGACGAGTTCCCGGACGCGGCGTTGTTCGACGACGCGGCGGCGATGCTCGACGAACCACCCCGTGAGGACGATATCGTCGTCGTCGCCGCTCCGCCCGTTATCCACCGCGACCTCGCCGTGCAGGCCCTGGAGAGCGGCCGTCACGTCCTCTGTGAGAAACCGCTGGCGATGGACAGGACCGAAGCGCGAGCGATGCTGTCGGCCGCGCGGGAGGCCGACCGACTGCTGGGCAGTTGCGCCTGTCGGTTCGCCGGGGCGCCGTCGACCGAGGCGGTGCGAGAGCGCCTCGACGCGGGCGCCCTCGGCGACGTGTATCGAGCGACGTGGAGCGACCGCCGCCCCCGTTCCCGGAGCGGCGTCGAATATCAACCCGGGAGCCGGTGGTTCCTCGACGCCTCGCGAAGCGGTGGCGGCGTCCTGATGGATTGGGGCCCCTACGACTTCCACACGGTCCACGACCTGCTGGAGCCCGTCGCGGCGACCGTCTCCGGCGCCTGGACCGCCCGGCCGGCGACCGCCGTCGACCCCACGGACGTCCCCAACGACGTCGAGCAACACGTCGGCGCGGCCATCTCCTACGACCTCGGAGACGGCCGGTCGGTCGCGGTCACGTACGAACGGGCCGCCTGCACCCACGGCCGCGCCGAGCGCACGTTCGAACTCGAAGGGACGACGGGCGCGGTGGCGTTCGACTGGATCGACGAGACCGACTCGCTCACCGTCGGCGGCGACGAGGGCGGCGAGGCGGTCTCCGAGAGGGTCGAGCCCGACCGCGAACCGCCCGCGGGCGCCGACGGCCCGCTCGGCGTCCACGACCGGCCGCTCGTGTTTTTCGACCGCGCGATCCGCGGGGCGGACTCGCCGGTCGCGACCGGTGCGGACGCGCTGTTCGACTTCGCGGTGTTGCGGGCAGTCTACGACTGCGCCGAGACCGGCGAGCCGGTGACCGTCGAGCGCGGGACGGTCGCGAACGGCCAGTCGAGTGACCGGAACGGCGACGGAGGCCGGTCGTCGTGAGCGACGTGCCGGACTGGGACACCTTCGCGATGGACACCGCGTTCCGGAACTCGCTGGGCGCCACCCCTCTGGCGGCGCGCTGCGAGATGCTCGCCGATATCGGATACGACGCGACCTACCTGACCCTGTTCCACGAGCGCGACCGGGCGGACGCCGACCGGGTCGCCGCTGTCGCCGCCGACCACGGCCTGGACGTGACGGCCGTCTACGACACGCTCGACGCGAGCGCGCCGCCCGACGATCCCGACACCGAACGACTACTCGACCTGGCCGACCGGACCGACTGCGACCTCGAACTCGCCGTCGATGCGAGCGACTTCGACGCCTCCGATCCCGCGGGCGACGACGACGCGGTCGAGCGGGTCGAGCGACTGCTGGACGCCGCCGGCGACGACGTGACAGTCTCGCTGTACCCGCATCTCGGCAACTGGTTGGAACGCGTCGGCGACGCCGTCCGCCTCTGCGAGCGCGTCGACCGCTCCACCCTCGGCGTCGTCTTCCCGGCGTATCACTGGTACGCGGTCCGTGGTCGGAACCGTGACGGACCGGGACTCCGGCCGACGCTCGACCGCGCGGCGCTCCACCTCACCTCGGTCAACCTCTGTGGGAGCCGCTGGCCGCCGGGCGCCGGCGCGCCGACGATCGAACCGCTCGACGCGGGCGAACTCGACAACTTCGCCGTTCTCGGCGCCCTCGCCGCCGTCGGCTACGATGGTCCGGTCGGGATCCAGGGCTACGGCGACGGCGGCGACGCCTACGCGAAACTCGCCCGCTCACGCGAGGCGCTGGCGGCGATGCGCGAGCGACTGGTGGCCCACCCCGAGTGGGCCGATCTGGACCGCGACCGCGCTATCGGTCCCTGAGCGGCGATCGAGCCGCACCGCCGCGGGCGGGTCGACTCCGGTCACGCACGGGCCCGTTCGCCGAGACGCACGACGACGCCGACGAACCCCAGCTGGGCCGCCAGGCCCGACACGAAGGAAATCACCGACGCGATCCGCGCCCACCGGACGATCGTCCACGCGGGGTCGGGACCCATCGCGACGTCGAGGACGGCCGGGACGAGATAGTCGTAGCCGAGGGCTGCCCCGGCCGGGAACAGCGCGACGCCGACGAGGGCGAGCCCGACGCGCACCGTCGCTGGGAGCGCGTCGCCGGGCCACCACCGACGGAGTTCGGGAGCGTGCCGAGCGCGGTAGACGACCGTCTCCAGCGCCAACAACAGCCCGACCGCGAGCGCGACCTGTGCCTGGAGAAAGATCACGTCGAAGGGCGCGACGGCGATGATTTCGGTCTCGATCCCCACGATCGCGTTCACGTCGCGTTTCAGCACTGGCCAGACGGCTCGGCGCATCGTCAGAAACGTCGCCAGCGTGCCGGTCAGGAACGCGAGGGCGGCCGCCAGGAGCGTCAGCAGGTCGTTGCGCGCTTCGCCGAGGACGCTCCGAACTGCCGACCCGCCGCCCGCCGACCGCTGCCGCGTGGAGGGACTGGTCATTCGAACGGAACGTCTGTCCTCGCAGGTATCAATCTTCTGTCGAGCGAGCGGCGACGAGGCCGGCGGACCGGTCGCTACGAAGTCGCGAAAACGGTGGAGAAACGGCGCCTTACTCCCACTCGGTGTAGCCGCACTTGCCACAGTGCTGGCGGTCGCCGTGGTCGGCGAGGAAGGTGTCGCCACAGCGGGGGCACTGCTCGCGGTCGGTGGTGCCGTCCTCGTCGTAGAACTCGTGGCGGGACATCTAGGCCTCCTCGGCCTCTTCGGCCTCGCCGTCGGCGACGATCTTGTTGCGTTCGAGCATGTGGTCCTGCTCGACGTCGCGGGCGTACTCGGCGTCGTCGTAGACCTTCGCGTAGCCGACGGTCTTGCGCATGCCGAACTTGGTGTCCAGCTCGTGGACGACGACTTCCTCGGCGTCCTTGTTGAGCTTGGCCGCAAGGGAGTCGCGCACGGAGAGCCGCGAGGGCGTCGCCTCGTCGTGGGTCATCTCGAAGCGCACGTCCGTCCGATGCAACATCGGGTTCTCGTCTTCCGCGATGATGTCGATGTCCATGGTTCGTTGCCCAATACTCCCCCCGAAGCGCGTAAAAGGATTTCGAAGCGGCCAACGGCCTCGAACGGACCCGCGCGGACGCTTCCGAAAGATACGTCATTCGTGTCGGCAGAACGATCTGATAGCCGTGAGTGACCGTCGACATCTGGCGCTCGGGGCGGTGACCGGCGGCTTCCTCGTCGTCGGACTCGGCCTCCGCTGGCTCGGCGAGGGAGTCGGGACCCTGTGGCTCGCTCAGTGGGGGCTGCTCTCGGTCGGCGGGTTCGCCGCGTACGCGTCCGAACGCGTCCGCGTCGCGGGCGCCAGGGTGGCAAACGCGCGACCGGTACAGGCCACGATCCTGACGCTGTCGCTGGGGGTGACCGGGTACTGCTGGTTCGTCGTGTACCTGACCGTCACCGGACGCGACCTCGACCCGGGCTCGGTCTTCGGCGTCGCGTTCTACGGAACCCTCGGGACGTTCGGCCTCTGGATCGCCGTCGCGACCGGTCGGGGCCTGCTGTCGGGACGCGCCGACTGACCACCGACTGCAAAACTGACAGCAGTTTATGGTGTCTGGGTGAGTGATCGGCCGTGCCCGAGCGACGACACTCGCGACCGATCGTGGGACTGCTAGCGGCGTTCGTCGCCGCGCTCGGCACCTACGACACCGTCGCGCTCGGCGGCGTCACCGGCTCCGGGGGCTGGCCCACGGTCGCCCTCTACGGCGCCACGGCGCTCCTGCTCCTGATCCCATACGGCTCGGATCGGGCCCGATCGCTTTGCCACCGAGTCGTCCGGACGGGGCCCGTCCGAGCGGGGCTGGCGCTGTTCGGGCTGGGGGCGCTCACGCTCACGGCGGTGCTGGTCGTCGACTTCGCTCGCGCGCCGCCGGGCGAGTTCGAGGCCGCCATCGCGGTCGCGTTCTGGGTCCTGATACTCGGCGGCTCCGGCGTGAGCGTCGTCACGGCCGCGATCCGTGGCGAGCGCGACAGTCCGTGAGTCCATCGGACCCCGCGGCGGTCCGGGCTACCGGTATCAGGATTCGAAATGCCCGCGGTAGACCTATATTTCGTCCGCCGAATACGCTCTTAATGACCTCCAACGACGATTCACTCGTGCGGGTGACGACCGGTGTCTCGGGTCTCGACGAGGTGCTCGAGGGCGGGCTGATCGACGGACGGAGCTACCTCGTCCGGGGCCAGCCCGGGTCGGGCAAGACCGTCCTCGGCCTGCACTTCGTGACCGCGGGCGCCGCGGCCGGCGAGCGAAGCCTGTTCATCAACCTCGAAGAGGACGAGGCCGACGTGCGGGCAAACGCCACGTCGCTCGGGTTCGACCTCGACGGCGTCGACGTGCTCGACCTGTCGCCCTCTTCGGACTTTTTCGCCGAGGACCGGTCCTACAGCGTCTTCGGCGCCGACGAGGTCGAAGGCGACGACCTCACCGAGCGCATCGCCGAGCGCGTCGCCGACCGCGACCCCGACCGGGTGTTCGTCGACCCCGTCACGCAGTTCCGCTACCTGACCGGCGACGAGTACCAGTTCCGCAAGCAGATCATCTCCTTTACGCGCTTTCTCGAAGAGCACGACGCGACGGTCCTGTTTACGTCCCAGACGACCACCGAGTCGCCCGACGACGACCTGCAGTTCCTGAGCGACGGGATCCTCGAACTCGCCTACGAGAACGACCGACGACGGCTGACCGTACCGAAGTTCCGCGGCTCGGACAAGCGGGCCGGTCCCCACGGGATGGCCATCCGCGGCGACGGCATCCACGTCTACCCCCAACTGGTCCCGTCGGCCCACGGCGTCGGTTTCGACACCGAACCCATCCCCTCCGGTATCCCCGCCTTCGACGAGTTGCTCGGCGGCGGCATCGAGCGGGGGACGATCACCGTCGTCAGCGGCCCGACCGGCGTCGGCAAGACCACGACGGGGACGCAGTTCCTCTGCGAGGCGGCCGAGCGCGGCGAGCGGTCGACGGTCTTCCTCCTGGAAGAGTCGGTCGACACGTTCGAACACCGCTCGGAGGCCGTCGGCATGCCGGTGTCGTCCATGCGTGAGGAGGGAGTCCTCGCCGTCGAAGGAGTCGAGCCGGTGACGACCTCGCCCCAGGAGTTCGCCCAGCGCGTCCGCCGCGAGGTCGAACAGCGCGACACACGCGTCGTCATGATCGACGGCGCTCGCGGATACAAGCTCTCGATGCAGGGCGACGACGACGACCTCGTTCGGGAACTCCACGCGCTGGGCCGCTACCTGAAGAACATGGGTGTGACGGTGATCCTGATCGACGAGATCGACACCATCACCGGCGAGTTCCAGGCGACCAACTCCGGGATCAGTTACCTCGCCGACAACGTCGTCTTCCTCTCGTATCTGGAGATGGACGGCGAGCTCCGGAAGGTCGCCGGCGTCCTGAAAAAACGGGTCGGCGACTTCGAACGCGCCCTCAGGGAGTTTCGGATCACCAACGATGGGATCGCCGTCGGCGACCCGCTGACCGATCTGCGGGGCGTCCTCCGCGGGGAGCCCGAGTTCGTCGACGCGGGTGAGTGATGCGGGAGCGCAACGACGACCCACCCGCCCGCGTTCGCGTGCTCGTGGCCCACGACCGCAACCGAGAGCTGCTGACGGAGTGGCTCGGCGACACCTACGAGGTCGTGACCGGTATCGACGAGGGCGTCGCTGGTGAGGACGGCGGCGACGGGCCGTTCGCCGACACGGACTTCTGTCTGGTCGACCCGGAGGGGTTCGCCGCCCACCGCGAGCGACTGCGGACGTGGAAAGACGAGGCCGACCCGGTGTTCGCGCCGGTCGTGCTCGTGACCGAGGAGCCCCTGAGCGAGGGGCTCGACCCCGAGAGCTGGGAGAGCATCGACGGGCTGTACGTCGTCGACGACGTGGTCCAGATCCCCGTCGAGAAGGCCGTTCTCTTCCGGCGGCTGGAGAACCTCCTCTCGCGGCGGTCGCTGTCGACGGATCTCGCCCGCTCGTACGAGCGGGCGGAGGAGCGGTTCGCCTCGCTCTTTCACGCGACGCCGGACCCAGCGCTGGTGCTCTCGGAGGGGCACGTCATCTACGTCAACGACGCCTTCTGCGAGGAGTTCGCCGTCGACCGCGACGACATCCACTGGCGCCATATCGCCGAACTCGACGCGCTGCCGCCGTCGACCAGAGACGGGATCGAGTCCCAGATCGAGCGGGTGCTCGCCGCCGAGGCCGGGGCGGCCGAGGCGACCGGCGACGACGGCGCCTCGCCGGAGGACCTCCGGGAGGCGGCGGTCGACGACGGCACGGACGACACGGTCTCGACTGGGTCGGACACGGACCTCGACGACGCGCCGACGGACCAAGCGCCGGACGACCGGACGGAGACGGTCGTCGTCGAGCGGCCGGACGGGGAAGAGCGCTACGTCGAGACGAACGTCAAACCGATGATCCTCGACGACCGGCGAAACGTCGCGGTGGTGATGCGCGACGTGACCGACCGCCGCCGCCGCAAGCGCGAGCTCGAACGGAAAAACGAACGGCTCGAGGAGTTCGCGAGTCTCGTCAGCCACGACCTGCGCAACCCGATTCAGGTGCTCGACGGGCGACTGAGCCACCTCGAAGCGGTCGATACCGGCGGGGAGCCGTTCGCCGGCGACGAGTCGCTGGCCGACCAGGTCGAGCCGATGCGGCGGTCGGTCGACCGCATGTCCGACCTCGTCGAAGACATGCTGACGCTGGCACGACAGGGTACCGCCGTCGACGAGACCGAAGTCGTCGACCTCGCCGCGGTCGTCGAGGAGGCGTGGACGACGACGGACGTGCCCGAGGCGACGCTCGCCGTCGATACCGACCGCTCGCTGGCCGCCGACCCCTCGCGGCTCCGCCAGCTGTTCGAAAACTGCTTTCGCAACGCCGTCGACCACGGTCCCGACGACGTGACCGTCCGTATCGGCGACCTCCCGGACCGAACGGGCTTTTTCCTCGAGGACGACGGTCCCGGCATCCCCGAGTCCGAGCGCGACGCGGTCTTCGCGCTCGGACACACCACGAGCGACGACGGGACGGGCCTCGGTCTCGGTATCGTCTCGGAGATCGTCGACGCCCACGGCTGGTCGATCTCGGCGACCGAGAGCGCGGACGGCGGGGCGCGCTTCGAGATCGTGACCGAGTGAGAACGGCCGCTCGCCGATGGGGCGGGCGGCTCGCCGCTCAGGTGTGCATCTCGCCGAGTTCGGCGAGCAGGTGCGAGACGTGGATGCGGTCGCTGGTACCTTCGTGGAGGTCCACGTCGATCTCGCCGGCCAACCGGTGGACTCGCGCCAGGTCGGCCCCGGAGTACCGCGACCGGGCGACCGTGAGCACGTCCTCCAGCACCTCTTCGCCGCTGTGGCCCTCCTCGACCAACAGGTCGTCGAGCGCCTTGCGGGCGTCGGTGAACTCGCCGGCCTCGGCGGCGGTCACCATCTCCTGCACCCGCTCGTCGGCGCCCAGCGACCCCAGCACCTCGTATGCGGTGTTCATCGTGATCTCGCCTTCCTGTTCGTGGGTGGTCTGGGCGGCCAGGATCGCCTCCCGGAGATCGCCGTCGGCGTAGCCCGCGACGTACTCGATGCCTTCGTCGTCGTAGTCGGCGCCTTCCGCGTCGACGATGTCCTCCAGCACGGCGACGGTCTCGTCGTGGGTCGGCTTGCGGACGGCGACGGGGAAACACCGCGAGCGGATCGGCGGGATCAGCGCCGAGGGCTGGCGCGTCGCGATGACGAACTGCGTCGCCTCATAATACTGCTCCATCACCCGACGGAGCGCCTGCTGGAAGTCCTCGCGGACGCCCTCGGCGTTGTCCAGCAGGACCGTCTTGTAGTTGCCCGAAACCGGCTGGTAGCTCGCCGACTCCTTGAGGACGTGGTTGATCAGGTCCGCCTTCGAGGACTCCCGGCGGCGCTTGCTGTCGATGAACTGCGCGAACCGGTCGTCCTCGCTGACCTCTTTTTTGGTCATGTCGAAGAAGTCGGCGACGTTGATCTCCACCAGATCGGCGTCGGGGTTGTCGTGGAGCTCGTCGGCCAGCGCGCGGACCGCGGCGGTCTTGCCGGCGCCCTTCGGCCCGTGGACCAGCAGGTTCATCGGCTCGGTGACGACGCTCTTCAGGTGGTCGCGGACCT
This sequence comes from Halosimplex litoreum, assembly GCF_016065055.1. Lineage (NCBI taxonomy): Archaea > Methanobacteriati > Methanobacteriota > Halobacteria > Halobacteriales > Haloarculaceae > Halosimplex > Halosimplex litoreum. Next base: position 2,828,289 of record NZ_CP065856.1, read on the forward strand.
CCGGCTGAGGCAGGTCGGAAAGCGCCGGCGCGTGGGTCTCCGTCCACAGCGGCCCCTCGACCGCCGCCCGTCCGTCCTCGCCGTCCTCGTCGGCCATTGCCCGCCGATAGGTCACCCCCGCGTATCAATCCACCTCTCTCGGACCGGAGCGCACGACCGGTCGGTCGTCCCTCCGACGCAGAAGACTTATCGTTCCGCCGTCACGTCGTGGGCGCATGGACGGCGCTGGCGGCGAAGACGTCGGCGACAGCGGGACCGGATCGAAGGCCAGCGGTGCGAGCGCCCCGGACGCGGTGGCAAAGAGCGAAGCGGCCAGCCGGAGCGAGGACGCGGAGGCGGTTTCGGGGTTCACGGGGTCGTCGGTCGTCAGGACCGTCGTCGCCTTTCTCGCCGGTCTCGGCGCGTTCTTCGCGCTGCTGTACGCTCTCTCGATCGTCTTGAACTCGTACTGAGCGGACCGGTCCCGCGACGGTCGGGACTGCGCGGGGGTCGTGGCTGGCAGTCAGTTCACGTAGTCCTCGTGCCCGCTGGCGACGAGGTACTCGCGCAACAGCGCCGGGAAGTTCCGACCCTCGAGATATCGCAGACCGAAGTCGTCGGCCCAGCCGACGATGCCCTGGTCTTCGGTGACGACGCCGGCTTCCAGCTCGCGCGCCAGGATGAGGAGGTCGAAGTCCTCCCGGGAGTCGAGCACGCCCTGTCGGAGCGCGCGGCGGTACTCGTCGCGCAGGTCCGAGATGACCCTGTCGACCTCGGTCATGTGGTCGTGGTCGTCGACGGTGTCGGTCGAGGACTGTTCGGCCTCGCGGACGGCCTTCTCGGCGACGCGAAGACCGCGGTTGACCCGGTCGGACATCTCGTCGACGAACTGGTAGACGATGTGGGCCGGCACCCGCACCTCGTAGCGGGCCGGCGCCTTCGTGATGACCCAGGTGTCGAGCTTGGCGAACACCTCGTCGCTCACGTCGCGGTCGCGCAGCATCTGAGTCAGCTCCTCGTCGATCGTCGGCGGCATGTAACAGGAGATGTTCAGCGCGAGCTTCGCGTCGGCGACGAGTTCGAGCAGTTCGAGACAGGCCCCCTCGAGGTCCTGGCCGTCGTCGCGGATCGCCTCGGTGATGAACACCGACGTATCGAGTACGAACCGCTGTTTGAGTGGCGAATCCGCCATTATCGGCTGCTACGCGTCGAGCCGTCAAGAAGTGCGCGGCCGGTGTGGCGCGATGCTCGGTTCGTATTGTGAGTGTATCGGTCGATTCGGGTGAGCGAGTCGCGGAGCGCAGTCAAACGACAACGACCGCAGTCGACGGCAAGCGATGAACGCCCTCGGCACGCTCGCGGCCGCTGTGCGACATATCTTCGCTCCCTGCGGTCGCTCAGATAGCGGTCCCGCACCGGCCGCGACCGCGCCTCACGGGTCGCTTCGCTCCCCGTTCGGCCGACCGTGGCGTTCGCTTCGCTCACGCCACGCGCGCCTCGCCCGTTCAGTCCGCCAGGGTCACCCGACCCACGCAGCACTACACCGTGCCACACACCTCCCCAGCCGACTCGCTCGCTCCGCTCGCTCATCCCTCGCACAATTCCGTCTCGCGGCCTCACGTTCGTTCGGCACGCTCGACAGCTCGCGCCACCGAAAGTGACCACTCAGTGATCTGTACTGAACGAAACCGATACGTGACGCGTCGCTCACGGATCGGTTCCGAGGACGAAAACGCGGAGACAGTCGGACGACGTTACGCCGGAGACCAGCCGCATACCGAGCAGTCTGTGGCGGCCGAGTCGTGGAGTCCCCCGCAGTCGGGGCACTGCTTCTTGTTGTAGTTCTCTTCCCAGCCCGCCTCCTCGACGTCGTGTCCGCGGTCGGTTAGGAACTCGTCGAACATGTCGTCGGTGCTCGGTGCGGACGCCATACATGCTACGCTATACCACACCAGCATATAGGTCTATTGGTATGCGAAACCTTTGCACACGAAATCGGGCCGTCGCGGGTCGGCCCGGCGGAGCGGCTCGGTGACCGTGTGTCGTCGATCGGTCGGATCCAAGGACATATGCCGTAGTTGTCCGATACACCCGCTATGGCACGGAAACGGGCGAGTCGTCGTCGGTTCCTGGCGGCCGTGCTGGGCGCGTCGACGGTCGGACTGAGTGGGTGTGGATCCGACGGTGACGCGACGACGACACCGGGGGACGCGGGCACAGCGACGCCGAGGGATACGCCGACGGATACGCCGACCGCCTCGGCGACGCCGACCGATACGGCGGAGCCGACCGATACGGCGGAGCCGACCGATACGGCGGAACAGACGGCGACCGCGACGCCGGACGCGTCGTCGTTCGCGTCGTGGCCGACGTTCATGCGAAACGACGAACGCTGGGGACACCATCCCGACGCGACGGGCCCCCAGGAGGAAGTCTCCGCCGACTGGACGAAGCAGTTCGACCAGGACGCGGTGAACGCGACGCCCGTTCTGGCCGACGGAACGCTGTATATCGGCGCGGGCGGCGCCGGCGACGACGACGGGTCGTTCCACGCGCTGAATCCCGTGACCGGCGAAACGAAGTGGTCGAAAGACGTCGCCGCACCGGTCACCAGCGCGGCGGCGATCGACCGCGGGTTCGCCTACTTCGGGACGACCGACGGCGTGTTCTACGCGCTGAACACCGACGACGGCTCGGTGTTCTGGGAGTGGGACCTGGGGTCGACGGAGGACTTCACGGCGCCCGCCGTCGTCGACCGGGGCGTCTACGTCGGGTCGAGCGGCAGCCCCATCTACAAGTTCGACGCCCTCGACGGCGGCCTGGAGTGGAACCAGAGCACCTACGGCTCGATCACCGCCCCGCCCGTCTACGCCGACGGCACGGTCTACGCCACGAGTGCCGACCAGGAACTCTACGCCGTCTCCGATTCGGGGGACCTCCAGTGGACGGTAGACCTCGGCGGCAGCGCCAACGGCGTCGCCCACCGCGACCGGCGCCTGTTCGTCACCAGCGAGAACAACAGGCTGACGCAGGTCAACGTCCGTGGCAGCACCGGCTGGCAGATCTCCCGGAGAGACGCGTTCGCGGCGACGCCAGCCGTGACCGCCCAGCGCGTGTTCGCCGGTACCCGCGGCGGGACGCTGTTCGCCTTCGACGTCGGCGACGGCCGGGAGCTGTGGCGAGTCACCGAACCCAGCGGCGGCGTCACCGCTGCGCCGGTCGTCGCCGACGGCACCGTCTACGTCGGCGCCCGCGACGGCAGCGTCTACGCCGTCACTGCCGAGACCGGCGACCTGAAGTGGTCGTTCGCTACGAGCAACAACATCGAAGCGGCCGCGCCCGTCGTCGCCGGCGGCCGCGTCTACATCGGTAGTCAGGACGGGACGCTCTACGCGCTCGGCGAGTGACCGTCCGACGATTTCAGCCGGTCACCACAGCGTCGCCGCGAGCGTCGACCCCAGCCAGACGGCCGCGAGCGCGCCGAGCAGGTTCACGGCGGCCTTGCCCAGCGCTCGCCGGCGTTCGCCCGTCTCGAACAGCCGCACCGTCTCGAAAGCGAACGTCGAGAACGTCGTGAACGCGCCGCAGAAGCCGGTCCCGAGCGCGAGCACCGCGGCGTCCCCCACCGGCGCCACCAGGGTCGCCCCGAGCGCGAAACTGCCGAGGACGTTCACCGCCAGCGTGTCGCCGGTGCGGGCGTCGATGCGCTCGCCGAGCAGGTGCCGAGCGAGCGCGCCCGCGACGCCGCCGACGCCGACGAGGACCACCGGGTTCACGACAGCCACCTCGCGAGCCAGCGACCGCAGAGGACGCCCACGAGGCCCACTGCGTAGTTGCCGACGACGTTGGCCGCCGCCAGCGTCGGCCCGACCGAGCCGACCAGGCCCAGCCCCGTCGAGCCCGTCGACCCCGCCAGCTGGGTCGTCTCGACGGCGAACGTGCTGTAGGTGGTAAACGAGGAGAGGAAACCGGTGCCGACGACCAGCCGCGTCTCCGCGCTGAGGGCGTCGGCGAAGTGGCGTTCGTACAGGACGACGCCGAGCGCGAAGCTCCCGAGGCCGTTCGCGGCCAGCGTCCCCCACGGAAACGCGCCGGGTAACGTGAGCGCGAGCGCATACCGCAGTGCCGCGCCGGCGAACCCGCCCAGGGCGACGAGCGCGAGCGGTTCCAGCCGGACCAGTGCGTGATCGTCGGCCATTCGCCCGAACGCACCCGCCGCTCCCACACGTGTGTTTCCCTTCGACGCGCGCGGTCGCGCCCCCGGTCGACCGCTGACCGTGGAGCTCGTCGCCCGCTCCGTGGAAAACTTTCGGACGAGCGTTTATGACCGGAGACGGGACCAGCCCCCTCCATGCAGCCACGAGCGCTCGCGGGAGACGAACGCGCCATCGAGGGACTGCCTATCAGACTCGTCATCGCTCTGGTCGTCGGAGTCGCCAGTCTGAGCGTGATGATGAACACGCTCGGGGGGATCCAGACGCTGGGCGTCACCGAACTCGACGTGAAGCCGACGCCCGAAGTGATCGACGAGGCAAGCACCGACGTCGAAGTCGAAGTGGTCGGCCCGCAGGGCGACCGCGTCGCCAACGCGACCGTCGTCGCATCCGGCGGCACGGCAACGCTCGGCGCCGTCACGACGGCGCGGACGGACGCCAACGGGACCGCGACGCTGTCGCTCTCGCCGTCGCTCGGGCCGAATCAGGACGAGGGGACGATACAGTTCGACGTGAAGCCGCCCGCCGGCGGACAGTACGCCGACGAGCGCGGGAACACGGAGGTACTGGTCGTGGCAGGGTCATAGGGTCACCGGACAGGCTCAGCGCCGGACGGCGTCGTCCCAGTCGATCCACTCCTGTTCCCAGCCGGTGCGGCCCTCGGCGTTGCGGCGGGCGAACTCGCGGTCCTCGCGGCGGGTGCGGTTGCGCTCGACCGTGTCGGCCTGTTCGCCCTCGACGAGCATCGGCTGGAAAGCGACGCCGCCGAGCCGTTCGGTGACCTCGCCGCCCTCGACGACGGCGATATGCTGCTCGCCGGCGCCGTGGGGCATGACCAGCCGGCCGTCTTCGGCGAGCTGGTCGACCAGCGCCGCGGGCGGGCTGACCGCCGCGGCCTCCAGCAGGATGCGGTCGAACGGCGCGTACTCGGGGAGCCCGTCGGCGCCGTCGCGGCGGTCGACGAGCACGCCGCCGTAGCCCGCTTCGGCGAGGTTCCCCCTCGCTTCGATCACCAACCGGCGCGTGATATCGATGGCGTGGACGTGTTCGGCGCCGGCGAGTTCCGCGACGACCGCGGCGGTGTACCCGACGCCAGCGCCGACGACGAGGGTCGAATCGCCCTCGCGCACCTCGAGCGCTTCGAGGAGTCGCGCGACGGTGCTCGGCGCGAGGACGCGGGTACCGAGGCGCTCGAACGGTCGGTCGGCGTAGGCGCCGCGGTCCTCGGCGACGAACGCCTCGCGGGGCACCTCGCGCATCGCGACGGAGAGGGCCTCGCTCCGGAGACAGCCTTTGCTCTCGTGTTCGAGGCTGTCGACCATGTCGTCGCGCAGTACCGCGGGATCCATGCCGATAGGTCGGGTCTCGACAGTTATGAATCACGCGGACCGGCCGCTCCGTCCGGGCGCCCGCGTGACGGCGGTCTCACGGACGTGGTCGTCGTCGATCCGACTGCGTTCGTCGAGGCGGTCGATCAGTCGCTGGCGGGCGGCCGCGACGTCCGCGCTACCACGCCGACCAGGCCGAGGAGGATTCGTCGCGAGCGTACAACCGGTTGATGTCCTTGGCGATGGCGCCGTCGCCGTCGAAGTCGAGCTTGTCGTAGTCGTAGCCGACGGCGTCGTCGCGGATGTGGATCCCCTCGATCGTGAACTCCTCGCCGCCGAGTTCGTCGGTCTCGCCGACGACGAACTCGTAGTCACCGGGGACCTGAACGGTCAACGACTCCGTCTCGTCGTGGGTGCCGTCCTTTGGGTGTAGCGTCAGGTCGACGCTCACGTTGCCGACCGCACGGGTCCAGATGGTCCGCACGTCCTCGGCGCTGGCCTCCTCGACGCGCTGCTCGCCGTCGAGTTCGAGGCTGGTGATCCGGGCGGTCACGATGGCTTCCTCCGTGTCGAGGAGGAACTCCTCACCGACGGCGAGCCGTTCGCCCTCGGGTACGTCGGCGGTGGCGGTGAACGATTCGCCGTCCTGGGAGACCACCACGTCGCGCTCGTACTCGGTGGTCGATTCCAGCTGCTGCTTGTGAGTGTGGCCACAGTCGGTACAGCGGATCGTGGCGTGGCCGCCGCCGGTCGTGAGCACCTCGTGAACGGTCTCCAGCGAGGGCGAACACGACGGGCAGGCGACGGCGACCCGTTCTGCGGACTCGGTCATACCCCGTCGTTGCCCCCCAGCGCGTAAAAGTCCGCTGAGTCGCTTCGCGAGGTGTCGCGAGGCCGAATCACCTCGTCGGACCGGGCGACGAAGGGACCGTCTTCGCCCACTGCGATCCCGGTACGAGGCGAATATTCACGATGTCTCGCGCCGAACGAATTCGATATGCAAACCGGAACGGAGCGTCGGCGCACCGAGTGGGGGAGCGGACTCGGGGACGGGGAACGGTTGCAGCGACGTCGGATCGCCGTCTTCCTCGGCGTCACGTTCGGCGCCTCGTGGGCGACCGCCGGCGTCATCTACGCGCTGGGGGGTATCGGCGCCGGGCCGACGCTGGCGCTGGGGATCCCGCTGTGGCTGGTGTTGCTCGCCGGTCCGTACATGTGGGGCCCCGCCGTCGGCCACGTCGCGGCGCGGTGGCTCACCGACGAGGGGTTCGACCGCGGCGAGCTGTTGCTGCGCGTGCGGACGCGTCCGTTCCCGTGGATTCTGGGGTGGATCGGACCGCTGGTGTTGATCCTCGCCGGTGCGGCTCTCTACTTTCTGGTCTTCCCCGGGCGATTCGGCGGGATGGCCGCGGTCGTAGACCTGCTCGCGACGGTGGAGGCCCAGACTGGCCAGGAGATCCCCCTCTCACCGTCGGCGTTTCTCGCGGTGCAGATCGTCCAGGCGCTCGTGGCCGCGCCGCTTCTGAACAGCGTCGCCACCTTCGGCGAGGAGTTCGGCTGGCGAGCCTACCTGCTGCCGAAACTCGCGCCGCTGGGCTGGCGGCGGGCGCTGGTCGTCCACGGTGTCGTCTGGGGCGTCTGGCACTGGCCGGTCATCGCGATGGGGTACAACTACGGCCTGGCCTACACCGCCGCGCCGTGGCTCGGGCTGGTCGCGATGACCGTCGCGACCGTGGGACTGGGGATATTTCTCGGCTGGATCACTCTTCGGAGCGGGAGTGTCTTCCCCGCGGTCGTCGGCCACGCGATGATCAACGGGAGCGCGGGTCTCGCGACGCTGTTCGCCACTGCCGTCCCCAACCCCGTCTTCGGGCCGACGCCCGTGGGCCTGATCGGCGTCGTCCCCTGGCTCGTCGTCGCCGCCGTCCTCTTCGTTCGGACCGACTGGCTCTATCCCAGCGAGACGGGACGGGCGAAATACGGGACCGAGAACGTCTGAGCCGACTCACTCCGCGCTCGGCAGTTCGATCGCCTCGCCGTCCGCGTAGACGGTGGGACCCGTGATGATCCCGTCGAGGTGGATCGGGGCCGTCGTGTCGCCGCCGATGCCGTGGTCGTCGCCGATGGCGATGTGGACGGTCCCTGCGGCCTTCTCGTCCAGCAGCACGGACCCGACCAGGTCTTCGACGGCGAGGTTCGAGCCGATCCCGAGTTCGGCGAGGTTGTAGGCGTCCCGGCCGACCTCTTCGGCGGCTTCCTCCACGTCCGCCCGCACGGCGTCGTCGGAGATGTCGGTCACGTAGCCGTCTTCGACCTCGAACTCCAGGGTCTGTCCCTCGTCGAGCTTGCCGTGGGGCATCATCGTCCCGTCGACGACGAACCGGCCGTTTGCGTCCTCTGGGCTCGTGAAGATCTCGCCGGCCGGGAGGTTCGACATCTGGCCCGGGTCGTGGACGATCCCGGTGTCGAGCTGCCACGCTCGGTCGCCCAGGTCGAAGGTGATGTCCGTGCCGAGCTCGGTCGTCACACGGACTTCCTCGGCACCGGCCACCTGGTCGAGCAGGCGCTCGGACTCGGCGGCGATCGATTCGTAGTCGGCGTCAAGTCCCATCAGGAAGACGCCGTCGGTGATCCCCGGGAGCGTGGCGACCCGGGCGCCGGCCTCGGTGGCGTCGGTGCGCGCCTCGGTGTGTGTGAGACTCTTCGTGGTCGGTGCGAGCACCACGTCGGCGCCGGCCATCGCGGCAGCGACGGGTTCGGGCGGCTCCTCACCGTGCTGGTCGCCCGGCGGGTAGCGGGCGATCACGGCGTCGTCGGTGACCTCGCTCGCGACGGCGTACAGCGCCTCGCCGATGGCCTGTCGCTTGTCGTCGGTGATCACCGCGCAGGACTCCCCGGATCCGAGGTCCATGCACTGTTTCACGGCGGTCTCGGCCGGCGCTCGCAGCGACGAATCGCTCATACGCGACTCGAAGCGCGGCCGGCTGTTAGGTCTTGTCCTCGCGGGAACCGCCGTCGGGCGAGGGTCCGCGCCGACCGCGTCGGTAGGTACAACGGCTGTTTGAGTCTCGCGAAGGGGTTTATATAGGGGGTGCGTAGCAGGGAGTGCCTTCCGAACCCACCCCTGCCCGCTGTCGGCCCTCCACCTTCGCCCCGTCCCCGCTCTGTTCGGTTCCCGTTCCGGTTTCCGTACCGTCCTCGGTCGCGGCCAACCCATCCGGTCGCGACCTCGTTCGCTCTCAGTCCATCGTCTCCGTGTCGGCGGCCAGTCCGTCGAGGAGGTACTCCGCTGTGGTTCGGGTCGTCGCCAGCGGCGTGTCGTGGACGTCGCAGATCCGCAACAGGGCGCTGATGTCCGGTTCGTGGGGCTGGGCAGTCAGCGGGTCCCGGAGGAAGATGATCCCGTCGAGGCGGTCCTCGGCGACCTCGGCGGCGATCTGGGCGTCGCCACCGATCGGCCCCGACTCCTTCCGTTCGACGGCCAACCCCGTGGCTTCGGCCACTCGCTTGCCCGTCGTGCCGGTCCCGACCAGGTCGAACGTCGAGAGCAGCGACTCGTAGGTCTCGGCGAGGTCGATCATCTCGGACTTCTCGTCGTCGTGGGCGATCAGCGCCAGGCGCGTCATACCGGCGAGTTCGCGCCCCGTCGGGTTAGGCTTGTCCCGGCGATTCGAACTCGTCGCGCCGCTATCGACACGGTCGCTCCGGATGCCGGTCGGCTCGCCGCTCGCGGCTCACTCGGCGTCGACGGTAACGTGGCCCCCGCCGTCGACGGTGACGTCGTGGTCCTCGACCGCGAACGTCAGCGAGTCGCCCTCGCCGTCGCCGTCGAGCACGGCCGCGATCTCGTCGAGGTCGACGTACGACTCGGCGTCGTCTATCTCGTCCGGGTCGATGTCTGTCGCGCCCGCGACGGCCGCGCGCACGGCCTCGTCGATCGGTCGTGGACTGACCCACCCGTCGCTCTCGCTCTCGCCCTCCCCTGGGGCGAGTACGTACAGGTCCTCGCTGGCTGGCATACCCGTACGTCTCCGGAACGGTATATAGTACTGCGACCGCGGTTTCACGCTCTGAAAGAACTGCTCCGGGCCGTCCCCCGGCTCGGAGCGACGACGGCACCGCCGAAGCGGGCGTCTTCGACGGCCCGGCCGGCGGACTCGCCGCTATCCGGAGGACTACACGACCTCGTCGGACGAACGGGTTACGGGCGAGTCGACGAGTCCGAGAGAAATCGGGGAACGCCCCGATACACCGGTGTTGGAGGCGTCGTCCGGAGGTTGGATGTCAGAGGCACGTTCCGGGTAGCTCCCCCCCAACACCGTTTGTATCATTCTCTACACCTTCGATTAACCTTTCGGCCTGGTTGAACAAGCTTTCTTAAATGAAGGGCGGCGCCGCCGAGCTCGGTCGACGTGCCCGTGGCCGCAGAAAGCGCCTGACTGCGGGCGGGTCCAGTCCGAGAGGTAGCTTCGTCCCGAACCGTGTCGTCGAGGACTACCGGAGTCACTCGATGCCCTCGCGGTGATAGCTGCCGTCGTAGGTGGCGGCGTGGTTCGCCTCCGCGAGGACGAGCTGCGCGATCCTGGCACCGGCTTCGAGTTCGACGGGGTGGTACACCTCCAGCAAGCCCTCGCCACGGCCCTCGTAGCCGGCGTCCCAGACCGCGGTATCGAGCATGCAGGAGTTGCGCAGCAGCGACGACCGGGGGTAGAGGAAGCCCACGTGGCCCTCCGGGATCCGGACGGTGTCGGCGTAGCCGACGACGTAGCCCCCGGCGTCCAGGTGGTAGACCGCCGTCGCCTCGGGATCGTCCGCCCCTTCGTCGGGGTCGAGTTCGCGGCGTTCGCCGACGGTCTTGCCGTCGGTCCCGACCCGACCGGGGTCGACTTGCTCGTAGACGGCGCCGAGTCGCAGGTCGACACCGTTTGGCTGCACCTGTTCGTCGTCCACGTCGCCGAGGGCGTCGGCGACGAACCGCCCGCTCCTGAACATACCGGCCGTGGACCCCTCGCGCGCATAGCCGTTTCGCTCCGGCTGTGGCCGCCCACGGGCGCCGAGAGACGGCCCCCACGACCGACAGGCGACCAGCATCGTTCAGCGAAGCCGAACGCCTGACGGCGACGTTAGTCGTGACTGCGAACGACGATGGTCGAAATCGCAGGACGGCGAAGCCGTGACATCTGACAACACTCGCGTCGACTCGCGGGTTTTATATCCGCTCGTGTGCCATTGTGGGACGTTATGGGACAGACACTCACCGAAAAGATCCTCGACGACCACCTCGTCGAGGGCGAACTCGAGCCCGGCGAAGAGATCGGGATCGAGGTCGACCAGGTCCTCACCCAGGACACGACCGGAACGCTCGTCTGGCTACAGTTCGAGGCGCTCGAACTCGACGACGTCCAGACCGAAGTCGCGGCGCAGTACTGCGACCACCAGACCTACCAGTTCGACTTCAAGAACACGGACGACCACCGCTTCCTGCGGTCGGCGGCGGGCAAGTTCGGCGCGCACTTCTCGCGGCCGGGCAACGGTATCTGTCACAACGTCCACAAGGAGAACTTCGCCGCGCCGGGCAAGACGATGCTCGGTTCGGACTCCCACACGCCGACGCCCGGTGGCATGGGCGAACTCGCCATCGGCGCCGGCGGCCTCGACGTCGCCGTCGCGATGGGCGGGGGCGCCTACTACATCGACATGCCGGAGGTCGTCAACGTCCGCCTCGAAGGTGAGCTCCCCGAGTGGGCCACCGCCAAGGACGTCATCCTCGAGCTGCTCCGTCGCCTCTCAGTGAAGGGCGGCGTCGGCAAGATCTTCGAGTACACCGGTCCCGGCGTCGAGAGCCTCTCGGTGCCCGAGCGGACGACCATCACCAACATGGGCACCGAACTCGGTGCCACCTCCTCGATCTTCCCGACCGACGAGCGCACTGAAGAATACCTCGAAGCGGTCGGCCGCGGCGAGGACTACGAGGAGGTCGCGCCCGACGAGGACGCCGAGTACCACGACGAGATCGTCGTCGACCTGTCGGATCTGGAACCGCTCATCGCCGAGCCGTCGATGCCCGACAACGTCGTGCCCGTCAGCGAGGTCGCCGGCACCGACGTCGACCAGGTCATGATCGGCTCCTGTACGAACGGTGCCTACGAGGACATCCTCCCGGCCGCGAAGATGCTGGAGGGTCGCGAGATCAACAAGACGACCGAGATGATCGTCGCGCCCGGCTCCAAGCAGGCCTCCGAGATGCTCGCCCGCGAGGGCTGGACCGCGGAGATGATGGCCGCCGGCGTCAACTTCTCCGAGGCGACCTGCGGCGCGTGTATCGGCAACGGTCACGTGCCCGCCTCCGATTCGGTCTCGCTGCGCACCTTCAACCGCAACTTCGAGGGTCGCTCCGGCATCGAGGACGACTCCGTCTACCTCTGCTCGCCCGAGGTCGCGACCGCCGCGGCGCTCAAAGGCGAGATCGTCGACCCGCGCGAGTTGGCCGACGAGATGGGCGACCTGGAGGACCCGGGCTTCGAACTCGGCGACAACTACGTCGGCGTGAGCAACTCCGACCTCATCGCGCCCGACGAGGCCGTCGACGACGAGCTCATCAAGGGCCCCAACATCGGCGACGTGCCGCTGAAGGACCCGCTCCCGGCCGATCTTTCGGGCGACGTGCTGCTGAAGATGCCCGACAACATCACGACCGACCACATCAGCCCCGCAAACGCGGACGTGCTGATGTACCGGTCGAACATCCCGAAACTGTCGGAGTTCACGCTCACCCGCGTGGACGACACGTTCCCCGAGCGCGCCCTGGAGGCCGACGGCGGCCTCCTGCTCGCCGGTGAGAACTACGGCCAGGGTTCCTCGCGCGAGCACGCGGCCCTGTGCCCGATGTACCTCGGCATCGACGCCGTCCTCGCACAGAGCTTCGCCCGCATCCACAAGGCGAACCTCTTCAACTTCGGCATCGTCCCACTGACGATCGACGAGGACACCTACGAGGACATCGACCAGGGCGACTCCGTCGAGATCGTCGACGACGTCGCCGAGGCCGTCCGCTCCGGCGCCGAGGAGATCACCATCCGCGTCGACGACGACTGGGAGGCGACCGCCAACCTCGACGCCTCCGAACGCGAACGGGAGATCCTCGCCGACGGCGGCAAGCTGACCCACGTCAAACAGCAGTACGAGTCCGGCGACGGCGCGGCCCACGCCGACGACTGATCGTCTCGACGCACCTTCGGATTTTTTCGCGGGCTGTCCGGTCAGCGTCCGCAACGGTGAGCCTGAGGTTCAAGTACGGTGACGAGCAAGTGAGCGTATGAGCCAAGTCGCGAGGCGTATCGTCCGCGAACTCCACGACGAGCCCCATCTCGAAGGGCGACGGACGACAGTCCGGTTCGTCAAGACGCAGGTCGAGGATCGCGGACTCGACCCACGGACAGTCGCGGACCGCCACGACCTCGACGTGGCGGACGTGTACAGGGCGCTCACGTATTACCACGACAACCCGGCGGAGATGCGAACGGTAGAGCGCGAGCGCGAGGCAGCCGTCGAGGACCACCGACACCTGACGACGAACCCGGACGACGTTCGCGACTGATGACGTATCGCCTGCTCGCCGACGAAAACGTCGAGAAGGCCGCGATCCGATATCTCCGAAAACTCGGCCACGACGTCGAGTGGATCGGTGATGTGCCGGAGCTGGGCCTGGGAGCGACAGACGACGATATCGCGACGTACGCCAGTGAGACGAACCGCCTCGTGCTGACCCAGGACGACGATTTCTTCACTGCGATCGATCTCGACCGGATCCCAGGTGTTCTCTTCCAGCGCGATCAGACGCTTTCGAGCAGCGAAGTCGGCGACGCCGTCCACGAGATGGCCGAGTATCTCGACCAGTCGGACGTGACGCTGGAGTACGTGAGTTGGAACTGGCTCTGACGGTCTGAACTGCCGGTCGAACCACGGAAACGGAAAGAGAGTGGGTGGGGTGGGGAGGGTGGGGTGGCACCCGAAACGGGTGCGTTCCGTGCTCGGTGGGTCGCCGTTAAGAATTTTCCGGTCGTCGAGGTGTCGTGTGGTTTTTGATGATGGATCGGCCGAGCCGGTGCCGGTCGCGCCCGTTCGCGTCGTCGCCGTCTCCGTCGGGGATTCGCGCGCCGGCAGTAAGCATTTGTAGGCCCACCACATACCCCGCGACAGTGACGACCGTCCCAACCGAGGAGGAGTCGGGTTCGGGCGTACGCGTTCGGGAGGCCGAGCGCGCGGACCTGCTCGCCGTCTTCCACATCGAACAGGAGGCGTTCCCCCAGCCGTGGCCCTTCTCGGCGTTCGAGCGCTTCCTCGACGAGCCGGGCTTCCTGGTCGCGCAGGTCCGCGACGACGCGGACTCCCGCGAGACGGCCACGGTCGGCGACGACGGCCGCGTCGTCGGTTACGTCGTCGCCGACGTGGTCCCCAACCACGGTGAATCCCTGGGTCACATCAAGGACATCGCCGTCGCCGAGGCGTGTCGCGGCCAGGGGGTCGGCCGCCGCCTGCTCCAGCAGGCGCTGACCGTCCTCGCGACCGAGAACGTCGCGTCGGTGAAACTCGAAGTCCGGGAGTCGAACGAGACGGCAAAGCGGCTGTATCGCGGGTTCGGTTTCGAGCACCACGGCCGGCTCCCCCGCTACTACTCCAACGGCGAGGACGCCCTCGTGATGGTCCAGGAGTTCTGAGCGACTGCGACCGCCGGGGCGGTCCTACTCTCCGTCGTCGTCCCTGAGCGCCTCCGCGATCGCCTGCAGATCCCCCTTTCTGAAGCTATCGCCACTGTCCTCCGAACTGCCGTCGAGTCCGTCGACGGCCGATCGGATCGCCGTTCGCATCTCCGGCTTCGACGGGCGACCGTCCGTGTCGATATCGGCGCCGACGGCGTCACAGATCGCCGAGAGCGCTTCCTTGGTGAACGAACTCGACACCTCGCGCTCGAAGCGGCCGACCGAGACGCGGATCTCGTTGCGCAGCGCGTGGACCGTCGGTGACATGCGTCGTCAGTGGTCGGGGTCCGCCGTGTACGTTGCGGTCGATGGGTTGGAGCAGTCGTCAAAGTGAACGCGGACGACGGCGAATCCGCGACCGCGACACCCGTCTGAACCGCGGACGGCGTGAAAACCGCTCGAACAGTCGCCGCTACCGCGACCGCGCTCGTGATCGGAACCGCGAACAGCGTGAAAGCCCCCGCGTGCTCCGGTCGCGCGCCTCGCTGCGCGCTTCACTCGCTCCGCTCGTTGCAGTGCTTGCGTCGTCGTGCTTCCCGGAGCACGCGGCCCCTTTCATTCCCACCCGTGTCGGCTGGTCGGACAGTCTATGCGGGCGGGAATGAAAGGGGCCGCCGTCTCGACGAACCCGGCCGACGTAAGCACCACAGGGCAGAGGCCTCGCGAGCGAAGTGAGCGAGGACGGCGCCCGAGGAGCGCAACGAGGCCCGGGAGTCGAGACGGCGGGGGCTTTCACGCTGTCCGCGGTTCCGGTTTAGTCGGCAGTCGCGGTCCGGTCGGCGGTCGCGGTAGCGGAACCAGCGAGACTATCGATTCACACAGATCACCACGCAGCGAGCGCGTCGCGACCGTGCGTGTACGAGAGGATCCCCAGAAACGCGAACACCCCGGTGAAGGCGAAGGCGCCGCCGAGGAAGAACACGTAATCGATGCCGACGTTGCTCGTCATCCAGCCGCCGGCCAGCGGCGCGAGGACGGAGCCGGGCCGCCAGACGAGGTCGCGGACGCCGAAACTGGAGGCGACGCCCTGGCCCTTGCCCTCGTCGGCGAACAGCGCCATGCTCGCGGGCTCGCGGATGGAGTCGGCGACGCCGAGCAGGGCGTTCAGCGCGACGAGCGGGATGAACGCCGCCGAGAGCGTCCCCAGGAACGGGAAGGTGGTGGGGAGTGCGAGCGCCTCGCCGACGGCGGGGGTGAACGGGACGACGACGGCGACGGTGCCGTAGAACAGCCCGCCGATGAAGACGAACCGGGCGCGGCCGAAGCGGTCGGAGAGGCCGCCGGTGTAGGGCTGACAGAGCATGTTGGTGAACTTCTCGGCGGCGATGACGACCGAGATCGCGGTCGCGGCCTCGAAGCCGAGGCCGCCGCGGGCGGCCTCCAACCCCGCGTAGATGGGGACCCACGTCCGGACGAGCGTCACCGCGACGGCGTACTGCGCGCGAAAGCTCGTCATCGTGAGGATGCGCTTGTTGAGGGCCAGATCGGTGAAGGGGAAGCCGTGGATCCGGGTGTCGTCGGGCTCGACCCAGAGCCAGACGACGACGAACGCCGCGGCGGCCATGAGCATCAACAGCGTGAAGACGGCGTCGAAGCCGAAGCTATCGTAGAGGATCCCGGCGGAGAAAGTACCGCCGATGGCCGCCGCGAACCGCCAGGAGTTCGACGTTCCGATGGTCGTCGCCCGCTCGGACTCCCGCGCGAGGTCGCCGACGAGCGCCAGCGCGATCAGTCCCGCCGCGGTGGCGGCGATGCCCTGGACGGCACGGACGGCGATGAACTGCCAGCTCGTGCCGACGAACGCGAACCCGAGGTAGACGAACACCGACATCCCGAGCCCGCCGAGCAGGATCGTCCGTTTGTCGTATCGGTCCGCCGCCCACGAGATGGGGACGATTCCGACCGCCTGTGCGAAGGTGAGCCCGGTCGCGAACAGTCCCAGGATAACCCCCTCCGCACCGAGCACTTCGATGAACTCCGAGAGCAGCGTCAGCAGCGTGATGAGCCCGAACGAACTCGCGAAGCGCGTGAAGTAGAGCGCGCGCAACTGCTTTCCGGTGTCTGTCACTGTCCGAGCGGTTGCGATTCGTGTTAAAAGCGGTTGCGATAGTCGAAGAATTCGCTTCGATCCGTGGCCGGTGAGTTGCGGGACCGGCGGCCGACGGGCGCGCTCGTCGACTCGGCACCGGCCTCACCCGGCCGACGAGTCAGTTCGGCCAGCCCGCATCGAGACCGAGTCGGACGCGGACCGACCGCGGTGCGACTGCGGCAATCGCGGCGCCCGTCACGCACGTCACGAGCCCGAGTCCGAAGAGCAGGAGCCGCCAGTCGGGTTCGTCGACGGTCGCGGCGGTGGGCAGGAACGTCCCGCTCGCGAGACAGGCGATGCACCCGGTGCGTGCGATGGTCTCGTCGACGTCACCGTGGCTGGCCACTCGCTGGCGAACCACGAGCCCGCTCGCGACCGCCGCGACGGCGTTCGCAGCGCCGAGGCCGACGTAGGCGCCGCGTTCGAGTCCCGTCGGGTCGGTCGCGACGAGCGCCCAACCGGCGAGACCGACGAGCAGCGCCGTACAGACTGTCATCACGACGGCGCCCCAGAACTGGATACGGTCGGCGTTCACGGCGACGACTTCGGACGGGGATCGCATCAACGTGACGACTAACCCACACGAGTGGGGATGGAGAACGGAACGTCGGGCGCGATCCGGTCAGTCCGACGCTTCGGCAGTCGCTAGCGAGCCGATCGCGATCTCGACCTCGATCCCTTCGACCTCCCAGGTCTTGCGGTGGCCGTCCGACACCGCACCGACCTCTTCGGCGCGGACCTCGTCGGCGATCAGGTCGGCGTGGTCGGCCACCAGATCGGCCACGCGCTCGTCGCGGACCTCGTACTCCAGGCGGATCGATTCCTCCATGTCCAGCTCCAGTTCCTTGCGCATCTGGCAACCACTTTTTCCTCGTCGGGTTTCCTCGCGACCCTTCGGGTCGCTGCGGGAACCACTCCTCGCAAAAACTTGGGGAAAAAGGCCGGACGCTCGCTATCGATGTGCTCCCGGTGGTCGCACCTCGCACCGCTCGCGTCCGGTAGAGTGCCCTACGCCTGCACCTCTGCGACCGATGCGATCGCGATCTCGACGTCGATCCCCTCGACCTCCCAGGTCTTGCGGTGGCCGTCCGACACCGCACCGACCTCTTCGGCGCGGACCTCGTCGGCGATCAGGTCGGCGTGGTCGGCCACCAGATCGGCCACGCGGTCGTCGCGCACCTCGTACTCCAGGCGGATCGATTCCTCCATGTCCAGCTCCAGTTCCTTGCGCATCTCCTGGACGCGGCGGACGACCTCGCGGGCGTAGCCCTCGCTCTCGATGTCCTCGGTGAGGGTGGTGTCGACGTAGACGACGCCCTCGCTGTCGAGCGCGGCGAACTCGGACCCGGCGACGCCGTCGGGGGTGTGGCGGACGAACTCGACCATCTCCGCGTCGAGGTCGACGGACTCGTCGAGCGCGTCGGCGACGGCCGATTCGAGCGCCTCGACGGTCGGCTCGGCGACGCGGGCGTCGTTGAGCGCGCCCATGACGCGACCGGCGTCGTCGCCGAAGGCGGGGCCGAGCAGGCTCATGTCGGCCTCGGCGGAGTAGGTGAGTTCGCCCCACTCGCCGTCGGGCCCCACGACTTCGATGTTGCGGGCGTTGAGCCGGTCGGCCAGGACGTCGGCGCGGAGCTTCACCGTGCCGGCGATATCGGTCGCGTCGGCCTCGTCGCCGGTCGGGTCCACGTCGACGACGACGCGCTCGACCGGCCAGCGCAGCTTGCGCTCGGCCTGCTGGCGGGCGTTCGAGCCCGCCTCTTCGACGGCGCGGACGACCTCGATGTCGCTTTCGAGGCTCGCGTTCCGCCAGCGGTCCTCGGGCTCGGGCCAGTCGCACATGTGGACCGTCGGATGGCCGGCGTCGCCGGTGAGCGAGCCGTAGACTTCCTCGGCGACGAACGGCGTGAACGGGGCAAAGAGGGCGGCAACCTCTTCGAGCACCGTGTAGAGGGTCGCGTAGGCCGCGCGCTTGCTCGGCGAGTCGGCCTCGTCCCACATGCGCTCGCGGACGACCTGGATGTAGAACCGGGAGACGTCCTCGACGACGAAGTCGATCAGCGTGTTGGCGGCGCGGTCGTTCTCGAAGTCGTCCATCGCGTCGGTCATCTCCGCCTTCACGGTCTGGAGCCGCGAGAGGACCCACTCGTCGACGAGCTCGAGGTCGTCGGCCACGTCGTCCAGCGAGACGGCGTCGGGATCGAAGTCGTCGGCGCGCATGTACGGCAGCGGGAACCGCGCGACGTTCCAGAGGATGTTCAGGCGGCGCTGCATCTCCTGGGTCTCGTCCCACGAGAAGTTCATGTCCTCGCCCTGGGCGGTCACCGAGAGCAAGAAGAGGCGCATCGGGTCGACGCCGTACTCGTCGATGACCTCGTGGGGGTCGACGAGGATGCCCTTGGACTTGGACATGCCGCGGCCGTCGGGCATGTTGGCGTAGCCGTGCATCAGCACCTGCTTGTACGGGATCTCGCCGGTCGCGGCCGTGGACATGCCCAGCTGGGACCAGAACCATCCGCGGGTCTGGTCGTGGGCCTCCATGATGAGGTCGGCGGGCCACAGGTCGTCGAAGCGGCTGTCGTCTTCGGGGTAGTTCAGCGTGCCCCACGTCGCGACCGACGAATCCAGCCACACGTCGAACACGTCCGGGACGCGCTCGTAGGTCGTCCCGTCCTCGGTGATGGTGAGGTCGTCGACGGTGTCCTTGTGGAGGTCGACGGCTTCGGGGTCGATCTCCTGGTCGACGCGGTCGGCGAGTTCCGCGCGGTCGCCGACGACGACGGCGTTCTCCATCGATCCGTCCCAGTCTTCGGGAATCCAGATCGGGATCGGGATCCCCCAGTAACGCTGGCGGGAGACGTTCCAGTCGGGCGCGTCCTCGACGAAGTCCCGGAAGCGGTTGTCGCGGGCCCACTGGGGGTGCCACTCGCTGTCCTCGATGTTTTCGAGGAGTTCGTCCTTGATGTCCGTGATCGTGATGAACCACTGGTCGGTGACGATCTGGACGATCCCCGTGTCACAGCGCCAGCAGTGACCGTAGCTGTGGGTGGTGACCTCCTCGGCGAGCAGCGCGCCCGCGGCGTCGAGGTCGTCGATGATGTCGCGGTCGGCCTCCTTGACGAACTCGCCGGCGTATTCGCCCGCGTCCTCGCCGTAGACGCCGTCTGCGCCGACCGGACAGAAGATGTCGAGTCCCAGTTCGGTACCGCGGTCGAAGTCCTCCTCACCGTGGCCCGGCGCGGAGTGGACGAGCCCGGTGCCGTCGCCCTCGGTGTCGACGTAGTCGGCGGTGTACACTTCCAGCGCGCTCTCGCCGTCGGGCGCCTCGGGAACCTCCTCTCGGAGCGGGTGCTCGTAGCTCCAGCCGACCAGGTCCTCGCCGGTCAGCTCCTCGACGACCTCGTAGTCGTCGTAGCGGCCCGTCGAGAGGACGCTCTCGACCTTCGGGGCGGCGACGTAGAGCCGTTCGGTCTCGCCGTCGCGTTCAGCGTCGACAGCGACGTACTCGCCCTCGCCGTCGACGGCGACGAAGGTGTTGGCGGGGATGGTCCACGGCGTCGTCGTCCAGATGACGAGGCTGCCGTCGCGCCCCTCCAGGTCGAATTTCACGTAGATCGAGGGGTCCTCGACGTCCTCGTACTCGACCTCGTTGTTCGCGATGGCGGTCTCACAGCGGGGACACTGGGAGATCGAGCGCTGGCCCTGCTCGACGAGGCCACGCTGGTGGGCCTTCTCGAAGCCCCACCACGCCGCCTCCATGTACTCGGGTTCGACCGTCTTGTAGGGGTCGTCCCAGTCCATCCAGACGCCAAAGGACTGGAAGTCGCTCTGGAGGCCTTCGAGCTGTTCGTCGGCGTAGGCCTTGCACTCCTCGATGAAGGCGTCCTCGCCGAACTCCTGGATGTCCTTCTTGTTCTCGAAGTCCAGCCGTTCCTCGACGCGGGTCTCGATGGGCAGGCCGTGCATGTCGTAGCCCGGCCGGTCGGTCACGTCGTACCCCTGCATGCGGAGATAGCGGATGTAGCAGTCCTTCAGGGTCTTGTTCCAGGTGGTGCCCATGTGGGCCGACCCGGAGGTGTAGGGCGGGCCGTCGACGAAGAAGTAATCCTCTCCGTCGGCGCGGTGCTGTACGGTCTGCTCGTAGGCGTCGACGGCGTCCCAGTAGTCGAACACCCGGTCCTCGACCGCGTCGGGGTCGTACTGGTCGGGCACGTCCGCGAACCGTTCGTCCCGGTCCGCGGCGCCCGCTCCGTCGGCGTCGTCCGTGCTCATACGTTGACGGACCCGCCCGACGCTCTTGGAAACTTCGATTACGTGACCACCGAGACCGGCGGGACACGTCGAACGCCGATCCCGAGCGTATTTCACCGTCCTGCCCGTCCCCCGGGACGTGCGTCTCGTCCAGATCACGATCCCGACGGGCAAGCGCGAGACCGTCACGCGGGCGCTCGACGACGAGGACCTCGACTACATCGTCACGGACGAGACCAGCGGCCGGGAGTACGCCGCCGTCGCGTACGTCCCGCTGCCCACGAACGCCGTCGAACCGGTGCTGGACACGCTCCGGACCGCCGGTATCGACGAGAGTACGTACACGGTCGTCCTCGACGCGGAGACGGTCGTCTCCGACGACTTCGAGGAACTGGAGGACCGCTTCGCCGAGGAGGAGAACGGCGACCGCATCGCCCGCGAGGAACTCGTCGCGGCGGCCAAGGACCTGCTGCTCTCGACGCCGGCGTACCTACTGATGACGGTCGTCAGCGCCGTCATCGCGACCGCCGGCCTCCTGTTGAACTCCCCGGCGGTCATCGTCGGGTCGATGGTGATCGCGCCGCTGATCGGCCCGGCCATGGCCGCCAGCGTCGGGACGGTCGTCGTCGACGACGAGCTGTTCGCCCGCGGAGTCAAGTTGCAGGCCGTCGGCCTCGCCGTCGCGGTCGCGAGCGCCGCCGCCTTCGCGTGGGTCGTCAAGGCGGTCCACCTGATACCCCCCTTCACCGACGTGACCACCATCCCGCAGGTCCGGAGCCGTCTCTACCCCGATTTCCTCTCGCTGGTGGTCGCGCTCGGCGCCGGCGTCGCCGGCGCGGTCTCGCTGACCGCGGGGATCTCCTCGGCGATCGTCGGCGTGATGATCGCCGTCGCGCTCATCCCACCGGCCGCGACCGTCGGGATCGGCATCGCGTGGGCCAAACCCGTCGTTTCGCTCGGTTCGGGCGTCCTCGTGCTGGTGAACCTCCTCTCCATCAACCTCGCCGCGCTGGTCGTCCTCCGCTACAGCGGCTACCGCCCGACCGACTGGTTCCAGCTGGAGGAAGCCCGCGGCGCGACCCTCCGCCGCGTCGGCATCCTCGCCGTCGCCATCGTCGCGCTGTCGGTGTTCCTCGGCGGCGTCACCTACGACTCCTTCCAGGGCGCGACGACCGAGGAACGGATCCAGGAGGCGACCGACGCCGCCCTCGAGGAGTCCGAGGCCTCGGCCGAGCTGCTCTCGATGGAGGTCAACCGCAGCGGCGGGCCGCTGTTGCGCCACCCCGTCGGGATCACGGTGACGGTCGGCGTGGAGGACGGCGACTACCCGGCGCTGGCCGAGCGGATCGACCGCCGCGTCGAGCGGGCCGTCGACCGCGAGATCGATACGCAGGTTCGATACGTCGTCACCGACTCCGCCTGACAGGGTCTTGTCACCCGTCGACCGGTCGCTCGTGGTCGTGAGGCGCCGTCTGACGGGTGTCCGTGGCGGATTTCGATCCTTCAAAGACGTGTTTGAGTCAACGTCGTTGCTATTTGATAGGGGGGACATTGGACGAGTGCATGAACTCACGACTCACACTCGCCGGCGTGGCCGTCGTCGCCGCGCTGTTGGCGACGGCGGGCGTCGGCGCCGCGTTCGCGGCCGGCGGCTCGCCGGTCGAGGCACAGCAGTCCGCACAGCAGTCGGGCAACGACACGATCACCGTCGGCGCCTCCGGGCAGGTCCAGGCCGAGGCCGACCGCGCGGTGGTCCGCGTCGGCGTCGTCGCGACGGGCGACGACATCGAGACCGTCCGGTCGGACCTGTCGAGCAACGCCAGCTCGATGCGTTCGGCGCTGAACGAGATGGGGATCGACGACGGCCAGATCCGGACGGCCCACTACGACATCTCGACGAACCGTCGCTACGGCGGCGCCGAGAGCGAGGAGCCGACCTACCGCGCGATCCACGCATTCTCCATCACCGTCGAGGACACCGACGCAGTCGGCCAGGTCGTCGACACCGCCGTGACCAACGGCGCCGACGAGGTCGACGGCATCGAGTTCACCCTCTCGGCGGACAAGCGCGAGAACCTCCGGCAGGAAGCGCTCACCGAGGCGATGAACTCCGCCCGCGGCGAGGCCAGCACCATCGCCGCCGCCGAGGACTTGACCGTCACCGGTGTCGACCGCGTCTCGACGACCGAGTACGGCGCGCGCCCCTACGCCGTCGAGACCGCGGCGCTCTCGGCCGGCGGCGACGCGGGCACCTCCATCGACAGCGGCCCGGTCAGCGTCAGCGCCTCCGTCACCGTCGTCTACGAGACGGGCGACTGACCCGGTCGACTCACCGATCCCCCTCTGACACCCACCGCCCGAGGCCCCTCCCCGATCCCACGGCGTCGGGCACTCGCACCACCCGCTGACGCTCCAGTTCTCCCGTCACCGGTCTCCCCGGTGGCGTTTCGCTTTCCACTCGATAGCCGCGGCTCGCGGTGGCGTGACTCGACGAAGAGGAACGTTGCTCCGGTCAGGACCCGTCGTAGGGCAGTTCCGGTTCGTAGTCGACCGCCTCGACCGCGGCGTCGAGGACGCCCTCGACGTTCTCGTCTTCCGTGACGCTCATGTAGAGATCGGCCTCGACGTCACGCGAGCGGTCGGCCTTGTTGCAGACGGTGAGGACGGGGACGTCGAACCGGGCTTCGAGGTCGTCGCGAAGTGCCAGCTGCGTGTCCAGGGGGTAGCCACACTCCCCGCTGGCGTCGACGAGCGCGAGCACCGCGTCGGCGAGGTGCTCGAGCGCGCTCGCTGCTTGGGACTCGACGTCGTTGCGCTCCTCGGGCGCCCGGTCGAGCAGCCCCGGCGTGTCGACGATCTGGTAGCGGATGTGGCCGTCGTCGAAGTGTCCAACCCGGATCTCGGTCGTCGTGAACGGATAGGAGGCGGTCTCGTTGCGGGCGTTGGTGACGGCGTTGACGAACGTCGACTTGCCGACGTTGGGGTAGCCGGCGACGACGATGGTCGGCTCGTCGGGGCGGATGTCCGGGAGCGTCTTCAGGTCGTCGCGGGCGGCGCCGACGGCGGCGAGGTCGTCCTCGACCTCCTCGACCACGTCGGCGATGCGGGCGAAGGCCTGTTTGCGGATCTTCCTCGCGGTGTCGATGTCGCTGTTGGCGAGCCGCTCGGCGTATTCGCGGCGGATGTCCGCGGTCTTGCGGCTGGCCCACCCGACTTCCGAGAGGTGCTGGCGGACGGCGTCGATGCCGCCGATGTCGGGGGCGTCGTCGCCGGTGGTGTTGGAGGCGACGACGGCGTCGGCGAGTTCGCGGTAGAACGGGTCCAGGTCGTCGAAGTCGGGCCAGGCGGTGACGACGTTCTCCAGGTTGTCGGAGGCGATGTTCGACGCGGTCTGGAGCATCGACTGCTGGGCGTCGAGGCCGTCCTTGGCCCGCCCCGCACGCGCGGCCCGCGAGAACGCCTTGTCCACCAGCTCCTCGGCGGTCGGCGTCGTCGGCAGGTCCTCGAACGGTTGGCTCATTGAACACCCGTAGACGGCCGCCGCGTAAAAGGCCGTTTACTCGGCGACGCCCGTGCGAGTGCGCCACAGCCCGCGAGCGCGCCGTCGGCCGCGGTCCCGGGGTCGCCGCCAGGCCCGGTCCCGATTCGCAGTCCGGTGCCTCGACCTGCGAACCCCAGCGGATCGCATATCAACGACGGTCCCCTACCTCACCTATGACCGACTGGAGCGCAGTCGTCTGGGGGTTCGTCGCCGGTATCGTCGCGGGACTCGTCGCCTTCCTCGTCCCGGTGGTCGGCCACATCGGCGCCGGGCTGGTCGCCGGGTTCGTTGCCGGCTACCTCGCCGGCGGCGGCCTCGGCAGCGGCCTCTGGCACGGCCTACTCGCCGGTGCCTTCGGTGGGCTGGTGCTCGTCCTCGTCACCGCCCCCATCGCCGGCCTGCTCGGCGGCGTCCTCGGCGGCCCCATCGGCGGCCTGTTCGGCGGGCTCAGCGTGATCGTCGTCGGCCTCGTCATCGCGTTCGTCTTCGCCCTCGACAGCGCCGTCGGCGGCGCAATCGGCGCCATCCTCGCCGACTGAACCACCGCGAAAGTCACGTTTTTGCCGCTCCCGGCCCGAACGTCGACATGGCCGAGATCGACGCCAGCGAAGTCCTACCCAACGAGCACGTCCAGAGCATGGCCGCCGCCGGTCGCGTCACTCAGATGCACCGCGGGCACAAGTACGCCGACGAGGGCGACACCTTCGAGATCGAGGGGGCGACCTTCGAGGTGACCGACGTGACCCGCCGCACGCTCGGCGACCTGACCGACGAGGACGCCCAGCGAGAGGGGTCGGAGGACCTCGAAGCGTACCGCGAGCGACTGAACCGCGTCCACGACTCCTTCGAGTGGGACGACGACAGCGAGGTCGTCCGCCACCGCTTCGAGCCGCGGGAGTAGTCCCCACGAGCGGTGAGACCGTCGGCGAAAGTGATATCCGTGTTTCCGCGTTACTCACCGTTACAACCGTTACGATCAGTCATGCCCGTAAATTTCGACGAATACGCCGACCGGCAGAGCGAGAACGAACTCGCGTTCGACCCCGATACACACGCGTACCACATCCTCACGTTTCTCGGAGAGCGCCCGGAGACGGGTTTCAGACCGGCCGAGATCGCAGAAGAGACCGGGATCAAACCGGGGAGCGTTCGCGGTACGCTGAAACGTCTCGAAGAGCAGGGTCTCGTCCGTCACGCCGAACCGTTCTGGGCGATCGGCGACGACGACCGTCTGGCCGCGTCGACCGGGACGATGCTGGGACTCGAAGCGATCGGTGACCGATACGCAGACGACGAGTTCGAGGGCTGGGACGAGAACGCGGTCGACCCGCGTGAGATGCGTGACGGGTAGCCAGCCGTTCCAGCGCGCCGACGTGGTCAAACACCCCGCACCGTTCAAGAACCCTCCGAATCACCGGTATTTTGTCGTCTTGAGCGAC
Source organism: Halosimplex litoreum (assembly GCF_016065055.1). NCBI lineage: Archaea > Methanobacteriati > Methanobacteriota > Halobacteria > Halobacteriales > Haloarculaceae > Halosimplex > Halosimplex litoreum. The sequence continues at coordinate 2,853,889 of NZ_CP065856.1, forward strand.
GACGACCATCCCTTCCATGGAGAAGAATACGCCGTCGTCGCACTCACGTCGAAACAGCGACCGGAAGCGGTCGAGATCGAAGCCGACGACTGGCGGTTCGGCGGACCACCCGGAGACAGTTACGCCTCACCGTGGTACACGTTCACTATCAAACACGCCGATATCGGTAGCGCACAGGGAAGTATCACGGACGCGATGGCCGATACGATAGCGAACGAAGCCGCGTCGTACCTCGGCGTGTAGCGCCCGCCGATCGACGTACACTTCTCTCACGGAACGGATGCCACGGCACGCTTCTGACTCCTACCGCCGCTCGGACAGCTCCTCGCGCAGGTCTTCGAGATCCATATCCTTCATCGAGAGCAGGACGAGCAGGTGATAGACGATGTCGGCCGACTCGTGGGCGATCTCGTCGCGGTCGTCGTCCTTTGCCGCCAGCAGCAGCTCGGTGGTCTCCTCGCCGAGCTTCTCCAGCACGGCGTTCTCGCCTTTCTCGTGGGTGAACAGCGAGGTGGTGTAGGAATCGTCGGGGAGCTCTTCCTTCCGGTCCTCGATGACGGCGAACACGTCGTCGAGTACGTCGTCGGTCATTACCCGGGCTGTCGACGCGCTCCGGTAAGTCCCCTCGGGTTCGTCCCGCGGGTGCGACGGCGGCCCCGCCCGCCGCCGACCGCTTACCGCCGGTCGCGTTCGGCGAGCCGGATCCGGCGCTCCTCGAAGGCCTCGTCGTCGATCTCGCCACGGGCGTAGCGCCGTTCGAGCGTCGTCATCGGGTCGACCCCGTCGGTCGCGTCCGCCGCCGACGGACCGGCCACTCCGTCGACTCGGGTCGCGAGCAGGTAGACGGCGGCGGCGAACAGCGCGACCGAGAGGCTCACCCACAGCAGTCCCCAGGGGAGTCCGAACCCCAGCCAGCCGCCTCCGCCCGCGGCGCCCATCGCTCCCCCGCCCGGTCCGTGGTGCGGTCCGTGCTGAAGCAGGTGTATCGTATCGATCATCGGTGTCGCCCTCGTGTGAACGGAGGCGCTCCGGGGATAAACCGCCGGCCGGGATTGTCACGACCTGAGAACGGGGTCGATCCCGCCGAGTTCGCGGGTCGGGACACTCCCCGCTCGCTTATCCGAGGTCGCTCCCTGCGTCTGCTCACGGGGCCGAAGGCCCCGTTCGCATGGTATGCGGGACCTACGGTCCCGCACTAGTCGCGACCTCGTTCTCGAAAAAGGCGAGGTCGTGAATCCGCGCGTCGTCGGTCAGCTCGGGGTGGAAGGAGGTGGCGACGACGGGGCCGTCGCGGACGGCGACGGCGCGGCCGTCCCACTCGGCCAGGACCTCCACGTCGCCGACGGAATCGATGACGGGCGCGCGGATGAACACGGCGGGGAACGGCTCGTCGAGGCCGGTCACGTCCAGCGGCGCCTCGAAGCTGTCGGCCTGGCGGCCGAAGGCGTTGCGCTCGACGGTCACGTCCACGAGCCCGAGCGCGTCGACGCGGTCGTCGTTCGGGTCGGCCGAGGCGACGATGAGCCCGGCACAGGTCGCCAGCACGGGCTTGCCGTCGGCGACGTGGGCTTCGATCTCGGCGGCGATCCCCTCGCGGTCGAGATGTCGGGAGATGGCCGTCGACTCCCCGCCCGGCAGGAGGAGGATGTCGCAGTCGGGGACGACTCCGGACTGTCGGATCTCGACGACGTCGGCATCGGCGCAGTGGCTCGTGGCGGCTCGTCGGATGGCGTCGGCGTGTTCGCTCACGTCGCCCTGCACGGCGACGACGCCCGCCCTGATGGTCATACCACTCCTATCGAACCTGCGGCGAAAAACCTCTCGCTCTCCGCGGGCGCCGCGGCGGGCGACGGTAGTGCCAAACTGTTAGGGGTAGTGAGGCCGACAGTCGACCCATGTCAGAGAGCCGGGACCCGGTCGAGGCGCGCGCGGACGGCGAGCGCGACCTCTACGAGGTGTCCACGTGGGAGCCGCGGTCACTGCTGGACAAGCTGTCGGTGTTCGTGTACGGGACCGGGGTGTCGGCGCTACGACTGTTCGTCGTGGTGCTCGCGCTGGTCATCCTCGGGGTGCAGGTGATCCTCGGTGGGCTGGGGGCGGTGGCGAATCCAGTCATCGGCACGTTCACGCTGCTGTCGGCGGTGCCGGCGCTGGGTCTGGCGGCGTACGTCTGGTACGCCGACGTGACGAGTTCCGAACCGCTGGAGCTGCTCGTCGGCACGTTCGCGCTCGGGGTCCTGTTCGCCGGGTTCGCCGGCGTCGTCAACACTGTCGTCAACGTCTCGCTGGAGAGCCTGGGGCTCATGTTCTGGGGGACGCAGATCCTCTATTTCTTCCTCGTCGTCGGGCCGGTCGAGGAGACGGTGAAGCTGCTGGCGGTCCGGCTGTACGCCTATCGCACGCCGGAGTTCGACGCGGTCGTCGACGGCGCGGTCTACGGCGCGATGGCCGGGCTGGGCTTCGCGACCATCGAGAACGCCATCTACATCGCCGGCCAGACCCAGGGCGTCGCCGACACGTTCAACCTCGTCGTGACCGGCACCGGCATCACCGCCGTCCGCGCACTGGCGGGGCCGGGCCACGTCATCTACTCCGCGTTCGCCGGCTACTACCTCGGCCTGGCGAAGTTCAACCGCGACCGTGCCGGCCCTATCGTCGTCAAGGGCCTGCTGATCGCCACGGTCGTCCACGCGCTGTACAATACGCTGTCGGGATTCGTCCCGGGCCTCGTCGCCGGTGTGACCGGGATCCCGTGGTTCGTCGCTTTCTTCGGGTTCGTCATCCTCTACGACGGGATCTTCGGACTCCTGCTGATCCGGAAGATCTCCCGGTACCGGCGAGCGTACCACGAGTCCACCGACGAAGCCCCCGACGGCGAGCGGGCCGACATGACCGAGTTCGACGGCTGAGCGGCCACTGCCGTCCGCATCGCTCGGATGCTACGACCCGGCGCTACCGATACTCGCCGAGCGCCTCTCGCACCGCGGCCACGTCGGCGCCGGCCTCGGCGTCGCGCTCGGCCATCCCGAGCATCCGCTCGACGTACTTGGCGAACACGTCCACCTCGACGTGGACGGGGTCGCCCGGTTCCTTCGCCGAGAGCGTCGTCTCGTGGTAGGTCGTCGGGATGATCGCCACCGAGAAGGTCCCGCCGGCATCGTCGAGCGCGGCGACGGTCAGGCTGATCCCGTCGAGCGCGATCGACCCCTTCTCGACGACGTACTGTTCGAGTCCGGGCGGTAGCTCGAAGGTGTACGCCCAGTCACCGTCGGACGACTCGTCGCCCGACGAGGTCCCCCTCGCTTCGCTCGCGGGACCCTCGCCGACGCGCTCGATGTCGACGATCTCCGTCGTGCCGTCGACGTGGCCCTGGACGACGTGGCCGTCGAAGCGCTCGTCGGCCGCCAGCGCCCGCTCTAAGTTGACTTCCTGCCCCTCGCTCGCACTGTCGAAGGTCGTCCGTTCCAGCGTCTCGGCGGCCAGGAACACCGAGAACCACTCGCCGTCGGCGTGGTCCTCGACGGTGAGACACGCGCCGTCGACGCTGATGCTCTGGCCGCCCGTCAGGTCCGCAAAGCCCGTCGCGATCCGGAGTCGACGACCCGCGTCGCTGTCCTCGATATCGACGATCTCGCCCGTCTCCTCGACGATCCCGGTGAACATACCCGACGCTTGGGACGATCGTCGCAAAAGGGTTATTGTTCTCGGATCTGGAACGCGGTCAGGGGTCGTGGGCGGTGCGAAGGGGGTGGTGCGGAGGCGCGGGGCTTTTGCCGGTCGGGGCGGTACCGGGGTGCATGGCGCGGAGCATCCTCGGGATGGTCGGGCTCGGGACGACGCTGGTGTTCGCGATCCCGGTCGCGTTGCTCGGGCTGGAGTTCCTGCTGGCCCGGGGACAGCCGACCGTCGGCGGGGGCCTGCTCGTCGTCGCCGTGCTGATGGTCGCCATCGAGGAGTACGTCACGACGCCGGACGACCTGACGGGCAAGGCCGTCGACAAGACGGTCGGCGCGGTCGCGAAGTCGCCCGACGACGAGGAGGAGTGACCCGCTCCGGATGTGACTCGTTGGAGATCCAAGAGTTGAAATCGTGAGCGAGCGACACCGCGGACATGAGCCGTTCCGATTCCGAGTCCGCCGCCGCCGCGTCCGGAGACACGGGGGAGTCTCCCGGATCCGATCCCGGCGCCGACGGCGACTCGGCCGACCCCGCCCCCGAATCCACAGCGAGCGACCGCGACCCGCCGGACCCCAGCGGGCCGACCGGCCGATTCGACCGTATCGATAGGACGACCCAGTGGGTCCTCGCCGTCGTCGCCGGCGGCCTGCTCGCTCGTCTCGTCCTCCTCGGCGCGCGCGTGGCCCACTACGACGAGGGCCGCGTGGCCTGGTGGTCGTCGTACTTCCTCGAGACCGGCCAGTTCGAGTACCGCTACATCATCCACGGCCCGCTCGTTCAGCACGTCAACAAGTTCCTCTTCGACGCGCTGGGCGCCAACGACTTCACGATGCGGCTGTTCGTGGCGCTGGTCGGGGCCTTCCTCCCGCTCGCTGCCCTCCTGTTCCGCGAGCACCTCGACGGCGACGAGATCGTGGGCACCGCCTTCTTCCTCGCGTTCAGCCCGCTCCTGCTGTACTACTCCCGTTTCTTCCGGAGTACACTGCTGGCGGCGGCGTTCGCGTTCGTCGCCTTCGGCCTGCTCGTGCGGGCCTACGACGAGCGGTCGGTCTGGTACGTCTACGGCGCGGTCGTCCTCGTCGCGCTCGCCTTTACCGCCAAGGAGAACGCCGCGGTGTACCTGCTCGTGTGGGTCGGCGCGAGCGCCCTGTTGCTCGACCAGGCGCTGTTCCGCACCGGCGACGACAGGTCCGGATTCGACTGGGCCCGCGAGCGCCTCGACGCCCGCACCCGCCCGCTCGGTGACTACGCCGCCGACTTCCTCTGGCACGGCGCGGTCGTGGTCGTCCTCTTCCTGGCCGTCACGCTGTACTTCTACGCCCCGCGCTCGCCCGACACCGCCGCGGTCGGCTTCTGGCAGGCGGTCACCAATCCGACGCTGTTCCCCGATCTGTTCGACCGGACGCTCGACGACGTGGTCGAGGGGTACAGCTACTGGTTCGGCGGGACGACCGACGCCGGTTGCCGGCAGGACAACATCATCGACGCCTACCTCTGCTTCCTCGGCCAGGAGGTCCACGCGATCGCCCAGTCGGCGCTCGCGCTGACGATGATGGCCGTCGTCGGCTTCCTCGCCGAGCGCTGGGGTCGCGTCCGCTCGCGGGCCGTCGTCCTCTTTTGTGCCTACTGGGGTTTCGTCTCGATCGTCGGCTACCCGCTCGGCACCGACATCGCCAACGCCTGGATCGCCGTCAACGCGCTCGTGCCGCTGGCCCTTCCGGCGGGCGTCGGTATCGCACTGGTCGTCGACCGCGCCCGCGACTCGGTCCACACCGGCTCGGTCAGGTTCGGCGTCACCGCGTTCGCCCTCCTGCTGATCGCCGGCTACATGGCCGGCTCCGCGGGGTGGTACGTCTACATGAACGACACCACCGACGACAACGAACTCGTCCAGTACGCCCAGCCGGCCGACGACTTCCGCCCCTCGATGGAAGTACTGCAGGATCACGCCGCCGACCACGAGGGCGTCGACGTGCTCTTCGTCGGGAACACGTACGTCCGCGACTCTCCGCGGGACGCCGGGATCGAACCGCGCTGTTCCAGCATCAGCGACACCCTCCCGCTGCAGTGGTACGTCGACGCCTACGGCGCGGAGGGCGACTGCATCCAGGACGAGGAGACCGCCGTCGAGCGCCTCCAGAACGGCGAGGTCGACCCGCTGGTCGTCATCGCACCCAACTCCCTGGAGACGGACCTGGCGCCCGCGATGGACGGGTACGACTCCGACGTCTACCGCCTGCGACACTACGGCAGCGAGGCCGTCTTCTTCAGCGACCGCACGTCCGACGGGTCGAACGCCAACGCGGGCGCCGTCGAACCGCGCGCGCTCGCCGTCGGGAACTGAGCGGTCGCGGGGACGCTCCTCGCCGTCCCGTCACAGCCCGAACCGCCCACTGCGACTCCAACCCCCTACCGCGACCCGCGCTCGCGCTCCCACCCTCGAACCAGCGCCGTTAGCGTCTCGTTGACCGGCACCGCTCGCTCGGCTCGCTCGACCACCGCGCCGTTGATCGCGTCGACTTCCGTCCGTGTTCCGGCCTCGACGTCCTGCAGCATCGACGACCGGTTGGCGCTCGTCGCCGCCGCCACCCGCTCGACCGCCTCGACGGCCGCGCCGTCGGCCAAGTCGATCCCCCGCTCGCGCGCGACGCGAGCCGTCTCTCTCGCCGCGCGGCGCGCCGTCTCGCCCGCGGGACCGTCGACGAGCGCGCCGTTCTCGACGCGCGCCAGCGCGGTCACGGCGTTGATCCCCGCGTTGACCGACAGCTTCGTCCAGCGCCGCCGCGGCATGTCCGCGGCGACCGTCGTCTCGACGTCCGCGCCGCCCAGCGCCCCGCCGACCGATTCGGCGACCGCCGACTCTCCGCCGTCGGGCGGTCCGAGCGCGACCTCACCACGGCCGGTACATTCGACGGTCCCCGGTTCGGTCAGCCGCGCGCCGTAGGTGCAGGTGCCCGCGAGCACCGGCGCGTCGAGCGCGCCCGCCAGCGTCCGCTCGTTGTCCAGCCCGTTCTGGACCGAGAGGACCGCGTCCAGATCCGCGGCACCGAGCGCCTCGGCCGCGGCCGCCGTGTCGAAGGCCTTGACGGCGACGAGCGCGAGGTCGAATCGTTCGTCGGGGACCGCAGTCGTCGCCGCGGGCTCGACGCGGACCGAACACTCACCGGTGATCCGGAGCCCGTCGGCGCGAACCCGCTCGACGTGCGGGGCGCGACCGACCAGCGTCACGTCGTGGGCGCGCGCGAGCAGCCCCCCGAGGAGGCTCCCGAGGCTGCCGGCGCCGAAGACGAGGACGCGCACGGCCGGGCGTCAGTCCTCGGCCCAGTAGTAGATGCTCTCGCGCTCGGCGCCACAGGCCGGGCAGGTCTCCGGGATCTCCTCGATGTCTCCCATCTCGCCGCAGTCCCAGCAGCGCCACATCAGCTCGGCCTCGCCGCTGTCCGCGGTCGTCGACAGGTGTTGCCCCATGCCCGCGATCCCGTCTTCGGTCGTCACGTAGAAGCCGTGTTCGTCGAACCCGCGGACGGTCCCCAGTCGGTTCCCCTCGTCGTCGAAGACCGCCTGACCGAAGCCCAGGTCGGGCGCTTCGTCTGGCTCGCTCATACGTGAACCGACGCCCGACCGCTGCATAAATGTGAGTGTCGACTCCGGTGACGGTCTTCAGTGCGTGTCTCGGTTGTAACGGTGGCCTTGTTCGATATGTTGTGGACGGGGGTCGGGTGAGCGCGACCGCAGGTGACGGTGAACGATGAAAGCCCTCGCCGCGCTCGCTCTGAAACGGACCGACCACACGCACCAGTAGACGGTGAACGCCCTCGGCCCGCTCGCGGTCGCTACGCGACATATCCACGCTCTCCGCACCGTCCGCGCGGATAGGGGTCGCGTAGACGACTCCCGGCGCGAGCGCGCCTCGCCCGTTCAGTCCGCCAGGAGAGCAAGCTCTCCTGAGCCCTGACTCGCTTCGCTCGTCAGGACACCAGGGACCGCACGGCACTGCGACCGCCCCGCACAGCACCGCAGACGGCCTCACACCTCCCCAGCCGATTCGGTCGCAGGCTCCCTCATCCACTGTCAGAGCACGCTCTGACAAGCCTTCGTTCACACGTTCACGAAGACCTCGCGCGACTGTTTCGAGCGGCCCGCCAAGAGGCGGGCACGCTCGACAGCGCACGCCAACCGCACCGCTCACCGCAACCGCACCCACTCCGCGCCCCGCGACCGCTCGGTACACCACCTCCACTGAACACCGCGCTCACCGCCCGGAGTGGGGGTCGAACAGCTCGTCGAACACCTTCCGCTGGGCGGCGCGGAGGTGCTGGTGGTAGGTGGGTCGGGAGATGTCCATCGACCCGGCCAGGTCGTCGCCGTCGACGTCCCGGGGCCACTCGAAGAAGCCGCCGAGGTAGGCGGTTCGGATGGCGGTCTCCTGACGGTCGGTGAAGCGGTCGGTGACGGCCTCGCGGAACTCCTGGCGGGTGCGGACCGGCCGCTCGTGTTCGTGGTAGCCGACGAGGTCGGTACCGCGGTGGCGGTCGGAGACGAGCTCGAACACCTCCCGCGCTTCGGCCTCGTAGGGCAGTTCGATGGTGTAGCGGACGAGGCCGTCCTCGGCGGTGACCGACCGGGTGACCGCGCCGTGGTCGGCCAGCAACTCGACCAGCGAGTCGTCGACGACGGCCTCGAACAGCACGTCGTCGTCGTGGTCGGCGATGACGCTCGACGCCTCGACGCCGTCGGTGCTCGCGAGTATCGACGCGATCTCCTCGGCGTCGGCCCCGCTGGCGGTGACGTACAGTCGGATACTCCCGTCGGCCTCGTGGACCGAACCCGTCAGTTCGTAGGTCGCGTCGGTCTGTGCGGAGAGCCGGTTGAACAGGAGGTCGTCGTCCCGGACGGTGAACTCCAGTTCGACGACGCGGTCCGTCGAGAGGATGCGACCGCTCTCGATGGCGTTGATGGCGTTGGCGACCGCGCGTCCGAGCGCGTCGAGGACGACCTGCTCGCGGTCGGCGACGGCGTCGAGCGCGGGCGCGTAGACACAGAGGACGCCGTAACTGGCGTCCTTGTACGTGAGCGGGACGGCGATCATCGACCCGAGACCCGCCTCGCTGGCGGTTGCGTGGACGCTCCCGCCTGGCGAGTCGGCGAGGTCGTCGACGATGTGGATGGTCTCGTCGTCGAGCGCGAGCGCGGCGGGATCTGCGGCGTCGCGAGCGGCCGAGCGGTCCACCGACAGGTCCGCGACGGCGTCGGCGAGCTCGGGCACGTCGCCCGCCCAGGCGCTGGCTTCGATGCGCTCGGCAGCCAGATCGGGCCGGCCGATCCAGGCGAAGGTGTAAGGCTCGGTCGCGACGAGTTGGTCGACGACGCCGGCTTCGAGTTCCGCTCTGGTCCCGGCCTGGACGAGCACCTCGACGGTGTTCTCGATGAGGCCGTTGATCCGGTCGACGAGCGTGTCGACCCGCTCGCGGGCTTCGCGGACCTCCTGTTCGCGCTTGGCACGGTTGGCCGCAGCGGCGGCGCTGGTCGCCAGCAGTTGCACGGCCTGCCGGTCCGTGTTCGAGAAGGCGTCGACCGTCTCGGCACCGATGCTGATGGTGCCGTGGACGCCCATCGGGATATGCAGCGCCGAGCGGACGATATCGTGCGGGTGGTCGTCGTCGCCGGTCGTGGTGTCTTCGACGACGACCAGCTCGCCGTCGACGAACGCCCGCCCGGGCCCGCCCTCGTCCACGTCGTAGGTCGGCGTCACGACACCGCGTTCGGCGACCGCGTCGGTCGTCCCCACGGGTTCGAGGCGGTCGGTCTCGCGGTCGAACAGGCGGACGGTGTTCAGCTCGAAGCCGAGCACGTCTTCGATCGCCTGGGTGGCCATCTCGGCGACCTCCTCGCGGTCGCGGGCCTGCATGAGCGACCGCGAGGAGGTGACCAGCTCCGACAGCATCTCCCGGTGAGCCTTCTGCTCGGTCACGTCCCGGACGACGCCGACGACGCCGCGGGCCGCCCCCTCGTCACCGGTCAGCGCCGTCAGGCTGTCCTCGCAAGGGATCGGCGGGCCGCGCTTGCGCTGGACGACCGATTCGACCGTGCGCTCGGTCGCTTCGCCCGCGAGCAGCGCGTCGACGGCTGCCTCGGTCGCGTCGTCGTCCTTGACGACCGAGACGTGTTCGCCGACGAGGTCCTCGGAGTCGTACCCGGTGATCCGACACATCGAGGGGTTGACGAAGGTGAACCGCCCCGCTTCGTCGAGCTCGTAGACGCCGTCGTCGATGGCCCGGACGATGGTCTCGTAGCGACCAAGATCCCGGTCGCGCTCGCGCCGTTCGAGTTCGTAGCTGACCCACTCGACAAGCAGTTCGATGAACGTCTCCTCGGCGTCGGTAAAGGGCGCGTCGCGGGCCTCGGCGCTACCGAAACAGAGCGTTCCGTACAGCTCGCCGCCGACCAGCAGCTTTCCGCCCAGGTAACACTCCATGCCGTGGCGCTCGTAGGCTGGGTCGTCGTCCCACCCCTCCGCGGCGGCGTGTTCGAGCGCGAGCAGCCCGTCGGTCTCGACGGTTCGCCGGCAGTAGCTCTCCGCGACGGGCTGGTGGGCGCCGGAGTCGACCCCCGTCTCTCCGTGGGCGGCGACGACCGTCTGGGTGTCACCGTCGATCCGCGTCAGGTATCCCATCGGCAGGTCCAGTCGCTCGCAGCCGACCGCCAGCGCTTGCTCCAGCTTCTCGTCGAACGACCGGTCGCGCGAGGAGGCCAGCCGCTGGAGGTCCCGCAACGCCCGTTCGTTGCGCCGTAGCTCTGCCTTCGTCCGCTTTCGTTCGGTCACGTCGCGGACGTACACCGACAGTCCGTCGGCGGCCGGGAACACCGAGACCTCCAGCCAGTTGTCCGCTGGTTCGTAGCGGGTCTCGAAGGTACGGACCTCCTGGCTCGCCAGCGCCTCGCGGTACTCCCGCTCGAAGACGCTCCCTTCGATCTCGGGCAACGCTTCCCAGACGACCTCGCCGACGGCGGCGTCGGCCGGTTCGCCCAGCGCCTCGGCCGCCGGGTCGTTGAGGTAGGTGATCCGCCAGTCGTCGTCCAACCCGACGATCGCCGCGTCGACGCGTTCGAGGACCCGTTCGGCGCTCGCCCCCGACGGTGTCGCCCGGAGCGCGTCCGCGCCGTCACCGGCCCCACCCGTTACCGTACGCTCGCCGCTCCCGTCCGCCGCCGTGGGCCCGCCCGTCGCCCGGTCGTTCCCGTTCGCCAGCAACCGGTCGACACGCCGCGCCAGAACGGCTCCGGCCCCGTCACCCGCTCGCACGAAATCGGCGACACCGGCGTCGAACGCCGCCGTCGGCCCCGGGTCGTCGTCACCCTCGGCGAGGAGCACGACGGGCGTTCCCGCGGGGCCGCCCGCCCGTTCCACGAGGGTCGCGAGCCCGTCGGCCGTCGCCGAGCCGACCCAGACGACACAGTCGGCGTCCGTCGGGTCGAGTTCGCCGGGGGCCGCCGCGGTCGCCGTCTCGGTGGTCACCCCGTCGACCGCCCCGAGGTCGTCGGCGACCGCCGCGGCGTCGCCGTCCGGCCGACCGGCTATCAGGACCTCGTCACACTCAACCATTGGAGCCGTCTTTCGCTCGAAGCGGCTTAAACCCAAGTATCGGCGCGGTGGCGTGACCCGCCGGTGAGAGTGTCTGCCTTCGCCAGCGATACTGGCCGTGAGGAAATGAACGGCCGCGACCGGACACGCCGTCGGCTGACCGAGAGGAGACTGTCGGAAGCGGTAGTTGGGCGGTGGCCGTGCGGAGGCGGTGGCAGGATCGATCGTACCGGACGAGAGCGCGAAGCGACCGAGCTGTCTGGCCCTTTTGACCCCTGTTTTCCCGCCCGAGTTTCCCGCAGCGAGGCTTCGAGTCGCGAGGACAGCCGGTCGGGGAGGGGATGGTAGCGTGCGCGGTCCGGGAGTGAGCGAACGCGAAGCGTTCGCGAACATCGGACGGCGCACGACCGACGACCGAAGGGAGGAAGGAGTGCGCCGTCCGGGAATCGAACCGGAGGAAGACGTTCCGGGCGTGCGGTCTCACTCCGTTCGACCGTTCCGGGGCTGCGACTTCCAGGGTTCAATTCTCGGTGGCGATGATGTCTCTCACTGGCGTTCGAGACAATCATGCGCCGTCCGGGAATTGAACCCGGGCTATTAGCTTGGGAAGCTAATGTCCTACCACTGGACCAACGGCGCTCACATCGTTCGCCCCGCGGCTCGCAGTCCGGGGGACTGCTCACCAACGGCGCGCCCTCGTTGCATCCGTCAGTCGCAGTCCCGATCACTTGAACGTAGCGCTTCCGTCGAGTGGACGGACGGTCACCGATCCCCGATGACACGAGGGTATTAGTCGCACTCGTGCCAACGATCGGTATGGCTACGACCGAGGAACTGGTCCGAGCGACGGAGCCGCTCGATATGTCCCTCTCGACCGAGGAACTCGACGCGCACCGCGAACACGTCACCGACTTCATCGCCGCCCAGTACGAGGCCGCGGGCGCCGACCGGGTAGTGATGGGGCTCTCCGGCGGCATCGACAGCACGCTCACCTCGCATCTGGCCGTCGAGGCGGTGGGCGCGGAGAACGTCCGCGCGCTGGTGATGCCCAGCGAGGTCAACCGCGAGGCGAACATGAGCGACGCCGAGCGGGTCGCGAGCGACCTGCTGGACGTGGAGTACGACGTGGTGGAGATCACGCCCATCGCCGACGCGTTCCTCGACGCCTACCCCGACGCCGAGAGCGATCGGATGGCGACGGGGAACCTCTACGTGCGGATCCGCGCGGTGTTGAACTACCTCGTGGCCAACACCGAGGGGGGCCTCGTCGTCGGCACCGGCAACCGGACGGAGGCGCTGGTGGGCTACTTCACGAAGTACGGCGACGGCGCCGTGGACTGTCACCCGATCGCGAACCTCTACAAGCAGCAGGTCCGCCAGCTCGCCCGTCACGTCGGCGTGCCCGACGACCTGGCGGCCAAGGAGGCCAGCGCCGGTATGTGGGTCGACCAGACCGACGAGGGGGAACTCGGGATGGACTACGACACGCTCGATTCGATCCTGGCGCTGCACGTCGACGGGCCGCTGTCGGTGTCGGCGACGGCCGAGCACATCGGCGTCGACGCCGAGACGATCGAGCGGGTCCGCGGACTGTACGAGGCCAGCGAACACAAGCGAGCGGCGCCGCCGGGGCCCGAGTCGCTGTACTGAATCGCGAAGAAGTGGTCCCTTTCGGGTCGAGCGCTATCGCACGGGGTTCTCCGGGCCGCGACCGATGTACTCGGCGGTGAACGCGCGGACCGTGGCGTCGTCGTACTCGTCCATCGTCAGCCGCTTGGTCCAGGCGGTGAGGACGTACGCCGACTCGGGGTTCTGGTTGGGGTTCGGGACGGCGATGAAACTCCGCCAGTTGCCGCTCTGGTTGGTGGCCCAGCCCCGCAGATGCTCCTCGGCTTCGGGGGTCAGCTGCGCGGGGTCGTAGTAGACGACGACGGCGCCGTGTTCGAGCGAGTGGACGAGCGACTCCAGAGGCGGTCGCTCGGAGTAGAAGCCGGCGCTCTCCCACGAGCGGCCCCAGTGTGCGCCGCTGGTCGGCGGGACGCGTTCGTAGTCGATCTCGGTTCCCTGCTCGCGGTGGTCGAGGCCGTTCGACTCCTCGGTTTGTACCTGCGAGACGACCGATCCGTCGCCGCTGTCGGGTAGGCTGCTCGCGGCCGCAGTTCCGCCCGACCCGCCCATGAGGAAGGTGACGTAGACCACGAGTCCGCCCGCGGCCGCCAGCAGGCCGACGAGGACGGCGGGGCCGACCGGGAACCCGCCGTCGTCGTCGGGACTTCGTTCGGCGACCCGCCGTTCGTCGATCGACCCCAGCTCCCCCTCGTGCTCGCTGGCGAGGTGGTCGAGGTAGGCGTCCTCGCCGTCGACGGTCGCCCCGCAGTAGTCACAGTCCGGCATTAGCTTCCTATGGGTGGTGGGTGCTTTCGAAGGTTTCGGTTGTGACGGTCGCGGCGGCCGACGGTCTTCCCCCGTCGGACCGTCTACCACTCGAGGTCGGCGTGCAGTTCGGCGAACGCCGCGGCTTCGCGGCGCTCGCGATCGTCGCGGTCGCCGTCGTCGCGCAGACGGGTCTTGATCGCCCGTAGTGCCGCCGGATCGTTTCCGGCGATCTCCGCGGCGACCGCTCGCGGGTCGTCGACGACGCGGGAGACGAGCCCCATACGGAGCGCCTCGTCGGCGTCCAGAACTCGTCCCGACAGAGCGACGTCCATCGCCTCGCCGAACCCGACGACCTCGGGTAGGCGGACGGTCCCGCCCCAGGCGCCCAGCAGACCGATGGTCGCGCCGGACTCGGCGAACGTCGCCGCGGGCGTCGCGACGCGCACGTCACAGGCCAGTGCGAGTTCGACGCCGCCGCCGCGGGCAGCGCCGTCGACGGCCGCGACGAGGACCGATTCGGCCTCGGCGATGGCCCTCGCGACCCGCTGGCCGCGGCGAGCGAACGACTCGGCGGCCTCGCGGTCGGCCAGGTCGGCGACCGCGTCGAGGTCGGCCCCGGCGCAGAAGGCGGATCCGGCGCCGCGGAGGAGGACGACGGGCTCGTCGGCGCCGTCGACGGCGGCTTCGAGGTCGTCGAGGGCGGCCGGCGTGAGCGCGTTGCGGCGGTCGGGGCGGTCGAGGGTGAGGATGCACACGTCGCCGTCGGCGTCGGTCTCGATCACGGGCGGGCCTCCTTTCCGGGGGCGATCCGGTCCGAGGTCGACGGATCGGCCGTCGCAGGCGTCGGCATGGGTGTTCGTCGGTAAGTCGTTTCCAAAGGTCTTTGCCCTTCCCACCGCTAGCTGACGCCAATGGAGGAAGTCGCGGCGGTCCGCGGAGCCGCGTTGGACGCGGTCGGTGACGTAGAGCCCGACCGCCTCCGCCAGCGGATCCGCGAACGCCTCGAAGACGGGTCGATGGCACCCGGCGTACTGACGGTGTTGAGCGCCCGCGCAGTCGTCGCCGGAGCGGCGGACGGTCCGTCGGTCGACACCGGCGCCGTCGCCGACCGCGGGGCAGGCGTCCAGCTCATCTACGAGGGGCTCCGCCTCACCCGCTCGCTCTCCCGGGCTCCGCCGTGGGAGCGCGAGGACGAACTGACCGACGGGGGCGACGTGGCCGTGACCGACGCGGTGACACCGGGTCCGACCGTCGGGGCTGACGCCGACGACGCGGACATGGACATCCTCGTCGCCGACGTGATGGTCGCCCGCGGGTTCTACCTGCTCGCCCGCACGGAGGCCGCCGGCGAGGCGGTCGCCGTCGTCCGCTCGTTCGGCGGCGACCAGACCCGCCGTCGGACCACCGGCGACGAGCGCCTCGACGCCAATCTCGAGGCCGACGTGTTCGAACTCGCCGCCGTCGCCGGCACCACCGCGGCCGGCGGGTCTGTCACCGAGTCCCTGCGGAGCCACGTCGAGGCGCTCGGCCGCACCGACGGCCGACTCCCCCTCGCGGAGTCGCTGTTCACCGACGGGACGCCGGCGGCGCTCGCCGAACGGATCTGAGCGGTCGCCGCGCCGTCCCCGACTGACCGTGCGGTTCGCCCGCACGGCGGGGTCGAAATCGAAACGCGTGAACTACCCCTGCCTACTCACTCGCGGCGTAGCCGGTCGTTCCTCGAGGCAGGGGCTTCCTGTTTCTACGACGCGCTTTGCAGACACAACCGCAGTGTCCGCAGGGAGCGCAGTCTCCACAGGCGTTAATTCGGAGTGACCCACTCCTAGTTCGGTGAGTCCACGAAAAAGAATGTTCCACGCTGCGTTCGCGTCTCTATCCGCCTCGAAGCCACAGGCAGGACAGGAGTGGTCACGTATCCACAGCGGTTTGTCGGTTTCGACGCCACACTGAGCGCACTCTTTGGTGGTGCCTTCCGGCTGCACCTCCATGAAGTACGTCCCCTCGCGTTTGCACTTCCATTCGAGCATATCGGTGAAGGTGTTCCATGCTACCGACGCCGTGTTGCGGCCGTTACGTGGCGATCCCAGCATCGCTTTCACGTCGAGGTCTTCGACGGCGACCAGTTCGTACTCCCGAGCGTAGTAGTTCGATAGTTTGTGCAGAAAGTCACGCCGCTTGCGCTTGATTCGGAGGTGACACGCAGCGACACGCTGACGTTGGGTCTCCCAATTGTTCGACTCGTGCTCTTTGCGCGAGAGCTTCCGTTGCTCTCGTTCGAGTCTGTCGCGTTCTTCCGAGAGGTCGAGTGATTCGACTGCCGTCCCGTCAGTGTCGTGGGCATACTTCAGAATGCCCACGTCGATGCCGACCACCTCCTCGGCGTCGATCTCTTCCAGCGATTGCTTGACTGGGGGTTCTGTGTCCATCTCGATGCCGAAGATAGCGAACCACTCGCCGGTTTTCTCTTTTTTCAGCGTGACTTCCTTGACCGTGGCGTCGTCGGGGAGCGGTCGGTGGAGTTCGATTGGGATGTCTGCGAGTTTCGACAGCGACAGCACAGTCTGACCACTCTTCTTGTCGAGTTCGAAGCCAGACTGGTTGTAGGTGAAACTGCGGAACTCCCGAGGTGACTTCCACCGAAGTTCACCGACGTTGTAGCCGTGCTCCTTGAGCTTCCCGAGAGCTTTGATGTTCTTGGCGACCCGCATGACGGTGGGCTGGAGCACTTTCGAGTACACGTCGGTAAGCGCGTCCCACCACTCTTTGAGGTCGGGAAGCTCGTCACGGATCTTCCGGACACGCTGTTTGACGGTGCTCTCGTCTTCGGGAATCTGAGTGAAGCGGTACAGGGCGTGGTTGTAGAGTTGACGGCAGGTATCACGGTGGTAGTCCAACGTCTCACGTTGGCGTTCCGTGGGCTCGAGGCGATACCTGTAGTTGTAGTTCATTCCACGCACTTCGAGAGAGACGTGACAGACGTATCAACTCTTGCTGTCCGGAGTGAAAGTAGTCACCCCGTCGGCCAGTGACCTGGTAACAAGCATGTGTCTGAGAGACGATGACGGCGTTGACGAATCGCTCCGCGATTCGTTCGCACGCCAGAATCTCTGATTCTGGGGACGGTGTATCCCCTCCCTACTGCGCTATTAGAAACAAGGGTGGGACGCATGGAGATGATACTGAGGTGTTTGAGCGATGGGACACCTCCTCTGAAGTTGCCCTCAATACCGCGATCAGTGCTACGCTCTTGCTCAGGAGTATCTATCTGTTCGCACCAGAAGAACGACTGGTACTGTGACTACAGATGTGTTCCAATACATCGAGAGGGTGTAGTTCAAGAGTCAATTATCGAAGTTTCCTGTCACGGTACGGCACACCCGGCGGGTTTCATCAGATTCTTATATGGCTGTGTAGTAGATTCGAGCGCAGAAAGCGGAAATCGGGTGTACGTACCCACGTGGTGCCTGGGTAGCTTAGAGGTAAAGCGCGTCCTTGGTAAGGACGAGAGCCCGGGTTCAAATCCCGGCCTAGGCTTACTGCGTCTCTTTCGAACCCCATCGACGTTCAGTGGAGACGGTTCTCGGCTGGCTTCACGTACGGCGTGCCACGACCGTCAGCAGCGCCGATATCGGCAGATTCGCGTCCTCACTGCCGGTCATACGGAGTCACTGCGACCGATGTCGACGCCGTCTGAGACGCGAGGCCCGAGGCTGTCGACCGAGGTGTAGCGCGGAGAAAGGTGTCGGCGATTCAGGCCGTCGCTTCGAGGCAGGTCTCGTGGACGGTCTCGCCGTCCTCGTTGGGCGAGCGGATCTGGCCGGCGACGATCGGCTCGCCGCAGGCCGCACAGCGGAGGTGGTCGCTCTCGCTCTCGTCGGCCGCCGCGTCGTCGCTCTCGGCGGTGTCGATCTCGAACTCCTCGGCGAGCGGTTCGGTCACGCTGTCGGCGTCGCTCGTCGCGCTGTAGCCGAGCGCGACGGCGCCGAGGCCTGCGAGGGCGCCGCGGAGGCGTTTGCCCTTTCGAAGCGACCAGAGCGCGGCCGCGCCGAGGCCGGCGGCGAGAACCAGGCGTGCGATACGACCGTTGCCGTCGTCCGACTCTGTCGAGTCCATACGCAAGTAACGTACTCCGCCCCCTTGTACTCGCCGCCTGTCATCCGTGGCGAACGGACGACGGCGTACCGGCGCGGAGCCACTGGATGTCGCGGTCGCGCGGGCGCGAACTGCGCTCGGAGGACGACGTCGGCGATCGTCGCTTCGACGACGAAGGGACAGACGGTCGCGTATCTGACGAACACTCCGCGCGGTGGAGGGCCGAACACACGCCACGGAGTTCCTGTGAGAGACTTACCAGCTTCGGATGGGTCGTCGTCGCCGACTGGGTCCCGTGGATCGCGTCGACGAGTGTCGACGTAAGCCGGCCTTACCCGACACGGCGGGTACACGG
Organism: Halosimplex litoreum; assembly: GCF_016065055.1. Taxonomy (NCBI): domain Archaea; kingdom Methanobacteriati; phylum Methanobacteriota; class Halobacteria; order Halobacteriales; family Haloarculaceae; genus Halosimplex; species Halosimplex litoreum. The sequence goes on from NZ_CP065856.1 coordinate 2,871,972, forward strand.
AGTTCGATCGGCAGCGCGCGCCGGAGTCCCACCGGCCACCGGTAAGCCGCCGGTACCGAACGCGTCCCGCTGGGGCAGCGAAACGGTCCCAACCGCCGGAAGTAAGCGGTCAATTGCTATCGGTGTCGCCCGCCAAGCCCGGGCGACAATGGCCACACAGCCGAACGTCGTCGTCGTCGTCGCCGACACGACACGGATCGACGACGCGTACGATTCGCAGGTCGCGCCGACCCTCGCAGAGCTCGCAACGTCGGGGACCCGAGCCACGCGGGCCGTTTCGGCGGCCCCGTGGACGCTCCCCTCGCACGCCTCGCTGTTGACCGGCGCGCCGCCCTCCGAACACGGGGCCCACGCCGACCACGAGCGCCTGGACGACCGGCTGCCCGTCCTGCCCGAACCGTTCCGCGCCGCCGGCTACGAGACCGTCTGCGTCTCGAACAACACCTGGCTCAGCGCCGAGTCGGGCTTCGACCGCGGGTTCGAGGAGTTCCGCCAGATGTGGCAGCTCGTCCAGTCCGACAACGCGCTCTCCGAGCTCGTCGACGAGACCGCGGAGAGTCGCGCCCGCCTCGTCGCCCGGAAGCTCTTCGACGGGAACCCACTCGTCAACGCCGCCAACACGCTGTACCGGCGGTTCGTCCGCGAGCGGTCCGACGACGGCGCCGAGCGGTCGACCTCGTGGATCGCGGACTGGCTCGCCGACCGCTCGCGCGAGGACCCCTTCTTCCTGCTCGTCAACTACCTCGAACCCCACCTGGAGTACCGGCCGCCCCGGGAGACGACGGAACGGCACCTCCCCGAGGGCGCCACCTACGAGGAGGCGATGGCCGTGCCCCAGGAGCCCTGGCAGTTCATGGCCGGCGATCTCGACCTCTCCGAGCGCGATCTGGCCCTCCTGCGGGCGCTGTACCGCGGCGAGATCACCTACTTCGACGAGCAACTGGCCGCGCTCCGGGCCGCCCTGCAGGCCGCCGGCGAGTGGGAGGACACCCTCGTGGTCGTCACCGCCGACCACGGCGAGAACGTCGGCGACCACGGCATGATGGACCACCAGTACTGTCTCTACGACACGCTCGTGCGCGTGCCGCTCGTGCTCCACGGCGGCGCGTTCACCGGCGGGTCGGACCTCGACGACCTCGTGAGCCTGCTGGACCTGGCGCCGACGCTGCTCGACGCCGCCGGCATCGAGGCTCCCGCGGCTCGCGAGCGATTCCACGGCACGTCTTTCCACCCCGACGCCGGGAGCCCGGCCCGCGAGTTCGTCGTCAGCGAGTACGCGGCGCCCCAGCCGTCGATGGCCGCCCTGGAGCGCAATCTGAGCCGGGTACCTGAACATCTCCGGACGTACGACCGGTCGCTGCGCGCGATCCGGACCGACGACCACAAGCTCGTCCGCGGGTCCGACGGCTCAGAGCGACTGTACGACCTCGCCACCGACCCGGGTGAGACGACCGACGTGTCCGAGCGCCGTCCCGACCGGGTCGCCGAGCTGGCCGACGCGCTCGACGAGTGGCTCGACTCCGTCGACGCCGCCGGCGAGCGCGAATCCGTCTCGATCGGCGCCGAGCGCAAGGCGCGACTCGAACAGCTGGGGTATCTGCAGTGACCTCGCAGTGGTCGCCGGTTCGCCGTCCCGACGAGAGGGTGCCGGCTGCCGCTCGTCCGTCAACTTATTCAATCAGTGCGCTGAACAGTCCGAGTCACATGACGGTCCTCTCGACAGAAGACGAAGGAAAGTTCCTCATGGACGTGGAAGGCGAACAGATCGGCATCGTGACCCAAGTCGACCCCGACGAACAGGTCGCCTACGTCGAGCCCGACCCGGACATCGCCGAGTCGTGGATCCAGGGACTCGGTTTCGGGGACGCCGACGGCGACGACATCGAGGTGCCAGCCGATAGCGTCGCGACCGTCACCGACTCGGAGCTCCGCGTCGACCAGGACCTCTGACTCGCTCAGGGGAGACCGAGGGAATCCGGTCGCGGCACAACCCGTATCCGTCCGCGACCACTACTCGGGGCCGCGATGAGACTCTCTACGAAGATCCTCGCAGCCGGCGCGCTCGTGTTCGTGCTCCCCGTCCCCGGGACGTTCGTCCTGGGTGCACTGATCCTGCTCGCCGGCGTCGTCGCGCGCGTGTTCGACCTCTGAGACCGAGAGCGGAGCCTCCTCACAGCGTGCCGTAGCGGTCCCACACTTCGTAGACGCTGTCGCCGCCGCGGATGTCCGACCGAACCGCGTTCTCCTGTTCGAGTTCCTCTTCGCCCCGCTCCAAGACCTCGTCGACGATATCTGGGTCGACGACGGCGATCGACTGGTAGTCGGCGAATATCACGTCTCCGGGTGCGATGGTCACGTCGTGGACCTCGACGGGCACGTCCCATTCCCGAAAACTGACGCGGCCGAACGACTCGATGGCGCTGTGGCCGTCCGACCAGACGGGGAACTCGTGTTGCTCGATCATCGTCGAATCCCGCGTCGGGCCGTCGATGAGCGCGCCGGTCGCGCCGTTCTCCTGGACGATCGTGCTGAGGAGTTCGCCCCACAGCCCCACTTCGGTGTCTTTCGGCGCGGCCATGACGACGAAGTCGCCCTCGTCGGTGGCTTCGAGGTACTGGAAGAAGTCGATGTCCTCGGCGTCACGGTCGTCCTCGACGGCCTCGTCGTCGCCGTCGTCCTCGGGGTCCCACTCGCCCTCTGCGTACCCGATGTCGACGCGCTGGGCGGTGTGAGCGGTGCCGACGGTCGGCTCTTTCGACCAGACGGGGCGGATACGGGTGCCCGGGATGACGTTGTCGTCGATGCCCATCTCGTCGGTGATGTCGTTGATCAGGGCGCTGTGAAGGTTCTCCAGCCGGTCGCGTTTCTCGGGTGTGAGCGTCATCGCGGTTCTATCCCAGGGACTCGATACGCGGGAAAAAGCGTGTCCGTAGCGGCAGACTGGACCGGAGGAGTCCGGCCTCGAGCGATGACGAACCGGCGGGCCGCTCAGAGTTCGGCCAGCACCTCGTCGGCGAACTGGTCGAGGACCGCCCGCACGTCTCGGTCGGGGTCGGTCTGGCGGACGTTCACCATCACGTGGTCGACGCCGGCGTCCCGGAGGTCTCGGACGTGCTCGACCAGCCAGTCCGTCCCGGTGGCGTAGCCCTGGTGGATTCGCTCCGGTCCGGCCGTCGGATCCTCGGCGAGCGCGACGTGCAGCACCTGCACGTACGGCTTCTCGCCCGCGACCGCGCGCCAGTCCTCGACCTGCTCGGCCACGCCCTCGGCGGTCCGCTGGTAGTACACCCAGCCGTCGCCGCGCTCGCCGATCCACTCCGGGGACTGGCCTGCGTGGCCGGTCACGAGTAGCGGCAGCGTCTCGGTCGTCGGCTTCGGCAGGAGATCCATCGACCCGTCGAGGCTTCCGAACGGTGTGTCGATCTCGGGGTACTCCTCGGCCCAGACCGTCCGCAGCGTCCGGACGGACTCGCGGAACAGTTCGTCGGTGCGGTCCTCGTCGACGCCGAAGGCGGCGTACTCCGGCGGGCGGTCGCCGCTGGCGACGCCGAGGACGAGCCGCCCGTCCGAGAGTCGGTCGACCGACGCCGCGGCCTTGGCGACGTGGAGCGGGTGGCGCAGCGGGAGGACGATACTCCCCGTCGCCAGCGCCACGTCCTCCGTGTTGGCGGCGATATGGGAGAGAAAGACCCAGGGGTCGTACACCTGCCCGGCGTCGTCGAACTTCGGCCAGAACAGCGGCACGTCGCGGAACCACAGCGCGTCGAAACCCAGCCGCTCGGCGTAAGCGGCGAGTTCGGTCTGCTCGCCGAGCGGCGGGATCGGCCCGTCGGCGGTCGTGATCGGGAAGAAGAGGCCGACGGAAAAGTCGTCGTCGAACATGCGGCGATACCCGCGGTTCGCGTGGTCGGTCATCGCTCCTCGGTTGGGGAGACGCCGACGAGAAAGTGCTGATCGTCGCCCGTCCGCCGGGCAGCCACCGCGTCGCGCGTTCGGTCGCCCGTCGCCGACCGGGACCGGTCTCAGAGCCCGATCAGGTCGTCGAGTTCGACGTCCTCGACGCGGCTGCCGCAGGCCGAGCACTCGCTGACGTTCGACGGCGCGGGGCCACCTTCCATGTGCACCGCTCCACAGTCCGTACACACCTCGAGTTCTGCCTGAAGCATACACCGGCTCGTCAGCCCGACGATACATGGGCCTTGTGCCCGACGCGGTGGCCGGCGCTCAGTCGTCGTCCGAAACGATGCGGTCGGCCAGCGGCGCGGTGCGGTCGTCGTCGGCGACCGACGCGCGGATCGCGTCGGCGGGCGGCACCAGCCGGTAGTTCGGTCGCCCCTTTCCGGTGGCCGAGGTGTCGTCGCGGACGCCCTCGACGACCCCGTCGGCCTCGAGTTCGTTCAGCGTCCGCGACACTTCAGCCTCTGTCACCGTGCCGAGCACGTCGCTCTCGACGGCGTCCATCGCCTGGTTGCACGCCCGTCGGATCTCACCGGCGTGGGCGGGCGTCTCGCCGCGCACGGACAGTTCGACCACACCGGCGGCCACGGCGCGCGTCGACAGCGACTCCGACCCGAGTTCGGCTCGTTCGGTCATGGCGCTCCCTTCGGACGGATCTGTGATAACGATTGTGCGGGATCCGCCGCCCGCTCGACGGGCGCGTCGGCTCGCACACCGGCTCGCGCCGCCGTTCGCCTCGCCGACTCAGGTCGTCGTGGTCGTGTTGTTCTGGGGGATCTTCGGGATCAGCCACGAGAGGAACGCGTCGGGACTGCGGGTCTGGGTCCAGACCGTCCCCTCGCCGGAGAACTCGCAGACCAGCCCCTCGCCGCTGAACAGCGTCGACTTCAGGCCGCCGACCTTCCGCACGTCGAACGACAGCGCCTCCTCGAAGGCGACGATGTGGCCGGTGTCGACGACGAACGACTCGTCGGCGGTCACCTCGTGTTCGTCGATGGCCCCGTAACTCGACAGGAACACCGGACCGGCGCCCGACAGGCGGAGGAGAAAGAGGCCCTCGCCCCCGAAGAAGGTCTTCGCGCCGCCGAACTCGGTGTCGACCTCGACCGTCGGGTCCGAGGCCAGGAACGACGAGGACTGGACGTACAGCGTCTCGTCGGCGAGGTCGTGGTGTTGCACGTCGCCCGACAGCGCGGGCGCCAGCTGTATCTGCCCGCCGTCGGGCGCCGAGAACGTGTTCATGAAGAAGGACTCGCCGCCGAACAGCGACCGCGAGAGCGATTTGAGGATCCCTCCCTCGGCGTTGGTCTCGACGTCGATCGACGGCGCTTTGCTCACCATCGCGCCCGCTTCCGACCGGACGGACTCACCGGGACCGAGGTCGAGCGTCAACTGCGCGTACGACGGTCTGTGGGAGATCTCGTGCTCCATGGACGCCCTGTTGGTTCGCCGAGACGATACTCTTGTCGCCGGCTCGGTAGGTCGCTGGGTGGATCAGTTCAGTGCCTCGACCTCGTCGGTGAGGTCGTCGGCGCCGTCGACGGGGCCGTTGACGAACAGGCCGTGGCCGATGAGCGCCACGGCGACGAATCCGGCGGCGAGCACCGACGTAGTCGCTGCGACCGACGTGAGCGCCGCGACCGCGCCGCCGACGCTCATGCTCGCGAACACGCCGAGCAGGACCAGGTCGTAGTACTGCCAGGTGTAGGCCATACGCCCGATTTGGGTGGCGGGCGCAAAAACGCACGGGGCGCTCCCGGCCGGTGGGCCGAGCGGCCGGGGGGTTACTCGGCCACGAGCGGGCTCTCGGCCCGGTAGGCGATAGCCATCGGGAGGCCAGCGGCGTCGGTCGGCGGTTCCGCGGGGAGCGTCCGGAGCGTCCCGTCGCCCGGGGCGGCGGTGTAGGCCAGCGCGACCGCGTCGAGCACGTCGGCGACGGCGACCTCGTGTCCCTCGGTGGCCGCGGCGGCGGCCTGGACGACGGGCGGCGCGTCGCGGTCGTACTGGGCGAGCGTCCGCATCCGCTCGGCGTAGCCCGCGGCGTAGGCCGTGTCGTGCTCGAGCGCCTCGCCCGCGAACGCGCGGAAGCAGACCTCCGAATGGCTCCCCGCGAACGCCGCCCGGGCCTCGGGGACGTTCTGGAGGAGTTCGTCGACGGCCACGATGGCGTCGCTCATCGCGAACGCTCGTTCGGAGATGCCCCGGCCCGCCTTGCGCTCGTTGACGCGCTGGGCGGCGGGGTACCGGCGCTTGCGCGTCGCCTCCCTGACCGGTGGGGTGACGACCGCGTCGCTCATCGCACCCAGCGCGCGCCGCGCGAGGTCGTCGCAGCGCCGGCCTTCCTCCCCCTCCTCGACGAGGCCGACCGGCACGTCCACGAGGACGCGCTCGGTGCGCTCCTCGTAGCGGACCCACAGGTCTCCGACCTCGTCGAACACCGCGGCGTGGTCGAACCCCGAGCGGTCGAACGCCACCGCGAACCACGACGTCCCCGACCGGGTGACGCCGACGTACAGCGATTCGGCGACATCGCTCATCGTATCACACTGCGTGCCCCCGGATTAAAACCCCTCGGCCGCGGCCTCCGACAGCCGACCGCGACGGGCTGTCAACCGTCGAGAAAATCTCACGAAATCGACGTGTCGTGGTAACGACTCTCTCGGAAGTCCTATACGTCCCCCGCTCATCCCTTCGTTTGCAATGGCATCCGGTAAGGTTGATTTCTTCAACGACACGGGCGGTTACGGTTTCATCGAGACTGAGGACGCTGACGACGACGTTTTCTTCCACATGGAGGACGTGGGCGGTCCGGACCTCGAAGAGGGACAGGAAGTGGAGTTCGACATCGAGCAGGCCGACAAGGGCCCGCGAGCGACCAACCTGGAGCGCCTCTAATGGCCTCCGGTAAGGTCGACTTCTTCAACGACACTGGCGGCTACGGCTTCATCGAGACCGAGGACGCCGACGACGACGTGTTCTTCCACATGGAAGACGTCGGCGGCCCGGACCTCGAAGAAGGGCAGGAAGTGGAGTTCGACATCGAGCAGGCCGACAAGGGTCCGCGAGCGACCAACCTGGAGCGTCTCTAACGATGGCGAAAGGTACGGTCGACTTCTTCAACGACACCGGTGGCTACGGCTTCATCGACGCCGAGGACGAGGACGAGGACGTGTTCTTCCACATGGAAGACGTCGGCGGCCCGGACCTCGAAGAGGGCGAGGAAGTGGAGTTCGACATCGAGCAGGCCGACAAGGGCCCGCGCGCGTCGAACCTCACCCGACTGTAAGTCGCTGACACCGACGACGGCGTCAGCGACGGGCTGACTCCGCATTCTACCACTCTCCGACCGACGAGCGACGGCGCCCGTCGGTCACCGATCACCCACGTCGACGAGCGGCGCCGCCGCTTCCGGGGGATGTGGGACAAGAAGGAAAACCGCGGAGCGGCGGCGCTACTGCGGGTCGACGTCGTTCAGCTTCGCCAGGTCCTCGTCGGTCAGTTCGACTTGCGAGGCGGCGACGTTCGATTCGAGGTGGTCGACGCTGGAGGTGCCGGGGATCGGCAGCGTCACGTCCGAGTGATGGAGCAGCCACGCCAGCGCGACCTGTCGGCGGGAGGCGTCGTGTGCCTCGCCGACCTCGTCGAGGACGCCCGCGACCCCGTCGTCGTCGACGGTGTACAGCGGTCCCCACGGGATGAAGCCGACGTCGTACTCCTCGCAGGCCTGCAGTACGTCCTCGTCGCCGCGGTAGGCGACGTTGTACTGGTTCTGGACCGTCGCGATGTCGACGATGTCGCGGGCGAGATCCAGCTGCTCGACGGAGACGTTCGAGAGGCCGACGTGGTCGACCTGCCCGGCGTCTTTCATCTCGGCGAAGGCGTGGACGGAGTCCTCGAAGTCCGTCTCGGGGTCCGGGCGGTGGAACTGGTAGAGGTCGATACTGTCGACACCCAGCCGGTCGAGGCTACAGAGGACCTGATTGTGGAGGAACTGCGGGTCGCCGTGTGTCGGCCACTCGCCCTCGCGGTGACGCAGGAGGCCGGCCTTCGAGGCGACCACCGGGTCGGCGTCGACCTCGGCCAGCGCGTCGTTGAGGATCCGCTCGCTCGTCCCGGGGCCGTAGGAGTCGGCGGTGTCGACGAAGTCGACGCCCAGTTCCGTCGCGCGGTGGACGACCTCGCGGGCGTTGTCCTCGTCGTCGGGGCGGCCGATGATGCCCTCCCCTGTCAGGCGCATCGCGCCGAAGCCCAGCCGGTGGACCGTCAGCTCCCCACCGATGTCGAACGTGTCGCTCTCGTTGTGTACGTCGTCGGTCATACCGGTTCCCGCTGGGCCCGCCACACACTAAGCCGTGGGGAAGCCGGAAGGACGCGTGGGGTTCGCGAGGCCGAGGGTCGGTGCGGTCCGGGACTCAGTTCAGGCGCTCACGCGCGACGAACACCGTCTTCAGCTTCCGCCCGCAGTCCGGACAGCACAGCGACTGCCACTTCGTCGGGTCCAGGTCCGCGATCGTCTCGCTGCGGGTCGCCGTCTCGCGATCCACCGACCGCTCGCAGGTCCCGCAGTAGAGGCCCCCGTCGCTCATGCGCGCGGCTACGGCGCGGGACCGCAAAACCACATCGGATAGGTCGAGGGCGTCGAAAATCGGGGAGAGATATCGGCCGTGGTCAGCCGAGTCGGGTCGCGGTCACTCCAGGTCGAAGCGGTCGGCGCGCATGACCGTGGTCCACGCGTCGACGAAGTCGGAGACGAGCTCCGCTTCGCCGTCCTCGGAGCCGTACACCTCTGAGACGGCGCGCAGCCGCGAGTTCGACCCGAAGACGAGGTCGAAGCGGGTCCCCTCCCACTCGAGTTCGCCGGTGTCGCGGTCGCGGCCCTCGTAGACCTGGTCGAGGCCGTCGGCGGGCTCCCACTCGGTGCCCATGTCGAGCAGGTTCACGAAGAAGTCGTTGGTCAGCGTGCCGGGCTCGTCGGTGAACACGCCCAGGTTCGAGTCGTCGTAGGTCGCACCCAGCGCGCGCATCCCGCCGACCAGCGCCGTCATCTCCTCGACGGTCAGGTCCAGCAGGTCGGCCTCGTCGACGAGCAGCTCCTCGGCCGGGCGGTCGACGCCGTCAGCCATGTAGTTGCGGAACCCGTCGGCTTTGGGCTCGAGCGCCTCGAAGGAGTCGACGTCGGTCTGGTCGGCCGTCGCGTCCACGCGGCCGGGTTCGAACGGCACCGCGACGTCGTAGCCGGCGTCGGCGGCGGCCGCCTCGACGGCCGCGTTGCCGCCCAGCACGATCAGGTCCGCCAGCGAGACGCGGGTGTCGTCGTCCCGGTCGTTGAACTCGGCCTGGATCGACTCGTAGGTCTCGAGTGTCGCCTCCAGCTGGTCGGGCTCGTTGGCCTCCCAGCTACGCTGGGGTTCGAGGCGGACGCGGGCGCCGTTGGCACCGCCGCGCTTGTCGCTGTCGCGATAGGTCGACGCCGAGGCCCAGGCGGTCTTGACCAGCTGCGACCGCGAGAGGTCGCTGTCGAGGAGCTCGTCTTTGAGGTCGGCGACCTGCTCGTCGTCGACCAGGTCGTAGTCGCGGTCGGGCAGCGGGTCCTGCCAGACCATCGTCTCGTCGGGGACCTCGGGGCCGAGGAATCGCTCGGGCGGGCCCATGTCGCGGTGAGTGAGCTTGTACCACGCCTTCGCGAAGGCCATGCCGAACTCCATCGGGCTCTCCTGGAAGTCCTCCATGATCTCGCGGTAGTCGGGGTCGCGCTTGAGCGCGATGTCGGTCGTGAGCATCATGGGCGTGACCTCCTCGTCGGGGTCGGCGGCGTCGGGGGCCGACTCGACGTCCTCGCCTTCCTTGGGCGTCCACTGCCAGGCGCCGCCGGGACCTCTCTCGGGTTCCCACTCGTAGTCGAGCAGGTTGTCGACGTAGCCCATGTCCCACCAGGTCGGGTCCGAGGTCCACGGGCCCTCGATCCCGCTGGTGATCATCTCGCCACCTTTCGTGCCGTCGGTCTGCCAGCCCAGGCCCATGTTCTCGATGGGCGCCGCCTCGGGCTCGGGACCGTGGTTGTCCTCGGGGTCGTCTGCGCCGTGGACCTTCCCGAAGGTGTGACCGCCGGCGATCAGCGCCGCCGTCTGCCGGTCGTCCATCGCCATCCGGGAGAACGTCTGGCGGATGTTCTTCGCCGACGCCTCGGGGTCGGGCTGGCCGTCCGGCCCTTCGGGGTTCACGTAGATGAGCCCCATGACGGAGGCGCCGAGACCCTCCTGGATCTCGCCGGGCTCGTCGAAGCGCTCCTGGCCCTCCATCTCCTGTTCGGGCCCCCAGTCGACCGATTCGTCGGGTTCGAAGTCGTCCTCGCGGCCGCCGGCGAAGCCGAACGTCTTGAACCCCATCGACTCGACGGCGACGTTGCCCGCCAGGACGATCAGGTCGGCCCACGAGAGGTTGCGACCGTACTTCTGTTTGACCGGCTGGAGCAGTCGCCGCGCCTTGTCGAGGTTCGCGTTGTCCGGCCAGCTGTTGAGCGGGGCGAACCGCTGTTGGCCGCCGGCCGCGCCGCCGCGGCCGTCGTACGCGCGATACGTGCCGGCGCTGTGCCACGCCATCCGGATCATGAAGGGTCCGTAGTGACCGTAGTCGGCCGGCCACCAGTCCTGGGAGGTCGTGATGACCTCCTCGATGTCCGACTTCACTTCGTCGAGGTCGAGTTCCTCGAACGCCTCGGCGTAGTCGAAGTCGTCCCCGTAGGGCCCGCTCTCGCGGGCGTTCTGGTCGAGGATGCTCAGATCGAGCGTGTTCGGCCACCAGTCACGGTTTCGCTTCCGTGTCTGTGGGTTCGGATCCTTGTTGCTCATTAGTCGTTGTTCTAGCCGTGTTGTTGTCGGATAAGGCTTCCTTTGGATAGGAACAACCCGCTCCTGTCCCTCGGATCGATACCCGACGCGAACGACTCGTTCGCCCAGCCGAACGGCCGGATATCGCGACCAGACTGCGACGGCGCCGCGCCACCCCGCGGAGCCAGTGCAGTCGGCAGCGAGGGGATTTAATGGGCCGGTTCCATACCGGGACACATGCTCGCAGTCCACGTCGCCTTCCTGGCCCTGCTGGTCGGGACGGAGGCGTTTTTCACCTGGCTCGCTGCGCTGAACGTCCGCTACGGCGCCCGAGCCGTCGAGCGGGAGGCCGAGTGGTTCGACGACCGACTCGACGTCGACGACACCGACGAACTGCTGGGCTACCAGCGCGCGACGACGGGCGCCTCACAGCTGGAGGCGTGGGTCGGCCTCGCGCTGGTGTTGGTCGTCCTCTACGCCGGCCTGCTGGCCGACGCCGTCGCCGCCGTCGAGTCGCTCGGCTTCGGTACTGTGCCCTCGGGCGTCGTCTTCTTCCTCGGTGTCGTCGTCGCCCTCCAGGTCTCCGCGCTCCCCTTCGACTTCTTCGACACGTTCGTCGTCGAGGAAATCTTCGGGTTCAACGAGGGGTCACCGGGGCTGTGGCTCCGGGACAAGGTTGTCGGGCTGGCGGTCGCGCTCGGCTTCACCGCCGCGATCGCCGCGGCGGTCATGTGGGTCGTCCAGTCGTTCCCGGGCCTGTGGTGGCTGGGCGCCTGGGCGCTGTTCGTCGCCCTCTCGCTCTCGATGATGGTGATCTACCCCCGCGTGATCGCGCCGCTGTTCAACGACTTCGAGCCCGTCGAGGACGGCGCGTTGCACGACGCCGTCACCGACGTGTTCGACCGCGCCGGCTTCGAGTGCTCGCAGATCTACGTGATGGACGCCAGCCGCCGCAGCGGCCACTCCAACGCCTACTTCGTCGGCTTCGGCGCGACCAAGCGCGTCGTGCTGTTCGACACGCTCGTCGAGCAGATGGAGACCGAGGAGCTCCAGGGGGTGTTGGCCCACGAACTCGCCCACTGGAAGAAGGCCCACATCTGGAAGCGTGTCGGCGCCTCGGCGCTCCAGATGGGCGTGCTGCTGTTCGTCGCCTATCAGCTCGTGACCGGGCCGTGGCTCTACGACATGTTCGGGCTCGCGACGGGGGCCGGCAAGCCCGTCTACGCCGGCCTCCTGCTGGCCGCGCTGGTGCTCCAGCCGCTCTCGCGGCTCACGAGCCCGCTGGAGAATCGGCTCTCGCTGGCCCACGAGCGCGAAGCCGACGCCTTCGCGGTCGAGGTGATGGGCGACGGCGAGCCGATGGTCGGCGCGCTCACTCGACTGGCCAGCGAGAACCTCTCGAACCCATTCCCGCATCCGCTGTACGAGACGTTCCACTACACCCACCCACCGATCCCCGAGCGGGTGCGAGCGATCCGCCGACAGTCGGAGTCGGCCGGCGACGGCACCGACGACACCCCCGCCGCGAACGCGGATTAACGGAGACCTACCGCCGGATCGCGCGGCCGGGGGCGAGGCGTCGCGCACCCGCAGGTGCAAGCCGCGGCCATACCCCCCTGGCGGGGAAAAGACGGGTAGCTCGACATGCCGAACACACACTTGCGTGCGGACCGGGTCGAGGCCGACTTCGATCGACTCCTGTCGGCGGCGGGCGACGGCCTCGTCGTCGCTTCGAACCGGCAACCGTACAGACACGACTACGGCGACGACGGCGAGGTGACGGTCGACCGGCCGGCCGGGGGGTTGACCGCCGGCCTCGACGAGGTCATGCGCCGCGTCGACGGCACCTGGATCGCCTGGGGGGACGGCGAGGCCGACGCCGCGGTCGTCGACGGCGACGACACCGTGTCGGTCCCGCCCGAGGGCAGCGAGGGCGACACCGATTCCGGGGACGCGAACGGAACCTACACGCTCCGTCGGCTGTGGCTCGACGAGGACGAGGTCCAGGGCTACTACTACGAGGTGGCCAACCAGGTGCTGTGGCCGCTGTGTCACGCCGCGCTGGGTACCGTCGAGAGCTGCGGCGACGCCTGGACGGACTATCGCCGGGTGAACGGTCAGTTCGCCGATGCGATGGCCGCCGCCGCCGCGACCGACGCCGACGGCGACCCGCTCGTCTGGCTCCACGACTACCATCTCGCGCTCGCGCCCCGACGGCTCCGCGACCGTCTCGGGAGCGACATCGGTGGGCGCGGCGACGGCGCGACCGACCGCACCGCGGGCGCCGACCCCACCCTGGCCCACACCTGGCACATCCCGTGGCCCAGTTGGGACACGTTCCGGGCGTGTCCGAATCGTGGGGCGCTCCTCGACGGCCTGCTGGGCAACGACCTGCTCGTCTTCCACGTTCCCCGGTATTGCGAGAGCTTCCTGCGGAGCGCCGACCGCGGGCTCGACGGGACCGCCGTCGACTTCGACGCCGGCACCGTCGACTACCGCGACCGGACGACGACGGTCAGGGCCGCGCCGATGGGCGTCCCGGTCGACCGCATCCGCGAACAGGCCGAGAGCATGGAAGCCACCGGCTTCCGCGCGGCGTTCCGGAAGAACCGCGGCATCGACCGCGACACACGTCTGGCCGTCGGCGTCGACCGCCTCGATTACACCAAGGGCGTCGTCCAGCGACTCGACGCCTTCGAGCGGCTGTTCGCCGAGTACCCCGAACACCGCGGCGAGGTCACGTTCGTCCAGGTCGGCACCGAGAGCCGCTCGGCCATCCCCGCCTACGCCGACTACCAGGACCGCGTCGAAGCGGCCGTCGACCGGGTCGACGACCGCTTCGCGACCGACGACTGGCGCCCCGTCGTCTACACGACGGACTACGTCTCCGACGAGGGGCTCGCGGGGCTGTACCGCGAGGCCGACTTGGCGGTTGTCAGCCCGGTCCGCGACGGGATGAACCTCGTCGCCCAGGAGTACGTCGCCGCGGGGGGCGACGACCCCGGGGTGCTCGTCCTGAGCGACCAGGCCGGCGCCCACGATACGCTGGGCGAGTGGGCCGTCTCCGTTCGCCCGCACGACACCGAGGGGTTCGCGGCCGCGCTCGACGACGCGCTGTCGATGCCCGAACGCGAGCGTCGCCGGCGCGCGAACGCCCTCACGGACAGTATCGAGGACGACGACCTCGACTCGTGGCTCGGGGACGTCCTCGGCGCGGTCGCCCGCGTCGCCAGCGCCGACGGGGGGGTCCCGACCCGTGCAGACCACTGACGCCACGCCGCTGTGGCTCGCCCGCGAGACCGTCGCCGACCGCCTCGCGGCAGCCCCCGGCGTCGTCTGCTGTCTCGACTTCGACGGGACGCTCGCCCCCATCGTCGACGACCCCGACGCCGCCGCCATGCCGCCCGGGGTGCGCGAGCGCCTCGTCGCCCTCCGCGACTGCGAGTCCGTCCGCGGCGCCGTCGTCAGCGGCCGCGAACTCGCGGACCTCCGAGAGCGGGTCGGCGTCGGCGGGATCGCCTACGCCGGCAACCACGGGATCGAGCGCCGGATCGACGGCGGGCGGTCGGTCGCGCCCGACGCCCGACTGAGCGCCGACGCCGTCTCGCGGGTCTGCGACCGTCTGGGCGACCGCCTCGCGCACGTTCCCGGAGTCGCGATCGAGGACAAGGGCCTGACCGCGACGGTCCACGTCCGCAACGTGCCCGACGAGCGCGTCCCCGAGGTCGGGCGCGTCGTCGGGGAGACCGTCGAGGAGGTGATGACTACCGGCGACGCGGCCCTCGAAATCCGCGACGGCAAGGCCATCCGCGAGATCCGGCCAGACGTCGAGTGGGACAAGGGCCGCGCCGTCGCACAGCTGGCCGAGGAGGCGCCCGACGGCTGGCTCCCCCTCTACGTCGGCGACGACGTGACCGACGAGGACGCGTTCGAAGCGCTACGGGAGCACGACGGGGGGCTCGGCGTCCTCGTCGGCGAGCGCGAGACCGCCGCGAACTACCGGATCGAACGCCAGCGCGACGTGGTGGAGCTCCTGGAGCTGGTCGTCGACGCCCAGTGCGAGTGAACACGGCCGCTCGCTCGCACCAACAGTGATGTAGCGCGCACCCGAACGTCACGCTCGATGCGGGACCTCCTGGCGGACGTGTTCGCGCCGACGCGGTACAACGTCGCCGCGGCCGTCAGCGCCGTCTCTCTCCTCGTCGTCGCCTACGTGCTCGTCCCCCACCCCTACGTCCAGTACGGGGCGTGGCTGGTGATCTTTACCGTCTGGATGGTGTGGTTCGTCTACGTCGGCGTCGACCACGTCTACGGGATCGACTGACCGCTCGCGAAGCCGCAGAAACCGTCCGGAGTGTCCTCAGTCGTCGTCCGCGGGCTGTCCGCTGCCGTCGCTCTCCTCGCCGGCCTCGACGCGCGGGCCGGCGGCGTGGCCTTCGTGGGCGATCGCGGTGGCGAGCAGTTCCTCCGAGATAGCTGGCACGTCGCCCGACGAAACCGGCCCGAGTTCGTCGATGGCATCGGTCGACCGGGGGAACGGCCGGGTGTCCATGTGGATGGCGATACCGGCTTTGGCGCCCTGGCCCATCGCGACTGGGATCTGGTTGTGGCCGGGGGTCACGTCGCCGACGGCGTAGACGCCGTCGACGCTGGTGCGGCCGTGGTCGTCGACGGCGACGGTGCCGTCGTCGTCGATCGCACAGCCCAGCGACTCGTGGAGGTCGGTGTTGTACTCCGAGCCGAGCATCGGGAAGCCGCCGCGGTACTCCCGGACCTCGCCGTCCTCGAACTCGAAGGATTCGAGCCAGCCGCCGTCGTCGCGATTGGAGGCGGTGATCTCCGCCTCGACCACGTCGACGGGGTGATTGTCGAGCATCTCGGCGGTATCCGCGCTCCACTCGGGGTCGTCGCCACGCAGGAGCACGTCCACGTCGTCGGTGAAGTTCAGCATGATCATCGCGACGTAGGCGGCCGAGTCGCCGGTGCCCATCACGTAAACGGGCTCGTCGACGAACATGTAGGCGTCGCAGTGCAGGCAGTAGTGCAGGCCGCGGCCCGTCGGCGGCAGCGGCGGGTCCGGCCGCACGTCCGAGAAGCCCGTCGCCAGGACCACGTTATCGGCAGCGTACTCGGTATCCTCGCCGTCGAGTCGGAAGCGACGGCCGTCGCCGTCGGCCGCGTCGCCGCCCGCGCTCTCCTCGACGCGCTCGGCGGCCTCGACGAAGTCCCGATGTACGTCCGCGCCGTAGGATTCGACCTGTGATTTCGCGGTTTCGAGGAACTCGACGCCGCTGGTCTCCTCGGTGACGCCGATGACGTTGTGGGTGTCCTGCATCATCGCGGCGCGGCCGCCGCCGCGGTCGACCAGCGCGGTGTCCAGGCCCAGCCGCGTCGTGTAGAGCGCGGCCGTCAGCCCCGCCGGCCCGCCGCCGACCACGACCACGTCGTACTCGCTGTCGCTCATGTACCCGACGCTAGCGAGCGAGCCCGTTTAAACCTCGTTATTCCGGTGATCGCGCACACCCGCGGCGGCGAGGAACCGGTCCCGACGGGTGACTCCCGTCACGTCTCGCAGGAACCGGTCCGGCGGAGGACGACGGTGTACTGGTCGACGCCCATGTCCTGGGGGTCGCCGTACTGCATCGTGCGTGGGCGGACGCTCACCCTGAGGAGTCGCTGGTACATCGGCGCGCGGCCCTTCCCGTCGAGGAATCGCGGCGTTCGACCGTACTCGCCGGCTATTTGGTAGGGGTAGGTGTCCTCGGCGAGGAGAGTCCGAACGTGCGCCTCGACCGCGTCGTTCGAGAGGGTCTCGGCCCGCTTGCCCCAGCTGTCGGGGGCGAGATAGAGGATCGACTTGTGGTAGTTGAGGACGACGTACTCCGGACAGCGCAACTCGAAGCTGTCGGGAGCGACGCCGAAGCGGGTGTCGACGCGGTCGGTGTGGGGCACGGCTGCGTCTTGGGGGTCGTAGGTATAGGTCTCGATCGTGTCGTCGGCGCCCGCGTTCGTCCGCAAGTAGTCGACCGCCTGGTCGCGGGGTTGAGAAGCGTAGGCGAGCGTGCCGGCGCCCGCGTAGACCGCGCTGGTGACGAGCAGGACGGCGACGACCGCCCGCCCGACAGCGGGTCGGCGCTCGCGCAGGCGGGCGAGCCCGACCGCGAGGACGACGACCAGCAGGGCGGCGACCGGCAGGAGGTGGTGGGTGCGGACGTAGCGCCACGAGGAGAACACCGCGAGGTAGACGCCGACGCCGACCAGCGCCAGCCGCAGTCCGTCGGCGGGCAGCGAGTCCTCGCGGATCCGCGCCAGCGCCGCGAGCGCGCCGCCGGCGAGGCCCACGGCCAGCGGGAGGCCGACGCCGTGGAGGTAGCTCCGGAGGATCCACCACCAGCTCGGCTGGACGAGCCAGCCGTGGGGCTGGGACTTCGACCCGAACGCGCGGGCGAGCCGACCGACGAACTCCGATGGAGCGCCGAAGAGGATACTCGGATAGCCCGCGACGATCGTCGCCGCCCCGATCAGGACGCCGGTCGCGAGGAACTTCGGTCGGAGGGCGCCACTCACGAATCCCGCCTCCGAACGGCGAGCGCGCTGGAGGTGCGCGACGCCGAGCATCACCGCGCTCACGCCGCCCGAGAGCTTGAACGCGATGGAGACGCCGCCGAACAGGGCGCCCCAGTAGAACAGGCGGTCGGCGCCGGTCTCGACGTAGCGGACCGCGAAGTACAGCGACAGCAGGAGGAAAAAGAGGGAGGGCACGTCCTCGCCGCCCTCGTGGGCGAGGATGAGGAGGGCCCAAGTCACCGTCAGCAGGGCCGCGGCCAGCCGACCGGTCGCCCGGTCCCGCAGGGTCGTTCCGATGCGGTAGACGACGTAGACGCAGCCGACGGCCATCGCGACGTTGGCCAGTCGGACGAACAGGACGCTCCAGGTCCAGATCCACTCGGGCGTCCGGAGCCAGTGGGTCCAAAAGCCCACGTCGAGGTGGCGGCCCATGTCCGAGAACGCCGGCAGGGCGTCCGTCGCGAGGGCGACGACCAGCACCGGGATCAGCGCGAGAGCGGCGAGGTACATCGCCGAACCGTAGGTCCGCCAGTAGCCGACGCCCTCGGAGACCGAGCCGAGCCGCGGGTCGTCGAGGACGGCCGCAAGCACCTCGACGGGGTCGACCACGCGCCAGCGCTCGTCCCGCGTCGCGAAGTTCGGCAGCCGGTGCCAGACCCAAAAAGACGACAGCAAGAGGGCGGCGAGCAGGATGTAGGGGAGGTACGGGTCGGCGCGCAGGTCGTCGCCGACCTGGCGTCTCGCCCGAGCGAGCGGATCGAGGAGGGCCATCTGTTCGTCCCGATTCGACCGGCGGAGGAGGTAAAAACGACCCGCCTTCAGTCCGGTAGGCGGCGGCTACCCTCGAGCGGCGCGACCGAGTCACCCCAGCGCGGGAACGGTGGGTGCGTACGATGGCCGGCTCGGGGAACGGTTCGCCCGCTTGGGTGGTTTTTTTGCCGGGGCGTCGCGAACTCGCGGGACATGACAGCTCGTATCGCGATCGCCGGGATCGGCGCCGTCGCGGCGATGCACGCCGAGTCGATCGCCGACATCGACGGCGCCGAACTGGTCGCCGGCTCCTGCCGAACGGCGGAGCGGGGCCGCGAGTTCGCCGCGGAATACGACTGCACCTGGTACGGCGACACCGAGACGATGCTCGACGCCGAGACCGTCGACGTGCTCTCGGTCTGTACGCCCAGCGGCGCCCACCTCCAACCCGCGCTCGTTGCGGCCGACCACGGGGTCGACGTGCTCTGCGAGAAGCCCCTGGAGATCACGACCGACCGCATCGACGAGATGGTCGCCGCCGCCGACGAGGCGGGGATCCGGCTCGGAGGTATCTTCAACCAGCGGTACAATCCAGTCGTCCGCCAGTTGCGCGAGGCCGCGAGCGACGGACGGTTCGGCGACCTCTCGGTCGCCAACGCCTACGTCCCGTGGTGGCGCGACGACGACTACTACGACGGCGCCTGGCAGGGCACAGAGGCCCTGGACGGCGGCGGCGCGCTGATGAACCAGTCCATCCACGGGATCGACGCGATCCAGTGGATCGCCAGCGCGGCCGGTGCCGGCGGGGAGTCCGATGGAAACCCCATCGAAGAGGTGTTCGCCTACACCGCTCGGCGCGCCCACGACGACGACATCGTGGAGGTCGAGGACTCGGCGGTGGCCGTCCTCCGGTATCGGGACGGCACGCTCGGGCAGGTTCTCGGTGCGACCTCGATGTATCCGGGATCGCTGAAGCGACTCCAGGTCGCCGGTCGGGGTGGCACCGCCGAGATCGAGGAGGACGAACTCGTCACCTGGCGGTTCCGCGACGAGCGCGACGAGGACGAAACAGTGCGCGCGGAGTTCGGCGAGACGGAGTCGGGCGGCGGCGCGGCCGACCCGATGAGCATCGACTACGCCAACCACCGGCACAACATCGACGACTTCCTCGACGCCCGCAGGGCGGACGAGCCGTACATGCTCGACGCGAGCGAGGCGCGCAAGGCCGTCGAGATAATCGAGGCGATCTACGAGTCGGCCGAGCGGGGCGAGCCGGTTCGGGTCGAGTGACGGCTCGACCGATCCTTTCCGCTCCTCTCCGAAAAAATACGAAACGCCGCTCGGTCAGTCGTCGCCGGCGGCCGCGGCCTGTTGCTGTTCGATGTAGTCGACGATCTCGCCGGTCTCGGCCTCGAAATCCGCCATGTCGACTTCCGAGCCGTGGAGGACCGTCGAGAAGTACCGCACGTTGGCGGCGACGTTGACGGCTTCCCCGAGTCCCTCCTCGTCGACTCCTTCCAGTCGCGCCTCTTCCTCGTGGAAGTGGATGCAGTACGGGCAGTTCATCGCCGCCGCCGCGCCGACGGCGACCAGCGCTTTCTCCCGGTTCGGCAGCGCCGTCTCGCCGAGTTCGAGGTCCCGTACGACGCCCCAGCTGTGGTCCGCCGCGGGCTCCGAGAGGTGGTCGAGCCAGCTCGGAACCTGTCCCATATACTCCTCTATCTCCGCTTTCGCCTGGTCTGTTACCATTGTGCTCACGGGCTCGCGAGCGCCCTCGCGGCGGTCTCCCCCTACCGAGCGGCGCCCGGGTGAACCCGACCGAATATCTATCACGGATCCTCATGAGTGTAGTTCGGGAGTGAGTGCCACTTCGGGCCGAAGGGTGGCCGGACGCCGCCGAATGCGGCTCGATTACTCGCCACGTGGGGGCGACCGGGCGGCGGCCGCACGCGACCGATCGCCGCCCGCTACTGGCACCCCTCTCCGCGGGCACAAGACACACCACCCCAGGCGCCGACCGGCGAGCCATGTCCGACGCCCTGCCGATCAGCGGATTCGCCGACGAGATCGCCGACGACCTGGGCGACCAGCTAGACACGCTCGAATCGCTCGACATCTCGCATCTCGACCTGCGGGGCGTCTGGAACGAAAACGCGCTGGACCTCTCCGAAGAGCGACTCGACGACCTCGAAGCGACGCTGGACGATCGGGGGTTCTCGGTCACTTCCATCGGTTCGCCGATCGGCAAGATCGGGATCGACGAGGACTTCGAACCGCATATGGAACGACTCGATCGAGCGCTCGAACTCGCCGAGCGCTTCGACGCCGACGGCGTGCGCGTGTTCTCCTACTACCTCCCCGACGGCGACGACCCGGCCGACCACCGCCGGGAGGTCCTGCGCCGGACCGAGGTCGCCGTCGAGAAGGCCGAGGACGCCGGCGTGACGCTTCTGCTGGAGAACGAGAAGGACATTTACGGCGACACGCCGGGGCGGATGCGGGACCTGCTGACGACGGTCGACTCGCCCCATCTGCGTGCGGTCTTCGACCCCGCGAACTACCTCGAAATCGGCGTCCGGCCCTACCCCGACGCGCTGCTGCAGGTCGTCGAGTACGTCGAGCAGGTCCACGTCAAGGACGCCGAGTTCGGCGACCGCGGGGCGATCCGACCCGCCGGCGAGGGCGACGGGCGCATCGGCGAGACGGTGGCCGCGTTGCGCGAGCGCGGGTTCGAGGGCGCGCTCTCACTGGAACCCCATCTGGCGTTCGCGGGCTCGGACTACGGCTACAGCGGTCCCGAGGGGTTCGAGGCCGCGGCGGAGGCGCTGAAAGGGGAGCTGGACGAGGCTGGCGTGGCGTACGAGTAACGGGAGGACCTCACCTATTTCCGTCCGCGCGACGGGCCCGAACGCATGGCGAGCGATCGCACACGCTCGGAGACGATCGGCCATCCGCTCGCGGCCGTCGACGCGTCGGACCGGCCGCTTTTCGGTGCCCTGCTCGCAGTCGCGGCGGCCGTCGCCTACGCGGTCGTGCTCGGGTTTTCCCTCGAACGTCCGGGCCCGGGAGACGCGGCCACGTTCGTCCTGTACTTCGGGGGGATCGGCGCGGGTATCACGTTCGCACGCCGGCGAGCGCCCGCGTCGGCGTGGGTCGGCGCCGTCGCGTTCGCGGTCGTGCCGTGGCTGCTGACCTGGGGAGTCGGGCTGAACCGTGCCCGGTCGGCGACCGCGCTGTCGGCGGCCGGCGCGATCGCGTTCGGCGTCTTCGTCCTGGCGCTCGGTTCGGAGTCGGTACTCTGGTGGCCCGCAGCGGTGCGGTCGCTGCTGTCGAGCCGTGACGCGCTCGCGGGCGCGGCCGTCGGTGCCGTGCTGACGCTCGCGGTCTTCGGCTCGTGGACTCCGGTGACGACCACCTACGGGTCGGTCTGGCTCCGCGGGACCTACCACGTCTTCGTCGCGACCCGCGGCCTGTTCCTCCTCGCGGCCGTAGTCGCCGTCCTGTTCGCGACGCGGAAGCGAGCGGTCGCGCCGGCGACGCTGGTCGGCGGGGTCTTTGCAGTCGCCTTCCTCGGTGACGGGCGCGGGACCGCCGTCTGGACGGCGACGCCCGACTACCTCGCGGACTTCGGCGTCGTCGTCCTCGCGCTGGCGCTCGCGGTCGGACTCCTCGAACTCGCGGTGCGCATGTTCGTCGCTCGCGTCGGCGGGTCGCGACCGGTCCTCGTCGGCCGGTGACCTCGCGTCATCCCGGAGCGCGGCGACGTTCACTTCCGCTCCGGACCCGTAGCCTTTTACCCGGGTTCGGACACACCTCCCTGTATGACAGAGGCGACGGGTATCGTCGGGGAGTTCCTCTCGCTCAAGGAGGAGACCGACGCCGACATTCTCGCGATGCAGTGCGGCGACTTCTACGAGTTCTTCGCCGAGGACGCCGAGCTCGTCGCCGACGAGCTGGACCTCAAAGTTTCGCAGAAGGGCTCGCACGGCTCGTCGTATCCCATGGCGGGCGTGCCGCTGGACGACCTGACGCCGTATCTCTCCGCGCTGGTCGAACGGGGCTACCGCGTGGCCGTCGCCGACCAGTACGAGACCGAGGACGGCCACGCCCGCGAGATCACGCGGATCGTGACGCCGGGGACCCATCTCGAAACGAGCGACGACGACGCGCGGTATCTCGCCGCCGTGGTCCGCGACGGCGGCGGCGACGGCGGGTCGAGCGGGAGCGGCGAGGCGACCTACGGCATCGCCGTCGCGGACGTGACGACGGGGCAGTTCCTCGTCACCGAGCAGTCGGGCGCCGACGCGACGAGCGCGGCGCTGACGGAGCTGTACAAGTTCGACCCCGCGGAGGTCCTTCCGGGACCGGAGATCCGCTCGGACGACGACTTCCTCGACGAGGTGCGCGAACGGACGGACGCGTCGCTGTCGCTGCACACGACGGAAGCGTTCGCGCCGGGTCGCGCCCGCCACCGCGTGCGCGAGCAGTTCGGAGCGGAGACGCTGGAGAGCGTCGGCATCGCCGATGCTGAGGCTGCGGTTCGAGCCGCGGGGGCCGTCATCGCCTACGTCGACGAGACGGGCGCCGGCGTGCTGGCGTCGATGACGCGGCTGCAGTCGTTCGACGAGTCGGCGTACGTCGACCTCGACGCGACGACCCAGCGCAACCTCGAACTCACGGAGACGATGCAGGGCGAGCGGTCGGGGTCGCTGTTCGACACGGTCGACCACACCGTCACGAGCGCGGGCGGGCGACTGCTGCGGGAGTGGCTCCAGCGCCCGCGTCGGTCGCGCGAGGAACTCGACCGGCGCCAATCAGCGGTCGCGGCGCTGGCCGAGTCGGCGATGGCCCGCGACCAACTGCGCGAGACGCTGGGCGACGCCTACGATCTGGAACGGCTGGCCTCGAAGGCCGCCTCGGGCAGCGCCGACGCCCGCGACCTCCGGGCTGTGCAGGAGACGCTCGCCTTGTTGCCCGCGGTCGGCGAACTGGTCGCCGAGACCGAGCGACTCGCCAGCTCTCCGCTGGGCGACGTGCTGGAGCGGCCGGATCGGGCGGCCGCGGCCGAGCTCGCGGCCGACCTGGACGAGGCGCTCGTCGAGGATCCGCCCGGAACCGTGACCCAGGGCGGGCTGATCCGGCAGGGCTTCGACACCGAGCTGGACGAGATCGTCGGCGACCACGAGGCCGCGCTCGACTGGATCGAGGAGTTACCCGAGCGGGAGAAGCGCAAGACCGGGATCACGCACCTCTCGGTCGACCGCAACAAGACCGACGGCTACTACATCCAGGTCGGCAAGAGCGAGACCGACCAGGTGCCCGCGGAGTACGAGCAGATCAAGACGCTCAAGAACTCCGAGCGGTACGTGATCGACGAGCTGGCCGAGAAGGAACGGGAGATCCTCCGGCTGGAGGAGCGCCGGCACGAGATGGAGCGGGAGATCTTCGAGCGACTGCGCGAGCGGGTGGCCGCGCAGGCGGAGGTCCTGCAGGAGACCGGGCGGGCGCTGGCCGAGTGCGACGCGCTGGCGAGCCTGGCCGTCCACGCCGTGCGCAACGACTGGTCCCGACCCGAACTGAGCGACGGCCGCGAGCTGTCCGTCGACCAGGGCCGCCACCCCGTCGTCGAGCAGACGACGCAGTTCGTCCCGAACGATCTGTACATGGACGACGACCGGCAGTTCCTCGTCGTGACGGGGCCGAACATGAGCGGGAAGTCGACCTACATGCGTCAGGCGGCGCTCATCACCCTGCTCGCGCAGGTCGGGAGCTTCGTGCCCGCTCGCTCGGCGCGAGTGGGGTTGGTCGACGGCATCTACACCCGCGTCGGGGCGCTCGACGAGTTAGCACAGGGCCGCTCCACTTTCATGGTCGAGATGCAGGAACTCTCTAACATCCTCCACTCGGCGACCGAGGAGTCGCTCGTAATTTTGGACGAGGTGGGTCGCGGGACCGCGACGTACGACGGGATCTCCATCGCGTGGGCGGCGAGCGAGTACATCGTCAACAACGTCGCCGCGAAGACGCTGTTCGCCACGCACTACCACGAGCTGACGGTGCTGGGCGAGGAGCTGCCGAGCGTCCAGAACGTCCACGTCGCCGCCGACGAGCGCGACGGCGACGTGACTTTCCTCCGCACCGTCGAGGACGGGCCGACCGACCGTTCCTACGGGATCCACGTCGCCGACCTCGCGGGCGTTCCGGGCCCCGTCGTCGACCGCTCGCGCGAGGTGCTCGACCGGCTCCGCGAGGAGGAGGCCATCGAAGTTCGAGGCAGCGATTCGGGCTCCACCACCCAGGCCGTCTTCGACCTGTCCAGCGGGCAGTTCGAGACCGCTGCCGGCGGCTCGGCGGGTGGCGGTGACGAAACGGCGGCCGACGCGGGGTCCGGGTCGGGCGGCGAACAGCTCGCCACCGACGGCAGCCACGCGGTCGGAGAATCGGCGGGTGGCGGCAGCGAAACGGCGACAGACGCGGGTTCGGCGCTCGATCCCGAGGTCGAGGACGTGCTCGACGAGTTGCGCGACCTCGACGTGAACGAGACGCCCCCCGTCGAGCTGATGGCGAAGGTCCAAGACTGGCAGGCGGAGCTCGACGAGGAGTGAGGCGGTCTCGGGCGACAGGGGCCCGTCCGACCCGTTCCCAGCGACTGAGAGCGCGGTCCCCGTTTTACCCCGATGTGGCCGCGACGTTCGCCTATGACCGACGCCGACGGGACGTGTACGTACTGGGCACCGGAGGAGTGCGAGGGGTCGGCTCACTGCCCGCCGCGCTGTCCGCGATTCGTCGACCGGACGGGCGAGGCCTGGGTCGTCCGGCCGGCGACGGCCGAGGACCGCGAGGCGCTCGTCGAGATGTACGACGACTTCGCGCCGGGCCACCAGGCCCAGGGGCTGCCGCCGCGCCACCGTCCTCGCCTCGAAGAGTGGGTCGACGACTGCCTCGAAGACGGGTGTAACTTCGTCGTCGTCGGCGACCAGGGACCGGTCGGCCACGCGCTGTACACGCCGACCGACGCGGCCGAGCCGGAGTTCGCCGTCTTCGTCCACCAGGCGTATCAGGACCGCGGACTCGGCACCGAGGTGAGCAGACACGTCCTCGCGGCGGCGGCCGTCGCCGACCGCGACGCGCTCACGCTCGTCGTCGAACCGGGCAACCGCGCTGCCCGCCACGTCTACGACGAGCTGGGCTTCGAGACGGAGTCAGAACCGACCTTCGAGGACGGCCGCGGGCTGGGTGCGATCCGGATGCGCCGACCGCTCGACGCGGCGTCGACGGCGGCGTTCCGACACCCGCCCGTCGTGCGGAACGGGTCGGTCGAGATCGGCGACGGTAGCGGTCCGGACCCGGCGGCGTCGGACTGACCGCTGGGGCGACGGAGCGGACGTGGCGCTCGGTGAACGGGCGTCTATGGACGGGAGGGCGTGTCAGTACAGGGGTGAGATCTCTTCTGCGCCGTCTTCGAGCAGGCGATCGAGGTTGTCCTCGCTCTCGGCCTGTCGCCGGTCGATGTTCTCACGGGCCTCGATGGCGACCCGCTGGAGGTCCTTGATCCGGGGGACCTTGTGGACCCCGGAGAACAGGACGGCGCCGGCGACGGTGTCGGAATCGGGGAGCGGGTAGTCGCCGCCGCGGACCTCCATGCTCCCGGTCTCCTCCTCCAGCCACGAGCGGCCGCGCTCGATCCCCTTCCGATTGAGGTGGGCGGGGGGTCCGCCCACGACGAGCAGCGAGCGCTCGGTCCCCGACAGATCACAGGGTAACGTGAGCCGGCCGAGCGCGGCCTTGCGGACGAGCGACGTGATGCGGTTGGTGGTGTTCGTTTCGTCGAGACCGTCGGCTCCCCCGCGGTGGTCGACCCGGGAGAACAGGCCCCCGTCGCCGCTTCGCTCGACGGACTCGGCGGCGTAGCCGACGGTGGAGACGCCGCCGCCGGCGAGCGTGTTGATGATCTCCGAGGAGTCGACGACGCTCTCGGCGACCCGGTCGTTACCGACGGTCTCGCCGGCGCCGAACAGCATGCCGAACCGGCGGACGATCTCGCGGTTGATCGCCTCGTAACCGCCGCGCATCGACTCGCCGGTCTTTCGCCAGGCGTCGTTGTCGAACACGAGGACGTTGTCCGCCTCGCGGACGAACGTCTGGAACGAGCGGGCGGCGTTGAGCGTGTAGATGCCGCCTTCGTCCTTCGCGGGGAGGACCCCGAGGCCGAACACCGGCTCCGTGTAGATGCGTTTGAGATGCTTGGCGAGCACCGGCGCGCCGCCGCTGCCGGTCCCGCCGCCGAGGCCGGCGACGATCAGGAACGCGTCGACCTCGTGGACGGAGATCCCGTCGAGGGCCGACTGGATCTCGTCGATGTCCTGTTCGGCGATCTCGGCGCCGAGTTCGTTGTCGGCGCCGACGCCGTGGCCCTTCACGCGGGCCTGACCGACGAGGACGCGGTTGTCCGTCGGCACGTGCTCCAGTCCGTGCAAGTCCGTCTTCGCGGTGTTGACCGCGACGGGGGCACTGAAGATGTCGAGCCCCGCTCGCCGCTCGTAGGCGACGAACTCGTCGACGATCTTGCCGCCCGCCTGTCCGAATCCGATGAGTGCGAGTTTCATGGTTGCTGTCTTCGGGGTCGGTCTCCTGCGGTTCCGTCGTCGCCCGTCTCGATCGCTCGTCGCCGCCGACGCCCGGTTCGCTTCGGGGGACGACCAGTCATCGTATTGTTATGGACCGGTTTCTCCGGCGGTCGCGTGCGGGACCGCTCGCGAGCGGCCGTCGCGTCCGGCCGGTGGCCGACCCGCTCACTCCCCGACGGTTCGGCGCCCGACGACCGACTCCATCGCGAGTTCGTAGACCGTCATCGCGGTGTCTTCGACGGACTCGTCGAACAGGCGAAAGGGCGGAAACCACTCGTTGAGCGTCGCGTCGTCGGCGTCGCCGTCCCACGGGCGGATCGGTCCCCGGACGTGGACGCTCCAGGAGTCGTCGGTCGTTCCCTCGTAGCGGACGAACGTCGCCCGCTCGGTCCGTTCGAGAAAGCGGACCTTCTCGGCGTCGCCGTCGTCGCTGACGCGAAGGAGCAGGCGCCCCCCGTCGTAGTGGTAGCTCAACGGCACCGCGTACGCCTCGCCGCCGTCGGCGAGGGCGACCACTCCGTGTTGGCCGGCTCGCAGGCGGTCGTCGATCTCGCTCTCGTCCATCCCCTCGGTGTAGACGTACTCCACGTGGTCCATGCCCGAACGGAGGGTGCGAGAGCGTAAGAAACCGACCCGGACCGGTATCGGCACGACGGATTCGCCACCGGCGAACTACCGGAGGCACCGACCGCTCGCGTGTGTGCGGCTCAGTTTCGGCGGAACTCGGCGCCGGTCGCCTCCTCGGGGGGTGATGCCTCGACCCAGTTGCTCTCGTCGAGGGCGATCCGCGCGGCGACGGCGGCGACCCGTCGCGCCGTTCGCTCGCGCTCGAACAGCGAGATATTCCCCAGCGAGTCGCCGACGCTCTTGCTCACCTCGCGCGTGGGAACGGACTCGTCCCCGACGACGTCCTCGAGTTCGCGCGTGAGCCGTTCGTCGAGTTCCTTCCGGGCGGGCTTGGCGAGTTCCCACCCCGCCGGTAGCAGGTCGTAGGTCACCGCGTACCCCTCGTCGTAGCGCTCGACGGCGAAGAACGGTGTCCCCTCGCGTTCGGCGCGCTCGTAGGCGGCGTCGCGTTCGTCGGCGTCCTCGTAACACGGAATCTCGGAGGGCTCGAATCCCACTGGCACGCGGTCGTCTACGCTCCCGACGAATAAAAACGTCGGGCGCTCGGCGGCGCGGGCGTGCGAGCCAGTGACTAAAGGGACTCTTTGAGCAAGCGGTACCTACTCGGTACGTGGGTGAGTCGAGTCGTGTACATGCCCCGCGAACGAACAGCGACAGCCTGTTGGCTAGCCGCACTGGTCGTCGTCGGCACCCTCGCAGCCGTGGTGCCGGCCGGTGTCGCCGCCGCAGGATCCTCCAGTCCGTCGGCAGCGCCGAACGCGTCCACCGGATCGGACGCGCTCGCGGCCGACGACCAGTCGAACAGCCCGTACGGGAACGTCGTCCCGACGACGATCGAGAAGACCGACGACGCGACGGTCGCGGGCGGTGCGGTGTTGCCCGAGAACTACAGCGTCCGCGACGTCCCGGAGACAGTCAACGGCTCGATCGTGCGCGTCGAGGACGGCCGCACGGTCTGGCAGCGGACGTTCTCGACCGTGAACACGACGACTCAGATCGCCGAGATCGAAGTCGGCCCCGACGGCGACGTGTACGCCGTCGTCTCGACGCGGCCGACGCAAGTGGAGTCGTATCCGCCCGAGACGACCACCGAGGTCGTCCACCTCACCGCCGACGGTGACCTGACCTGGCGCTACGACCTCGACACGACCGGCTACGCCGGCGTCGCGTCGGCCGGCGGGATGCTCAGCGCGACCGACCAGGGGGTCGCGGCCGTCCACGCGCTGCCCGACGGTGCGGGTGTCCGTCTGGCCGAACTGACCGGCGGTGACGCCATCTGGACCGAGACCTACGACATCAGCGCCGAGCCGACGACGCTCCGGGCGACCGACGACGGGTTCCTCGTCGCCGGGACGGCCGGCTACTCGAACCCGTGGGTGCTGCAGACCAGCGCCTCGGGTGCGGTCGAACTCAACACGACGGTCCGCGGGAGCGTCGACCAGCGCGTCGCCGGCGCGGTCCCGACCGACGACGGCGGCGTCCTCCTGGCCGGTACTCAGACCACCTTCGGCGGCGACTACAGCACGAACGCCTGGGTCAGCCGCCTCGACGACGACGGCGTCACCCGCTGGAGCCGGGTCTACGGCACCGACGCCCGCGCGAACGTCCAGGGCGTCGCCGCTCACGACGGTGGCGTCCTCCTGCTCGAACGGGGCGAGTACTCGCTGGACGGTGAGACGGCGCTGCGCCTCCGCGGCGTCGGCGGCGACGGCGCTCAGCAGTTCGTCGAATCCGCCGCGTTCACCGGTTCGGTGACCGCGACTCACCTCGGCGAGGACGTCGTCACGCTGGCCGGGGTCGAGAACGCCCTGGCCGGGAACTTCACCGTGGGCACGGCGACCGTCGACGTGCCTCGGCGCGGTGACGGTGAGTACGCCTTCGAGGCCGACCTGGGACCGACCTCCAACGAGACGGTCTACCGCGGGCAGACCCTCCGGTTCGCCGACGCGAACGCCGGCGACGAGACGTACGAACTCCTCGCCCTGCCCGGCGAGCGCGACGAGTTCGAGCCCCACGTCGTCCGCCGGATCTCCTTCGAAGACGACGAGGCCCTCCTCGAATCGGCGACGCTGCCGGCCGGGGAGTACGTGCTCCGGAACGCAGACGGCGACGCGCTCGTCCTCGACGAGGGGGACGTCGTCGACACCGGTGACCGCGAGGCCGCCGCCTTCGAACTGGCCAGTCAGGACTTCTTCCACCTCGAGACCAACCGGACGTTCGTCGACGCCGCCGCCGGCGAGAGCGGCGTCTCGATGTCGCTGCACTCCGATCGCACGAACTACGTCCTCCACGCCTCGGCGACCGACTCGAACGACGAGTCCGTCTCGGCCGACGAACTCGAAGCGGCCTTCGAGACCGTCGACGGCTTCGACGGCGTCGAGACCGTCGACGGCCGCCAGGTCGCCCGCATCGAAGTCGGCGACGACGAGGAGGTCCGACTGAACGTCTCTGCCGCCGCGCTCGACGCCGGCCTCTACGAGGTCACCGTCGCGAGCCCCGACACGCGCGACGCCGGCGCGGTCACCTCCGCTCGCGTCGTCGTCGCGCAGGACGCCGACCGCGAGATCGGCGTCTCGCTCAACCGGAGTTCGCTGACGGTCCCGGCCGACGGGACGGCCGCGGCGAACGTCACGCTCACCGGCGTCGACAACGGGATCACCGCGCTCTCGCTGTCGGCTAACCGGACCGGTGAGCCCGCCGTCCGGCCGCACCTGAACCTGCAAGTCAACGCCTCCAGCGTCTCCGTGGGCGCCGGGATCGGCAGCGACGAGGCGACCACCGAAGCGACTGCCTTCGAGGCGAGAACCGGCAACGGGTCGGTCGATATCGGCACTCTCACCGTCGGGACCGACCGATTCGGTGAGGAGACGGTCGCGACCGGCAACAACACCATCACGTTCCGCGTCGACTGGGTGGTCGACGAGGACGGCACTCCCTACACCGTCCCCGGTCCGATCACCGTCCCCTTCGAAGTCGTCGAGGCGACGAACACGACGGACGCCTCCGGTGAACCCGACGAACCCGACGAGGGCGGCGTCGTCGGCGGTGGTTCCGATTCCGGCGGGAGCTCCGACGGAGGCTCCGAGAGCGACTCCGGGAGCGGCTCCGCGGGCGACTCGGCCAGCGGCTCCAGTGAGTCCGGAACCGCAACGGCCGCCGCGGCCGACCGGTAACGAGCGGTAGTCGACGCTCGCGGTTCGACTTCTTCGGCTTCGTCTCGCCAGCGGTCGCTCTGGCTCGGCCGCAGCGACTCGCGACGGCGCCGCGACCGCGACGGCGTCTCAGTAGTCCCGCCAGCTGTGGTCGGGGTTCCACCCGAGCAGCTCGCGGGCTTTGTCCGTCGAGATCAGCGACTCGCGGCCCTCGAGCGACTCGTGACGGTCGGCGTCGGGGTAGCACTCGGCGGCGATCTGCTCTGACGGTGCGTCGACGTTCGTGTCGGCGGCGACGGCCCAGAACGCTTCGTGGCTGTCGAGGTCGGCCTCGACGGCGCGGCGGGCGATCGTCGCCGCGTCGGCGACGTGGAGGTACGAGAAGAGCGTCGAGCGACCGTGCTCGCGGACCGCCTCCAGCGAGCGGTCGGTCTCGGCGACCCGCTCGCGGAGCCGGTCGTCGGTCGCGACCCAGGGGTACCGGAGCGAGGCGACCTGCGGCGCGTCCGACCGGCGGCCGAAGCCGTCGCCGAGGACCTCGGTGGTGCGCTTGCCGAGCGCGTAGGGGTCGCGAGGGGTGAGCGGGTGGTCCTCGTCGACGGGCAGATAGCGCACGTCCGTCGGGGCGTCCTGGTAGTCGGCGCCCATCGCGTTGATACTGGAGGGGAGGACGACGGCCTCCAGCCCGAGTTCGGTGGCGGATTCGAGGACGTGGTAGGCCGACATCGCGTTGCTCTCGAAGGTGACGTGTTCGGGGTGGCGCGCCGGTGAGGGGATCGTGCCCATGTGGACGACGGCGTCGGCGTCGCTCGCGGCCAGCGAGCCGTAGGTCTCGCCGGCGTCGAGCAGGTCGGTCGTGCGGTAGCTGTCGGCCACCGCCTCGCGGCGCTCGCCGCGGGACAGATCGACGGTCTCGTAGCCGGCGTCGGCGAACTCGCGGAGGATCGCCTCGCCGATCGTGCCGTTGCCGCCGGTCACGGCCACGCGGTCGATGGTCATGGGCGAGGATGGGAGGACCGGCGAAAATAGCTACCGGCCGGGGAAATTCGGTCCGCGAGTCGCTCCGTCGGTCCCCTGGCCCCGGCAGGCCCGTCAGTACTCCTGCAGCAGCTCCAGCATCTCCCGGTCCAGATCGTGGCCGTGCCAGTCCTCGTAGTCGACGTCGTCGCGGTCGCTGTCCAGTATCCCGAAGGGACCGCGGAAGTTCCACAGCGCCCAGCCCCAGCCCGCCTGCTCCCACAGCGAGAGGGCGTCCTCCATCCACGAGAGGGTCACGTCGTGGGGCGTGTGGTTGTAGACGCCCCACTCGCCGACGTGGACGCCGACGCCCAGCGATTCCAGCCGTTCCCACGGGGCGATGCGGGTCGCACGAAGCCACTCCCGGTCGTGGACCTTCCCCGCGTCGTCGACGTAGGGCCAGCCCGGCGGCTCGTCGCGGTCCACGTCCGTCCACTCGGCCTCGTGGTGGGTCAGCGGGAACGGGTCGTACCCGCGAGTCGACTGCGCACAGTCGACGTCGGCGAGTTCGAAGACGGGTTCGCGCCCGTAGCGCATCCCGTCGGCGACCACCAGCCGCTCGGGGTCGACCCCGTGGATCGCGTCGACGGCGTCGCGGACCACGTCGGCGTAGGCGCCGTGGCTCGTCTCGGCGGGCTCGTTGATCAGGTCGAAGCTCAGTCCCTCGCTGGGGACTCCCTCGTAGCGCTCGGCGAACCGACGCCAGTGCTCGGCGAACACCTCCTGGGTCTCCTCGTCGGTCCACAGGTCCGTCTTCTCGGGCGGGTCGGCGACCGTGAATCCGGGTCCGCGGTGGAAGTTGAGCTGGACGTGAATCCCGTGTTTCCGGCCGTACTCGACGGCCTCGTCGATCTCCGCGAGGGCGTCCTCGTCGAACTCGAGCCAGTCCTCGCCCGTCCAACAGCGGTAGTCCATCGGCAGTCGGGCGAAGTCGAAGCCCCACTCGGCCATCCACTCGAAGTCCTCCTCGCGGAAGCGCTCCTCGTCGTCGGCCATAAACTTCGCCTGGAGATTGAACCCGCGCCACCGCGGCAGCGAACTCGCGTTCACGTCCATGGCTCCCCGCTGGGTCGCATCCGAATTAAGTGTGCGACTCCCGGAAGTTCGCGCCCCGTTCGAACATATAAAAATACGTCTATACGAGTTGTCCTGTCACTATCGGCGGTAAACGGTCGAGTAACTCCACTCGCGACGAGCCAGCGTGCGGAAGTCGACGGGCGGTCCGCCGCGGGAGGTCGACGGGTCAGTCGGTTCGTTTCGGCAGGCGGAGCGAGACGCGTGTACCGCCCAGGTCGCTCTCACCGACCGATACCTGTCCGTCCGAGCTTCGAACGATCCAGCGAGTGAGCCACAGCCCCAGTCCTTTGCTGTGATTGAGCGGTGTTTCGGTTTGGGACGTGAGGACCTCCTGTTCGGTCGGGGGGAGCCCGGGACCGTTGTCCGCGACGGCCACCACGACGTGGTTTCGGGAAGCGTCCGATTCCACCGAGACTTCGACCCTGGGCGTGTCCGTACTGTTGTGCTCGACGGCGTTTTCGAGGACGTTGTCGACCGCGTACGGGAACAGTTCGTGAGCGACGACGGTGAGCGAGTCGGGAATCTCACTCGAGACGGTGATCTCCCGTGGTTGGGACTGGAGTCGTCGAACCCGCTCCGGCAGCACTGCACCGAGGTCGACCGGTGTCCGTTCCGCCTCCTCGTCTCCGAGCTGTTCGATGTTCCGTGCCGCCCGGCTCAACTCGACGATGTTCGACAGTCGCTCGCGTATCGTCCCGACGTGTTCGTCGTCCGCCGGTCGCTCGTCTGCGAGCATGTCGAGGTGACCCCGGACGATCGTCACGTCGTTTCGGATATTGTGGCGCAATACACGGTTGAGGACGGCGAGACGCTGCTCGCGCTGCTTCCGTCGAGTAATGTCGCTCACGACGAAGACTGCGCCGCCGAATCCCTGGCCGTCCGTCTGGAGGGGGGCGGCCCAGACTCGTACGTCGAGCACGGACCCGTTCTCGTGGGCGTGTCGGGCTTCGATGCCCTGGAGCCGCTCGCCGTCACGGAGGTGACGGCACAGTTCCCGGGCCGTCTCCGGTGACTCCGTCAGTCCGTGGGGGTACGTTCGGCCACGCATCTCCGCGCCGGCCCATCCGAGTATCCGTTCGGCGCCGTCGTTCCAGACCTGGATGCGACTGTCGTCGTCGACGACGAGAACGGCCACGGGAGCGACCCTGACGACGGCCGAAAACCGGTCGAGAAGCCGCTCGACGGCTGTCGCGAGGACGTCGACTTCGGTCTGGGTATCCACCTGCTCGTCCAGGACAGTGACGAGTTCCGAAAAGAGACCTTCGGTGAGTTCGGTTCGCTCGGCAGTCGCTCGCGATCGATACGTGTTCAAAAGCGCCTGTCTGGCCTCTCTGTGGCCCTCTTCGGAGAGAATGCGAAACAGCGTGCCAACGAGTTGGTCGGCGTGGTCCGACATTTTAGGCTAGCCTAAAACATTCCTGCGTATAAGTACTGCTCTCCTCCGGCGACAAACGTCGGGGCAGTGACCGATCGACGACACGGGAGGTGGTCGACGAGGGTGTGAACTAACGACATAATTTCGATAGTCTTTGATTCTTTATCGATCGATTATACTTCTAGCGGTCGTCGCCGACCGCCGAGTATTAGTTCACTCGGACTTTACCAGGCGGTAAATGGGACCGAACGAGCGGACGGGCGACGGCGTCGAGGTACAGACCGCGACGGATATCACGCATCCGGGCGGGATGCGCGGGAATCGAGTGATGCCGACGCCACGGCGGGACCATCTGGACCCGTTCGTCGTCTTCGAGCGCTTCTTTATCGCCGCGGACCAGGGATTCGACACCCACCCGCATCGAGGATTCGAGATCGTCTCGTACATGATCGAGGGGGGGATGGTCCACGAGGACTCGCTAGGTGAGTCCCACACCGCTTACCCGGGCGACGCGATGCGGATCACGACCGGCAGCGGCATCGAACACTCCGAACTCCCCGCGGACGGCGCACCGTGTAACGGCCTCCAGCTCTGGGTGAACCTCCCCCGCGACCGGAAGGACGACGACCCCGGTTTCGCGAACGTGAGCGCCGACGAGTTGCCGACCGAAGACGCCGGGGACGCGACGCTGACGACCGTCGTCGGCGAGGGCTCGCCTATCGAGGTGGCGACCGACGTGACCTACCTCGACGTGACGGTCGAAGGGTCCTGGACTTGGGACCCGCCCGCCGGCTGGTCGGGCTTCCTGTACGGGGTCGAAGGGTCGGGAACCGTCGACGGCGAGGCCTTCGGTATCGAGGAGTTCGCGGCGCTCAAGGGGATCGAGGAGGGGACGAGGGTGACCGTCGAGAGCGACGACGGTGTCCGACTGGCCGTAATCGCCGGCCAGCCCCACGGCGAGCCCATCGTCCAGCGCGGCCCCTTCGTGGAGTAGGCGGTGAACTCCGCTGAACGCCCTCGACCCGCTCGCGGTCGCTGAGCGGGATACCCTCGCTTCGCTCGGGTAGTGCCCGCTCAGACGCCTCCACGAACGCGAGCGCGCCTCGCCCGTTCAGTCCGCCAGGAGCCCCGACCGCTCCGCACAACACCGCAAACGGCCACACTCCTCCCCAACCGATTGCGCTCCGCGCGCCTGCGGCGTGCGGTGCTCATCCCTCGCGTGGTTTCGTCGCGCGCACGAGAGCGCGCGACGGCACGCGCCACCACCCCTTGTCACCAGGCGTCGTCGAGGACCGCCGCGACGTCCTCGGTCGTGGGATCAAGCCCCTCCGGAGCGGCGTCCATCAGACCGTCGTCGCGGATCTCGGCGGCGACGGCGGGAAAGTCCTCGCGGGCGAGCCCGTCGAGTTCGCGCAGCCGGTCGGGAAGCTCCAGGTCGTCGCTGACGCCGGCGACCGCGCCGACCACGCTTTCGGCGACGTCCTCGTCGGTGGCCACCTCGTCGTCGACGCCGAACGCCTCGGCGAGCAGCCCGCGGCGGCCGTCCACCTCGTCGAAGACGTACCGGAGGACGTGCGGCGCGAGGATGCCGTGGACGGTGCCCTGGTGGACGTCGTAGTCGTGGGAGAAGCCGTGGCCGAACGCGTGGATGACCGAGGCCCGGTACACCTCCGGCGTCGAGATGCCGTACTGCGCGACGACGACGCCCGCGACCGCGTCGTAGAGGTCGTCCTCGTCCATGTCGTCGTCGGGCAGCGTGTCGAACCCCGACTGCATGAGTGACAGGGCGCGCATCGCGGTCCCGTCGGTGACGGGCGTGCGATACGGGGAGTAGAGGCACTCGACGGCCTTGTCGAAGCCGTTCATCGCCGAGGCACACAGCACGCCCTTCGGCGTCGTCTCGAACAGCGCGAGGTCGTAGACCAGCGCCGCCGGCATCAGCCGCCGGTCGCCGACCGAACCGCTCGGGACCTCGCCGTCGACGCTCCCGGGATCGAGCGAGAGGCTCACGCCCGCGATGACCGATAGATCCGCGCCCGCCAGCGTCGTCGGCACGGCGACGATCGGTGTCGGCTCGCCGTCCTCGGCGACGGGGACCCCGCCTGACTCGACCGCTCCCTCGGCGGCCGCTCGGAGGTCGTCGTGGGTCGAGAGCGCGCTGGCGACCTTCGCCACGTCGAGACTGCTCCCGCTTCCGACCGCGACGAGGGCGTCGATACCGTCTCGGCGGACGCGTTCGGCCGCGTCGAGTCCGGTCTTCAGATACTTCTCGGGCGTCGTCTCGTCGAAGACGCCCGCGAGGCGGCCGCCGAGGCCGGCCTCGACGGGATCCATCACGTCGTGGTTGGCGCCGACGTTCGAGCCGGTGACCACGAGCGCGTCGTCGCAGTCGCGAGCGGCGAGCAGGTCGCCCAGATCACCCACCGCGCCCCGGCGACACCGGATCTCGCCGGGCTCGTAGTCGAACGCGAACTGTCGGTGGCTCCCCTGGAGATCGGCGGTCATACCTCCACGTTGTGCGGATCCGCGGTTAAGTCCCGTGGCTCGACGACACCCTCGACGACCACGTCACGACAGCGAATTTATATCTCTCGCTCGTAGCGTCCGACGGAGTGGTACACGATGACGAACGACACCGACGCGGCATACGAGCGGACCAGACGCGGGATCCTTCGGCGGGTAGGCGCGGTCGGGACGGCCGCGCTGACCGCCGGTTGCACCGGCGAGACACCGTCGAGCGACGCGGACACGGAGCCGAGCGCCCAGACACGGTCGGCGTCGAACGGAGGTGAAACGCCCGCGGCGACGGCCGATCGTCCGTTCCCGCCGGAGGGACGGACCGAGTGGGGCGACCGGGTGACGGTGGGCGATGGGGCAGTCCGGCCGTTCACGACGGCCGGTCCGTCGGGAGGCACGGACTCGCACGGGGTCCTGCTGGACCGGGACGCGCTTCAGGGGCTCCCCTCCGCGAAGTCGCTCGAAGCCGCCGGCGAAGACGAGTTCCCGGACAAGTACGGTCCGGCGGGGGGCGCGGCGGAGATTCACACGAAGTGGTCGCTGCAGTTTTTCGTGCCGTTCCCGCGGGTTCCGGATACGCCGATCACCTTCCTCGGGTTCAACTGGAACCCCGGCGGCCACCCGCCGGAGGGCGTCTGGACGGTGCCCCACTTCGACGTCCACTTCCACATGCGTCCGCCCGAGGCGGTCGACGCGATCGCTGGCCCCCGAGCTCCGGAGTACTCGCTTCCCGACCGGTACGTGCCGGAGGGGTACGCCCGACCGCCGAACGAGTCCGCGCGGGTCGTCACAGACATGGGCGAGCACCTGTTCGACCCGAGCGCGCCCGAGCACGACGGCGGGTCGTTCACGAACACGCTCATCTGGGGAGTCGCCGACGGCGGCGACGGCGTCGGCGAGCTCTCGTTCGTCGAACCGATGCTCACGCGAGCGTTCCTCCGGGATCACACCGGAACAGATCGTCGAGCCATCGCACAGCCCGACACCTACCGGAGCGCGGGCAACTACCCGACGGCCTACGCGGTCCGCGACGTACCCGAGCGGGAGGCGGTCGCCGTCGTCGTCGAGGATTTCGAGCGGTTCGCAGGCGAGGGCTGAACCGGTCCCGCGCGACCCGGCCCGCTCGACCGACGGGCGTTCCGAAGGTATTTGACGACTCACCCGTAGCCTCGTACGTCGTGACCGACACCGCAGAGCCGCCCGTGAACGCCGACAGACCCAACAGCGTCGTCGGCGTTCGGGGCACCGACCACATCACCATCGAGGGGACGAGCGTCGAAGACACCGTCGAGTTCTACCGCGACGTACTCGGCATGCCGCTCGTGCTCCGCCAGCCCAACCTCGACCGCAGCGAACTGACTCACCTCTACTTCGACACCGGGGACGGTCGCCTGCTCACGGCGTTCGTCTCCGACGAGCGCGAGTCGACCGACGACCTCGAACCCGACCGCGGCGACGTCCACCACGTCGCCTACCGGATCGACCACCGCCGCGTCGCCGATATCCGGGAGGGCCTCCGCGAGGCGGGCTACCCCGCCGACGAGTACGACCGCGGCGCCTTCCACGCGCTGTACACCGAGGACAACAACGGTCTGACCGTCGAACTCGTCGCCGACAAGTTCGCGATCCCCGACGACCGCCGCGGCGAGGTGCTCGCCCGCGCCCACGCCAACCGCGTCGACGACGGCGCCGAGTTCGTCGCCTCGAAACACATGCGCGCCGCCCTCGACGAACTGGGGATCGACGCCGAGGAACGCGACATCGGTACCGCCGCCGCCGGCCGCGACTACGGCGGCTGATCCACATCGAGGACGAACTCGAATCGTATCGGATATCAACACATGACACTAATATTTACTCGGGTGTTCGAACAGAACTCGTCTCGAAACGCTACAGGCAGTTATACGGCCGGAAACGGGTCGAGATCCGTCTCGAAACCTCCGATCCGATCGAAGGTCCCCGAACCGGAGGATCCCGTCGAAATCGGCAAAACAGCACCGAGAACCGATCTGAACCCGATAATCGATTCGCTTCGGAAACGGCCCAGTTGTGACGTTCGTGAAACCACTCTCTCGACGTAACACAAATTTGATCGGTCGTCACGACGATCGGAGACGGTGACGAGCAGCGGTTCGGGATCTGGTTCTGGGCGCGTCGAGAGTGGGGCCGACCGTGCCCGGGTGGCGGTCTGGCCGTCGCGTGCGACGGGGTGCCTGACGGGGCCGTCGGGAGGCTGCGGTGTCGGGCCGACCGCGGCCTGTCTCGTACTGTGAGATGTAAGCCGGAACCACTCGCGCCGATCCAGTCCGAACTGACCGCGCGCGAGTGTCTGACGGCGTTCGACGGTAAAATTCCAATGCTATCGCTGTAATCCTCCGGGACTCGTCGACCGTGCTCTCGCGACGGGGACGCACGTCGCTTCAGAATACGAGACACCGAGGTGAACCGCCGACGGCCCGCGCGCCGTTCCGCCCGGGGACGACCGTCCGATATAACCGGAAGTAGCTCTAGTTGCCACGTACGGCGATGATTCGGGAACTCTGGTGTGTACCGGTCCCCGTACGTCCCGCCGACGCTCCGGGACACCACCGATGCGCCGACCGCCGGGACTCTCGAAACAGGTCACCACACGGCGAGTCGAGAGCGCGGGGTTCACGCTCGGACCCGTCCGTACTAGCCGGAAACCACTCTATGATTACAGTTTTATTCGTGTAATATCGCGATCCGTGTCGTGGGGTCGAATCAAAATTTCCGATATTACCGGACGATCTGGCGGAATCGACGGCCGAGCGAGGAGGGACACAGTTATACTGACTCGGGTGGGATGCTCGGGTACCATGTCGAGTTCGCTCTTCGACTACGAGCCGAGAGACTGGCGTACGGGGACGGACGAACGACTGCGATTCGCGCTCGTCGGCATCGGGTGGTGGACGACGGAGTTCGTCCTGCCCGCGATCGAGACGACCGAGGGCTGTGTGACGACGACCGTCGTCAGTAGTTCGAACGAGAAGACCGGCCGCGTCCGCCGCGAGTACGAGACCGTCGAGCACGGGTTGACCTACGAGGAGTTCGCCGACGGCGAGGCGCTCGACGCTTACGACGCCGTCTACGTCTGCACGCCCAACGCGACCCACCTCGAACACGTCGAGGCGGCCGCCGAGCACGGGAAGGCCGTGCTCTGTGAGAAGCCGATGGAGGCGACCGTCGAGCGGGCCGAACGACTCGTCGACGCCTGCGACGACGCGGACGTGCCACTGATGGTCGCCTACCGGATGCAGACCGAGCCCGCGGTCCGCCGGGCCCGCGAACTGATCCGCGACGGCGTCGTCGGCGAGCCCGTCCTCGTCCACGGCGAGAACTCCCAGCCGCTCCTCGAGATGATCGACGACCCCGACCAGTGGCGGCTGAACCCCGACCTGACGGGCTACGGCACCTCCGTGATGGACCTGGGTATCTACCCGCTCAACACCGCGCGGTTCCTCCTCGACGCCGACCCCGTCCGCGTCCAGTCGACGATGGATTCCACCCACGAGGCCTTCGCCGACGTGCCCGACCAGGTGGCGACGTTCTCCGTGGTCTTCGACGACGGTACCCACGCCGCCTGCTCCTCGTCTCAGCGCGGTGCCGACCACACGCGCCTGGAGGTCGTCGGCACCGAGGGGCGGGTCGTCCTCGAACCGGCCTTCCACATGGAGACCCAGCTGACCGTCGAGCGCGACGGCGAGACGGTCGAGTTCGACACCGAGGGCGTCGACCAGATGGCCGAGGAGTTCGAGTACTTCGCCCAGCGAGTGCTCGCCGACGAGCCGCTGTACGCCGACGGCGAACACGGACTCGCGGACATGAAGGCGATCGCCGCGATCCACGAGGCCGCCGAGTCGGGCGAGACGGTCGATCTCTCCTGAAAAAAGCCGCGTTCGGTCGCTATCGCGCCGTTACCGCAGCTCGTCGGCGCGCTTCTCCCAGTCCTCTTCCCAGAGGTCGATGGTGTGAACCGCGTCCTCGGTGTACTCGTGCTCCTCGACGACGTCCATGTCGAGTTCGATACCGAAGCCGGGACCCTCCGGGACCTGGACGTAGCCGTCCTCGACCGTCAGCGGGTCCGTCAGCAGTTCGTCGACCCACGGCTCGTCGTAGGTCTGGAACATCTCCTGGATACGGAAGTTCGGGATCGAGGTGCAGAAGTGCGAGTAGATGGCGCCGGCCACCGGCCCCTGCGGGTTGTGCGGGGCGATGTCGACGTGGTCGGCCTCCGCGAGGCCGGCGATCTTCTTGCCCTCGGTGATGCCGCCCGTGTTCATCAGGTCGGGCTGGAACACGTCGATGTCCGTGCGCGTGACCAGCTCGTAGAAGTCGTATTTGGTCATGTGGCGCTCGCCGGTGACGACCGGGATGGGGGACTTCCGGGCGACCTCCGCGAGGCTGTTGATCGAGTCCGGCGGGCACGGCTCCTCGTACCAGGCCGGGTCGAACTGGTCTAACTTCTTCGCGATATCGACGGCCTGGGCGGCCGAGAAGCGACCGTGGCACTCGATGAGCAGTTCGACGTCCGGGCCGACGGCCTCGCGGACGGCGCCGACGATGTCGACGGCGTGGTTCTTCTCCTCGGTGGTCATCGACTGCCAGGCGGTCCCGAACGGGTCGAACTTCATCGCGTCGTAGCCGTCGTCGACGACGGCCTCGGCAGCGCGAGCGAACCCTTCGGGCTCGCCGTCGGCCTCGGTGTACCAGCCGTTGGCGTAGGCGCGCAGCTCTTTGCCGTGGACCGGCCCGCCCAGCAGGTCGTAGACCGGCTGGTCGAGCACTTTGCCCTTGATGTCCCAGCAGGCCATGTCGACCGCCGAGACGACCGTCGTGTTGATGACGTTCTTCGAGAACCACTCGTCGCGGTACATCTCCAGCCAGAGCGACTCCGTGTCGAAGGGGTCGCGGCCGATGAAGAAGTCCGACATCTCTTCGATGGCCGCCGCGACGGTGCGGGGCTTGTCGTGTGTCGTCGCCTCGGCCAGACCCGTGACGCCGGCGTCCGTCTCCAGCTGGACGAACACCCACGGCTTCCAGGGGTTGGCTACGAGGTACGTCTCGACGTCGGTGATTTCTACGTCCGACATGACTCTATCGCGCCCGAGAAATATCTTAAATCCACCGGTCCGTGGTGCGTCACCACGGCTCGCGACTCGTCCGACGATGCCGGACGATTAATGAGCGATCGGTTCCTTACGACCGATATGCACGCCGAACGCGACCCGCCTATCAAATCGACCGCGACGAGCCTCGATATCGTCGAGGCGGTCCACGGAATGGGCGGTGCGACGCTATCGGAAGTCGTCGAGCAGTTCGAGAAGCCCCAGAGCACGGTCCACGACCACCTGAAGACGCTCACGGACGCGGGCTACCTCGTCAAGGACGGGCGGGAATTCCGCGTGAGCGTCCGCTTTCTCAACCTCGGGGGCCGGGCACGCGCGCAATCGCAGCTGTTCAAGATCGCCGAAGGAGAAGTCCGCGAGCTGGCGAGCGACACCGGCGAGCACGCGAATCTGATGGTCGAGGAGAACGGCCGGGGGGTCTTCCTCTACAAGGTCAAGGGCTCGCAGTCGGTGTATCTGGACACCTACGAGGGGATGGAGGTCGACCTCCACACGACGGCGATGGGGAAAGCGATCCTCGCGGAGCTGTCGCCGGAGAAGCGCGACGCCGTCGTCGAGGAGCACGGCCTCGAACCGGTGACGACCGAGACGATCACCGACCGTGAGACGCTGGACGCGGAGCTGGCGGCGATCCGCGAGCGCGGCTACGCCGTCGACGACGAGGAACGCGTCGACGGCGTCCGGTGTGTCGCCGCACCCATCACGACCGAAGACAGCGTCGTCGGCGCCGTTAGCGTCTCCGCGCCGAAGAGCCGGATGAACGGCCAGCGCTTCGAGGAGGTGCTCCCTTCGGAGGTGCTCAGCACCGCCAACATCATCGAAGTCAACCTCCAGCACACCTGAGCGACTCGACCGTCGCGTGCGAGGCCGTCGCACGCCCGTCCGAGATCGTCGGAACGCATGGCTACCTGAGAGTCTCACCGCACTGGTCGGCGGCTACGACGGGGCGGGTCGCCGGTAGCGGTCGACAGAGTCCGTCGTGTCGACGCGTCGGACGTGATGCCAGTTCGATAACAATCTTTATAACGACTAACTCACGATGGGGCAGTATGCGTTACTATCGCAGTGACGACGGCGGCTCCATCTCACTGATCGCAGCGGACGACTCGGCCGCGTACGACCTCTCGGGGACGGAGGCCGAACCGACGTCGTTTCTCGAACTCGCCTCGGCCGCGTCGCTGACCGACGGGACGATCGACGACGTGGCGCGCGGGCTGATCGACGAGGCACCGGCGGTCGAACTCGAGTCGGTCGAGGACGACCTCGTTCGCCCGATCGACCCCGAGGAGGTCTGGGCGGCCGGTGTCACCTACTCAATCAGCCAGGAGGCCCGCCAGGAAGAGGGGGGACTCGCCGAGTCCTATCTGGAGGCGTACGAGGGCGACCGCCCGGAAGTGTACTTCAAGGCGACCCCGAGTCGGACCGTCGGTCCGAACGACCGCGTCGGGATCCGCGGCGACTCCGACTGGGACGCCCCCGAACCGGAGATGACGATCGTCCTCTACGACGAGGAGATCGTCGGGTTCACGATCGGCAACGACATGTGTAGCCGCTCGATCGAGCGCGAGAACCTGCTCTATCTACCACAGAGCAAGATATACGCCAAGAACTGCGCCATCGGCCCTTGCATCGCCACCAGCGAGACGGTCGGTGACCCGCTCGACCTGGAAATGCACATGTCGATCGAGCGCGACGGCGAGACGGTCTTCGAGGAGGGGACCTCGACCGCCGAGCTGGTCCGGACCTGCGAGGAACTGGTCGACTACTACACCCGCTACAACGAGGTCCCCGAAGCGAGCGTCCTGCTGACGGGCACGTCGATCATGGTCCCGGACGACGTGTCTCTCGAGGAAGACGACGTGATCCACATCGAGATCGAGGACATCGGCGTCCTCACCAACACCGTCGAACAGCTGTAAGCGGCCGGCCCGGGTTCGCCCCTCGCTCGGCAGACACACGACGGCCGTGGGAAGCCCCTGGCTCTGACGGAGCCGTTCGACCCGAGGAGAGGTGCGTCGTCGCCGGGGCCGTCGGATCGGGTCGACCGACCGATCGTTTTATCATACCGCTATCGAATAGGGTTCGATCGTATGCCAAACGCCCACGTTACGGTCCACACAGAGGCCGGTATCGACCGCATCGAACCCGAACTCCACGGACACTTCGCCGAACACCTCGGCCGGTGTATCTACGACGGTATCTACACGGACGACTCCGTCGAGGCCGAGGGCTTCCGCGAGGACGTGGTGGCCCTGCTCGACGACCTGGAGATGCCGGTCTTGCGCTGGCCCGGCGGCTGTTTCGCCGACGACTACCAGTGGGAAGACGGGGTCGGCCCCGCCGAGGACCGCCCGCGCCGCCGGAACCTCTTCTGGGGCCAGGGCCGCGAGATGATCCCCGAGGAGTCGAATCGCTTCGGGACCGACGAGTTTCTGGGGCTCTGTGAGCGCGTCGGCGCCGAACCGTACCTGGCCGTGAACGTCGGCTCCGGTGACCCACAGGAGGCCACCGACTGGGTCGAGTACTGCAACTACGACGGCGATACCGAACTCGCCGACCGCCGGCGCGCCAACGGCCACGAGGACCCATACGGCGTGCGTTACTGGGGTATCGGCAACGAGAACTGGGGGTGTGGCGGCAACATGGGGCCCGAACAGTACGCCGGCGAATATCGTCAGTTCGCCACGTATATCGGCTCGATGGACGGTCAGATGCTCGACGACGACCTCGAACTCATCGGCTGTGGCTTCTCGAACCACGAGTGGAACCGCCGATTCATGGAGGACATGACCGACGGTATCTGGCTGTCG
The DNA here is from genome assembly GCF_016065055.1 of Halosimplex litoreum. Lineage (NCBI taxonomy): Archaea > Methanobacteriati > Methanobacteriota > Halobacteria > Halobacteriales > Haloarculaceae > Halosimplex > Halosimplex litoreum. The sequence goes on from NZ_CP065856.1 coordinate 2,916,422, forward strand.
GACATGCAGATGGACCACCTGACGCTGCATCACTACTACGGCCGGACGATGTCGATCCTCGACGGCGACGCCGACGACTACGACGAGTTCCTCGCGGGCGCACTCGCGCTCGACGACCACGTCGAACGCATCGCCGGGACCATCGAGGCGACCGCCTCGACCCGAAACGTGGGTGTCATCGTCGACGAGTGGGGTGCCTGGCACACGGAGGCCGACCCCGCGACCGGCCTCGAACAGCCTGGCACCGTCCTCGACGCGCTGTCGGCCGCCGCGGTGCTCGACATCTTCAACGACCACGCCGACGTGATGACGATGTCCAACATCGCCCAGACCGTCAACGTCCTCCAGTGTCTCGTCGAGACCGACGGCGACGACGCGTTCAAGCGGCCGACCTACCGCGTCTACGACCTCTACGCCCCGCACAAGGGCAACGAGGCAGTCACCACCTCGATCGAGACGCCGACCCGCGAGGTCGACGACGAGGAGCTGCCGCTGGTCGGCGCTTCCGCCTCGGTCGCCGACGACGGCGAAGTGTACGTCACCGCGACCAACCTCGACACCCGCGCGGCCCACACCGTCGAGTTCACCGTCGAGGACGCGACCGGCGACGACGTCGACGCCGCCGTCCTCTTCGAGGGTCAGGAGCCGGATCTGGTCGTCGACGCCGACAACGCCGGCGAGTTCGCCGCCGCCGACCTCGACGTGAGCGTCGACGGCGACGGGACCGTTACCGCCGAACTCGAACCGGCGACCGTCGCAGCGATGTCCGTCGACTGACGCACCGATCCCCCGATCCCGGCGCAGTCGCCCCCGGACGCGGTCCGTCGACGACCGCCACAGGCCAACCGTCCAGTTCCAGCTCACACGAGAGCGAGCGACGAACAGGCCCACGCGCCAGTCCGTGAGCAGGGTGCTGCGCGCGGCACTCCGTCCACGGGATGTACCTTACGACGGCGAAGGAGACACACGCGAGCCCGGTGTGACGCGAGTCTGGCACCGCGCCGGCGACGCCCGAGATCACCGGTTTCCGAGCGTTTATCAGCTCGGCGGCGGCAGTGGCTGTATGGATGCGGTCCCACTCGGTACGACCGGCGAGCGGGTCAGCCCGCTCTGTCTCGGTACGATGTACTTCGGCAGCGAGACCGACCCCGAGACCTCACGAGCGATCCTCGACCGATACTACGAGGCCGGCGGACGATTCCTCGATACGGCGAACATCTACGCGACGTGGGTCGACGGCTACGGCGAGCCGGAGAGCGAGCCGTTCCTCGGCGACTGGATGGCCCGACGAAGCAACCGCGAGGAGCTGTTCCTGGCGACGAAGGTCGGATTCGAGTACGGCGACGTCCCCCAGTCGCTCGACCCCGACCTGATCGAGCGGGAAGTCGAGAAGAGCCTCGACCGTCTCGGGACCGACTACGTGGACCTGCTGTACGCCCACGTCGACGACAGGGACACCCCGCTCGCGGAGACGATGGCGGCGTTCGACCGCCTCGTCGAGTCGGGCACAGTCCGTCATATCGGCGCCAGCAACTACTACGGTTGGCGGCTCGCGCGCGCCAACACGATCGCCGAGGAGCGAGGTCTCACACCGTTTAGCTGCACCCAGCCGCGCTTCTCGTATCTCGTCCCCCACCGATACTCGGACTTCGATCGCCAGCGGCCGGCGACGGACGAACTCGTCAGCTACTGCGACGACGAGGGGCTGACGATGCTCCCGTACTCTCCGTTACTTCAGGGCTGTTACGGCCGCGACGACCGCCGCATCCCCGAGCGGTACGTCACAACGGAGAACCGCCTGAAGATGGACGCCGTCGAGGCCATCGCCGACCGCCACGGCGTCTCGGGCAATCAGGTCGTCCTCGCGTGGATGACCCAACGCGACCCGCCGACGGTCCCGGTCGTCGGCTGCAGCACCGTCGCCCAGCTCGAAGAGAACCTCGGCGCGCTGGACCTCGACCTGGCCGGCCACGAACTGGACCGGGTCGACGGCATCCAGACGCTCGGCGGCCTGCACTGAACCGCCGGCGCCGACGCCCGCTCAGACGAACTCGGGACCGTCGACCGACTCCGATTCCGCCGTCTTCCAGGAGTGCGTCGCTTCCCAGCCGAGCGTCGACTCCGCCTTGGCCGTCGAGTAGGCCGACTCCTCGCCGGTGAGGTCGCAGTCGTCTGGGAGGCCGCCGTAGCCCGCCTCGACCGCCGTCGCCGTGTCGACGCCGAGGAAGTTGTCCCCGGCGAAGGCGTTGAACACCTCGTGGCCCTCGAAGTCCGTCTCGAGCGCTGCCCTCACGAGCGAGACGACGTCGCGGATGTCGACGTACGACCAGAAGTTGCCGAAGCGGCCGGCGCTCTCGAGGTCGAACGCCTCACGGATCGGCGTGATCTCGTATCGACCCGGGTACTGGATCCACGACGGTCGGATCGAGGCGACCGACACGTCGAACGCGTTGACCACGCGTTCGGCCGCCGCCTCGCCCGCCAGCTTCGAGGTCTCGTACCCGTTCCAGGGACGAGGCGGGTGGTCCTCGTCGACCGGGAATCGCTCCGGGAGTTCGGGTTCGGGCCAGTGGGTCCCGTAGACCGTCTCGCTGGAGGCCCAGACGACGTCGGCGCCAGCGCGTCCCGCCGCCTCGAGGGTGTGGAACGTACTCGTCGCGTTGTTCTCGTAGACGTCCCCGCCTGCGTGGTCCGCTTCGTGGGGAATGTTGCCGAAGTGCACGACCGCCGTCGGGTCGGCGTCGAGTATCGTCTCCCAGGCTGGCCCCTGTTCGGTGAGGTCGACGGAACGAAAGTCGACGCCGTCCACGTCCATCCGTTCCGGGAGCGTCAGGTCGACCGCGACTACCTCGTACTCGTTCCGCAGGTCGTCGACGATCCAGCTCCCAGAGCCTCCGAGCGCACCGGTAACGACTACTGTTTCGGGCATAGCCTTCCACTACGTTCGCGCACCTATAACGGTTCCTTTCGACGCGTTCAAACTGGATCCCCATCCGACCGGGAGACGTCGACGCCGACGACGGATCCCACCCGACTGCTTCTGTGTGATTGTGAAGATCGTACGGCCACGATGGCGATCGAAACACTACTGCTCGCCGTGGGCGAAGAGGACGGCGGTCGCATCGAGCGTTTCGTCGAAGAGACGACCAAAGTCACCGAGCCGGTCGGAGCGGCCGTTACCGTTCTGCACGTGTTCACCGACGCGGAGCTAGCGGACGCCGCCGAACGGTTGGACTTCGACACGGACGTCGAAAGCCCCGGCCCGGACGCGGTCGCGCAGCGACTCGCGTCGGTCAGACAGGTCGGGAATGGATTCGAAGACGCCGGCGTGGACTACGAAGTCCGCGGTGAAGTCGGAGAGCCCAGCACCTGGATCAACAAAGTCGCCGAAGAGATCGCCGCTGACCGCATCGTCATCGGCGGTCGAAAGCGGAGTCCGACCGGAAAGGCGGTCTTCGGGTCGACCGCACAGTCCGTGATGCTCGATGCCGCCTCCCCGGTGACGTTCGTCCGCTCGGACGGAGAGTAGCGTCTGTCGGCGACAGCTTCGGCCGACGGTCCGTCGAACGTCGCGCCTCCGGACCCCCGAGTCGCGTGTCGACCGGCGACCGAACGCGTCGGAGCCACTCCCGAACGGTGACTCCGCCGAAGGCAACGGTATACGTGTGGGTAGGAGTACCGGCAGTGGCAGGCACCACCCGGACCCACTGTCAGAGCGGCGTTTCGATGATTCACTCCACCTCCGACGCCGGTTCACCCCACATCTACCGGCACCGCTCCACCTACGCCTGCCCACCCACTCTCCCCATTCGACTCGTGGCGAGGACCGCGTTCGTCCGACGAGACAGCGACCGGAACAGTCAGATTTAAATTATTTATTAACTTCTGGTAACTCTGCTCGAGATACGGAGTAGACCGACGGGAGGGGGCGGTCACGGAGCCAGCGAAGTCCGGTCGGCACTCGGCGCACGTCCGCGGGACCGGTCACACCTGGGTCGCCCGGTCGAGAGCGCGGTCGGGGCGCGTCGGACCGCTCGGAGTCGACGGTGTCGAACCCGACGGCGCCGACGACGTCGTGGAGCCGCCAGGGGACCTCCGAGCGGAACCGTTCGTCGGGCGTACGGTCGAGCGGGCCGGCGGCGCTGGTGACACCGAACACCTCGCCCGAGCGGTCGTCCGCCAGCGGCTTCTCGACCAGTAGGTCCAGCCCGGTGTCGAAGGCCTCCGGCACCGCGGCAACGTGGAGCTCGTTCGGCGTCGAGATGGTCGCCGCGTCTATCCCGACCGCGAACAGCTCGTCAGACCCTCGTACATCGTCGCGTCGCAGCGGTCGCGAAACCGCTCTTTCGCCCGTGGGTACAGGTCTACCGCGTGGACCGTGTGCCCCAGCTCCTCCGGAAACTCCGCGTGGGTCTCCCTGTGTTCGCCGAGCCCGACGAGCCCGATGTCCAGACGGGCGAATCCTCGTCAATAGCTGCCTCTCCGAGCGAACAGACCGACGGGTTCTGGTCACCGGTCCACCGACCGCGATACTACCCGCTCGAAGAAGTAACAATTTTTATATTGTTCGGACAAATCATTCAATATCGTATGTTTTTTGCGGGTGGCTCGAGGTCGGTAGCGGCGGTGGGGCGGGCGGACGGTCTGGGTCGGCGATAGGGTCGAGGGAAACGTTGACGGTGGTCCGACGAAATCCCCATGCCATGGGCGAATCGTATTTCAGGGGACACGTGACCCAGCGGGGGATCGTCTTCGGTCCGGGCGGTGACGTGTTGCTCGTGACGAACGGTCTGCGTCCGTGGACGTTCCCGGGGGGACGGATCGAGGCGGAGTCGGACCCCGAGGCGGCGCTCCGGCGGACGCTCTACGAGCGGGTGGGCCTCCACACGACCGTCGAGGAGCCGGTCAAGACGGTGACCGACATCTGGGGCAGCGGCGACGAGCCGGTGTACGCGGTTCTCTATCGCGTCCAGGCCCGCAGCCGCGACGTGGAACTGGGCGAGGAACACGACGACTTCTGCTGGTACACCCCCGACGGCGCCGTCGAGGAGATGCACTTCAAGTCGCTCGAATCGGCCGTCGAGCGCGCGGTCGCGAACCACGAGGCCGCCGAGTGGGCTGCCGAGACCGAGGACGCCGACGGCGAGTGATCGGCCGGGCGGTCGAGTCCGCCCCCCGACTGCGCTCCGGCCCGCGCTCCGGGACTGTTTTGAGGGGCCCGCCCGGACGGGGTGGTGATGGTCGACATACGCCGGCTCGACGAGGCGACCGTCGAGCGCATCGCCGCGGGCGAGGTGGTCGAGCGCCCCTCGTCGGTCGTGAAGGAACTCGTCGAGAACAGCCTCGACGCCGAGGCCACCCGCGTCGACGTGACCGTCGAGCGCGGCGGCAAGGACGGCATTACCGTCGCCGACGACGGCATCGGCATGACCGAGACCGAGGTCACGCGCGCCGTCGAGGAACACACTACCTCCAAGATCCGCGACATCGACGACCTCGAATCGGGCGTCGGGACGCTGGGCTTCCGCGGCGAGGCGCTCCACGCCGTCGGCGCCGTCTCGCGGCTGACGATCACGACCCGCCCCCGGAGCGACCGCGACGTGGACAGCCACCGCGGGACGAAACTCACCGTCGAGGGCGGCGAGGTGACGAGCGTCGAGCCCGCCGGCTGCCCGGAAGGGACCACCATCGAGGTCGACGACCTCTTTTACAACGTCCCCGCCCGCCGGAAGTACCTCAAGCAGGACGGCACGGAGTTCGCCCACGTCAACACCGTCGTCACGAGCTACGCGCTCGCCAATCCCGACATCGCCGTCTCGCTGACCCACGACGGTCGGGAGACGTTCGCGACGACGGGGCAGAACGACCGCCGCGAGGCGGTCATGTCCGTCTACGGCCGCGAGGTCGCCCAGTCGATGGTCGACGTCGCGGCCGAGAGCGAAGGCAGTGGCGAGAGCGGCGGCGACGAAGACGACCTGCCCGACGGTCCGCTCGACGGCGTGTCCGGGCTGGTGAGCCACCCCGAGACCACCCGGAGCACTCGCGAGTACTGCTCGACGTACGTCAACGGCCGGTACGTCACCGCGAGCGCGGTCCGCGACGCCGTGATCGAGGCCTACGGCCACCAGCTCGCGCCGGATCGGTACCCTTTCGCCGTCCTCTTCCTCGACGTCCCTGCCGGCGACGTGGACGTGAACGTCCACCCCAGGAAACTGGAAGTCCGCTTCGCCGACGAGGAAGGGGTCCGCGAACAGATCGCGGCCGCCGTCGAGTCCGCGCTGCTCGACGAGGGGCTGCTCCGCAGCGGCGCCCCCCGCGGCAAGTCCGCCCCCGAACAGGCCGAGATCGCGCCCGAACGTGATGAGTCCGGTGACGACGAGTCCGGACCGGCCTCCGGACCGACGGACGCCGGTGACACCGATCCGGCCGAGTCGTCTTCCGGGGTCGGGTCCCCGGACGCGACGGGTTCGACGGCCGACGACGGGCCGACCGCCCGATCACGCGACTCGGGGCCCGACGAGTCGGTCGATCCGGCGACCGCGTCGACGACCGGACCGACGTTCTCCTCGGACCCGTCGGCCCCCTCGCCCCGCTCGACGCCGTCGGAGACGACTGCTTCGAGGGAATCGGACGACGACGGCGGCTCGTCGGGTGCAGACGCGAGCACGGGCGCGCCTCCCTCGACCGGCGACACGAGTGCGGACGTGGACCCGACCGACGGGGACGCGACGGCGGAGACCGCCGACGCCGCCGAATCGTCGGTCGGGGCGGCCACCGAGACGGACGCGTCGGTCGACTCGACGCCGGAACGCGACCGGACCGACCGCGCCCGCAAGTTCGCCGGCGGCCACGACCAGGCGCGACTCGGCGACGGGGAACCGGCCGAGGGCGCCGTGGGCGAAGCGTCGGCGTTCGATTCGCTGCCGTCGATGCGGGTGCTGGGCCAGCTCCACGGGACGTACGTCCTCGCCGAGACCGACGAGGGGCTGGTCATGGTCGACCAGCACGCCGCCGACGAGCGGATCAACTACGAGCGACTGCGAGCCGAGTTCGCCGGCGAGACGACCACGCAGGCGCTCGCCCAGCCGGTCGAACTCTCGTTGACGGCGCGGGAGGCCGAGCTGTTCGAGACCTACGGCGAGGCGCTGGCGACCCTGGGGTTTCGCGCCGAGCGCGTCGGCGACCGGACGGTGGAGGTTCGGACGGTGCCGTCGCTGGTGGCCGACACCGCCGACCCCGACCTGTTGCGCGACGCTCTGGCCGCGTTCGTCGACGGCGAGGGCTCGGCTGCCGAGACCGTCGAGGCCGCCGCCGACGAGTTGCTGGCGGACCTGGCTTGTTACCCCTCGATCACCGGCAACACGTCGCTCACGGAGGGGTCGGTGACGGATCTGCTCGAACGGCTCGACGACTGTGAGAACCCGTGGGCCTGCCCCCACGGCCGTCCCGTCGTCGTCGAGTTCGACCGCGACGAGATCGAGGCCCGCTTCGAACGGGACTACCCCGGCCACGGCGGCCGACGGGACTGAGAGTCCGCGTCCGGGGCGGTTTTCGGCTGCCTGTCGCTCTGGTCCACGACCGCTCGAACGCGACCGCGAACAGCGTCGCGAACGCGACCGCGAACCCCCAATGAACTATACCTGACGCTGTTCATGGTCGGTGTATGACAGAGCTGGTGACGTTCGGCGAGACCTCGTTGCGGCTGTCGCCGGTCGGCGAGGAGCGACTGGAGACGGCCGAAGACGTGCGGATGCGGGTATCGGGCACGGAGAGTAACGTCGCCGTCGCGGCGAGCGCGATGGGGGCCGACGCGACCTGGCTGTCGAAACTGCCGGACTCGCCGCTGGGACGGCGCGTCCAGCGGACGCTACACGCCCACGGCGTCGACACCGCGATCTCGTGGGCCGAGGCGGGCCGACAGGGGCTGCAGTTCGCCGAACAGGCGCCGACGCCGCGGGCCGACCGACTGGTCCAGGATCGCGACCGGGCCGCCGCGGCGTCGGTGACGCCCGGTGAGCTACCGATGGACCGGATCCAGCGGGCCGACGCCACCTTCGTCGCCGGCAGCACGCTCTCGCTGTCGGGCGACATCGTCGAGACCGCCGAGGCGGTCCTCCGAGCGGCGGGCAACGGGCTCGTCGCGATGGATCTGGACTTCCAGCCCGGACTCTGGTCGGTCGAGGCGGCCCGCGAGACGCTCGACGGCGTGTTCGACGCCGTCGACGTGCTGATAGCTAACGAGGACCAGGCCCGGGAGATATTCGACCGGACCGACGAACCGCGACAGTTCGCGCACGCCATCGCCTCGAAACGGTCGTTCGACACGGTCGTGATCACGCGGAGCGGACGCGGAGCGCTGGTCTGTAGCGACGGCGTGATCCACGAGCAGGACGGGATCGAGGTCGACGCCGTCGACCCGGCGGGTCAGCACGAGGCCTTCACGGGCGCTTTCCTCGAACGGGTCCTCTCGGGAGCGGGCGCGAGCGAGGCGCTGACGTACGGCGTCGCGAGCGCGACGCTGGCGCGGACGATCCCGGGATCGATGACGACGGCGAGCCGCGAGGAAGTCGAGTCGCTGGCGGCGGACCTCGACGGCGGCCGCTGACCGCGGATTCGCCGCCGAGCGGGGGCGTCGGGCGGGACGGACCGGCGGCCGCGAGCCCGCGGACGCGCGGGACGGGACGACGGTGGGATGCCGACAGAGATATGAGGTGGCCAGTCGACGGTCAAGCCATGTCACGGGCACGCACGAAGGCGGTCACGACCGTGTTCGCGGTGTTCGTCGTCAGCGCGTCGTTCGCCGGGGGCGTCGGCGCGCAGTCGTCGGACGGCGTCACACTCACGGTCACTGTCGTCGACGAGGGCGGGAACCCCCTTTCCGACGCGTCGCTGTCGGCCACCTGGGACGGCGGCGGTCCGGTCAACCGCACCACGGCCGGCAACGGAAAGGCGTTCGTCGACGTGGCCGAGGGAGCCGACGTGACCGTCCGCGTCGACCACCCGCACTACGTCCGCAACCAGCCCTACGTCGTCGAGAACGCCAGCGGAGGGGACGTGACGATCGAGGTCGCCCGAGCGGGTCGAGCGACGGTCACCGTCGCCGGGGCCGAGGGACCGCTCGACAACGCGATCGTCCGCATGTTTCACGACGGCCAGCCGGTGATCAACGAGCGGACGGCCGCCGACGGACGGTTCACCACCCCCGAGATCGAGCGGGGGAACTACACGCTCGTCACGTTCAAAGAGGGATATCTGCGCAACCGGACGACGCTGACAGTCGACGGACAGGTCGACGAACGGACGACTATCCGCCAGGAGTCGGTGCTGGTCACGTTCTCCGTCAGCGACGACCACTTCGACCCGCCGCGGGCGGTGACGAACGCGAACGTCACCGTCCCCGGCGTCGCCGACGTGACCACCCAGGGGACCGGCACCGTTAGCGTGAGCATGCCCGTCAACGACGTCTACGAAGTCACGGTCACGAAGCCGGGCTACGACTCGGTCACCGAGCGGCTCAGCGTCCGCGAGTCCGAGACGGCGCTGAACGCGACCATCCAGCGGACCCCCGCTATCGGCGTCCGCGCCGACAACGACCGCGTGGTCGTCGGCGAACCGGTCCGGGTGACCGTCACCGACGAGTACGGCGCCCCCGTCGCCAACGCGTCGGTCTCTCGGGCGGGTACTTCGATCGGCGAGACAGACGAGGACGGCGTTCTCAGCGTCCCCATCGAGAGCGCCGGGAACGTCACGATCACCGCCGAGTCCGAGGGACGAACGGCCGAGACCACCGTCGAGGGCGTCGGATCGGGCGGCGCGTCGACCGCGACGGCCGCGGGGACGGCGACCGACTCGTCCACCGGGACGCCGACCGAGACCTCCGGCGGGTTCGGCCCCGGGTTCGGCGTCGCGGGCGCGCTCGTCGCGGTTCTCGTCGGCGCCCTGGCCGCGCGACGCCGCGGCGAGTGAGTCCCCGATAGCGGTCGCGACGGCTGTCGGCCGGTGCGCCGACGAGATATATATCCGACCGGTCGAGAACAGTTTTCAGGGGAGTGCAAACCGGAAATCGTCGCCGCCTCGCAGGGGTTTAGGCTCGGTGGAGTGAACTCCCGACCATGGCAACGGAGTCGCCGAGCGTCCGGTCGACGGTGCGGCAGTTCTTCTCGCTGGAGCGAGACGTGCTGGTCCTCTCGCTGGCGATGTTCGCCTTCAGCCTCGGCTTCCAGATGACCGGCCGCTACCTCTCGGAGTATCTCGTCGTCCTCGGTGCCTCCCCGTTCGTCGTCGGGCTCTACGGCTCGTTCGGCAATATCATCAGCGCGGTCTACCCCTACGCCGGCGGCGTCTTCTCCGACCGCGTCGGTTCGCGGCACGCCCTGACGCTGTTCGGTCTCCTCTCGACGCTCGGGTTCCTCTTCTGGCTGGTCGCCCCGCTCGTCGGCCCCATCGATCTCGGGACGGTCGTCCTCGACCCCTGGCTGTGGATCTTCGTCGGTCTCGTCCTCGCCCAGGCCTGGAAGTCCTTCGGGCTGGGCGCGACCTTCGCGATCGTCAAGCAGAGCGTGCCCGACGACCGGCTGGCTCGCGGGTTCGCCAGCACGGAGACGTTCCGCCGGAGCGCCTTTTTGATCGGCCCGGTGCTGGCGGCGGGGCTCCTCTTTCTCGTCGGCGGGGGGAACGAATCGGACATCCTCCCCGGATTCCTGTACGTGCTGGGCGTCGCGGTCGCCTTCGGCGTCGTGGCGACGGCCGTACAGCACGTCAGCTACGAGGCCGACGCCGACTCCTTCGGCAAAACGTTCGACGGCGTCTCCCAGATCCGAAGCGATCTGGCCGAACTGCCCGACGTGCTCCGCCCGCTGCTCGTCGCGGACACGCTCGTCCGCTTCGCCAACGGCATGGTGTACGGCTTTTTCATCCTCGTGATCACCCAGCTCTGGGAACTCGACGCGACCGTCTTCGGGCTCTATCTCAACCCCGCCGTCCTCTTCGGCGTCCTGCTCGGCGTCGAGATGGTCGTCGCGCTGGTCTCGATGGCACCCGCCGCCATCGCCGCCGAGCGCGTCGGTCTCAAGCCCGTCGTCGCCGTCGGCTTCGCCGTCTACGCCGTCTTCCCGGCGCTGCTGATCTTCGCCCCGGCCGACCCGCTGGTCGTCACCGTCCTGTTCGCCTTCTCCGGGCTGCGCTTCGCCGGGCTCCCCTCCCACAAGGCGCTCATCGTCGGCCCCGCCGAGCGCGACGCCGGCGGCCGCGTGACGGGCGCGTACTACCTCCTCCGGAACGCTATCGTGATCCCCAGCGCCGCCCTGGGCGGCTACCTCTACGACAGCGACTGGACCGTCGAGCTGCCCGTCGGCCCGCTGGAAACCCTAACTGCCGGCCCGGAACTGGCGTTCTCGGTCGCTACCGTCGTCGGTATCGTCGGCGTGGCGTACTTCCTGGTCTTCGGCGAGGAGTTCGCGGCCTACGCCTGAGGCCGGCGCCGACAGCCCTTTCTCCGCACGGTTGGTATCTCGTAGCATGGTACCCGACGACGGCAGGCCTGGCGACGACCTGACCGACCTGGAAGTCGAGGCGCTCCACGAGGTCGAACTCGGCGTCGAGTGGCTCCGACGGGCCCACGGCAAACTCGTCGCCTTTCACCACAACACCGGCCACGCGATGGAACACCTGGCCGAGGCCGAGCGACTACTCCGCGAGAGCGGCCACGCAGACCTCGCGAATGAGATCCGCGACGACCACCTGCCCCGGGGTGTCGTCGACGAGGACCGCTGGTCCTACGACGTCCTGTCGTCGTTCGAACGGGAGTTCATGGCCGACGTGAGCGGGCTGGCCGACCGCGCCCGCACCGATCTGGCCGACGGCGAGCACCACGTCGCCGAGCGCCGCCAGGAGCGCGAGTGGAAGCGCGACGCCGAGCGGGAGTGAGCGCCGGGCTCAGTTCCCCTGGATCGCGTCGATAACCATCGACGCGGCGACGATAGGCTCTTTCGGGACGTCCGTGGCGTCGTCGATGGTGACGTCGTAGCGGTCCCGGAGCGAGACGTGTCCCTGGATCGTACCGACGTGGCCGCCGCCGGCGTCGGTTATCTCGTACTCGTGTGGGATGAGAAAGCCCAGCGGGAGGTAGTGGCGCGCGACCGTGTAGAGGGCACCTCGCGAGTCGATCCGCGCCAGTTCCTCGCCGGTGTCGGCGTCCCGCACCGTCCAGGTGTCCTGGAAGATAGAGAAGTCGTTGTCGAGCACGACGAGTTCCTCGCCGGTCTGGGCGTCGGTCAGGGTGTAGTTCCCGGCCACGTCCACGATACCGCCGGCTTTGACGGTGAACACCTCCGTGTCGTTCCCGTCCGTGAACGGGAACTCCTCTTTCATCTTCAGCAGCTTCTGTTTGCCCCGCAGGACGACGTTGCCCGCCGCGTCCATCGCCTTGTACTTGTTCCGGATCAGCGACTGTTCGACCGTGTAGCTGTCGTCGCCCAACTCGATCCCCACGATGTCGTAGCTCCCAGCCATGTGCGCCCTAACTGTTCCACCCCTGGCATTTAAATATCGGTGTCAGTAGGGGTCAGAAGAAGAACAGGTCCTCACGGCGCTCGTCGGTCAGTTCGGCGCCGTACTGCGAGATCTCGACGGCTTCGGCGTGCTCGACCGCCGTGCCACGGTCGGCGCCGTAGCGGTCTCGCAGCGCCGCCCGGAAACGATCGGCGACGTTCACCTCGGTGTTCTCGGCGAAGGAGTCGAGGCCCGCCTCGGCGAGCCACTCGCGGCGCTCGGCGTCGCCGTCGGGCACCTCGTCGAGGACGCCGAATGTGTAGGGGAGCCACTCGTAGACCTGCGACTCGTGACAGTCCAGCGCGTCGAGTTTCCGGTCGACCGCGTCCGATACGTCCACCACGACGTCGGGCTCGAACGGCGCGGGTTTTTCGAAGCCGTCGGCGACGTACCCGAAGACGGGGTTCTCGTCCATCGGCGGCGTGTCGGGACAGACGTTCGGGACGATCAGCATGTAGGCTGTGTCGCGCAGCAACTCGGCGGTGTAGCGGTGGTCGGGGTGGTAGTCGTTCGGGCGCGGGCCGAGCACGAGGTCGGGATCGACCCCGCGGACGAACCGGGTCAGCCGCCGCCGGTGGTCGAGGCTCGGTTCGAGTTCGCCGTCGGGGATATCGAACACCTCGTAGTCGACGCCGAGCGTCTCGGCGACGGCCTCGGTCTCGCGCTCGCGGCGGGCGGCGACGGTCTCGCGGTCGTCTTCGTGGTGACCCGCGCTGCCGTCGGTCACGGACAGGAAGGTCACGTCCCGACCCGCTTCGACGTACTTCGCGGCGATGCCGCCGGCCTTGATCGAACAGTCGTCGGGGTGGGCGCCGACGACGAGGAGACTGGGGTCGCTCACGTCCGGGCAAACGGGGCGAGCGCGAAGACGGTTGCGGACACAGAAACCGCTTCCGCGAGTTTAACCCGGACAGGCGCGAACGTCGGCCCATGACAGACGGCTCCGTCTACGAGGAACTGGGCGTCCCGACGGTCGTCAACGCCGCGGGAACGAAGACGCGGATCGGCGGCAGCCGCATCCGCCCCGAGGCCCGGGCGGCGATGGACCGGGCGGCCGAACAGTTCGTCCGTCTCTCCGACCTGCAGGCGGCCGCGAGCGACCGGATCGCGGAGGTCACGGGCGCCGAAGCCGGCTACGTCGCCAACGGTGCGGCCGGGGCGCTCGTGCTCGGCACCGCGGCTTGCATCGCCGGGACCGACCCCGGAACGATGGCCCGCCTCCCGGACACCGACGGCGTCGCCGACGAGATCGTAATGGCCCGCACGCACCGAACCGGCTACGACCACGCGCTGCGGACGGCCGGCGCGACGATCGTCGACGTGGGCACCAACGACGCGACGCTGGGCACCGGCGCCCGCAACGTCGAGCCCTGGGAGTACGCCGACGCTATCGGCGAGGACACCGCCGCCGTCGCCCACGTCTACAAGTCCTACGAGGGGCCGCCGCTCGCCGAGGTCTGTGACGTCGCTCACGACCACGGTGTCCCTGTGATCGTCGACGCCGCGGCCGAACTGCCCCCGAAGTCGAACCTCTCGTGGTTCACCGAGCAGGGCGCCGACCTGGTGGCGTTCAGCGGCGGCAAAGGGATCCGCGGACCCCAGACGACGGGTATCCTCGCCGGCCGGGCGGACCTGATCGAGTCCGTCGCCGCACAGCACCTCGACACTCACGCGACCGCCTCGGTCTGGGACCCCCCCGGGCGACTGCTGGACGCCGACCGGTTCGACGGCGTGCCCCGACAGGGCGTCGGCCGGCCGCTCAAGGTCGGCAAAGAGGAACTCGTCGGCCTGCTGGCCGCGCTCGACGCCTTCCTCGACGAGGACCACGAGGCCACGCTGGCCGAGTGGCGCGACCGGGCCGAGTCGGTCGCCGGGGACCTCGACGCCGTCGACGGCCTCTCGACGACGATCGAGGACGGTGCGAAGTCGGTCGCGCCGACGGTCGCGGTCACCGTGGCGGCCGAGCGGGCGGGCGCTTCGGCCGCCGACCTCGTCCTCGCGCTCAGACGGGAGGAGCCGCGAGTGTTCGTCGGCGCCGACGGCGTCGACGACGGGACCTTCGCGGTGAGTCCCATGTGTCTCACCGACGACGAAGCGGAGTACGTCGTCGAGCGGGTGCGGGCGAATCTGGCGGACGAATCCGGGGACTGACCGGGCGCCGCGGCGGGGCCGGAAGCGAGGGTCCGCCGACCCATCGCTCCCGGTTCGGCGGACCCCGAAACCGACAGTGTTTCACACCACCGAGCCTTGGCGAGGGATAGATGAGCAAAGACGTCATCGAGGTCCGCGGGGCAGAGGAACACAACCTCAAGGACGTCGACGTAACGATCCCACGGGAGGAACTGACGGTCGTCACGGGGCTGTCGGGGTCGGGGAAGTCCTCGCTCGCGTTCGACACCGTCTACGCCGAAGGGCAACGGCGATACATCGAGTCGCTGTCGGCCTACGCGCGCAACTTCCTCGGGCAGATGGACAAGCCGAAAGTCGAGAACGTCGAGGGGCTCTCGCCCGCGATCTCCATCGACCAGAAGAACGCCGCCAACAACCCCCGCTCGACGGTCGGCACCGTCACCGAACTCCACGACTACTTGCGCCTGCTGTACGCCCGCGTCGGCACGCCCCACTGTCCCGAGTGCGGCCGCGAGGTCGGCGAGCAGTCCGCCCAGCACATGGTCGACCGCGTGCTCGAACTCCCCGAAGGCACCCGTGCGAAGGTGCTCGCGCCGGTCGTCCGCGACCAGAAGGGCGCCTTCGAGGATCTCTTCGACGAACTGGTCGCCGAGGGGTACGCCCGCGTCGAGGTCGACGGCGAGCAACACGACCTCTCGCTCGACCGCCCGGAGCTGGACGAGAACTACGACCACACCATCGACGTGGTCGTCGACCGGATCGAAGTGAGTCCCGAGGCTCGCTCCCGGATCACGGACTCCGTCGAGACGGCGCTGGAGGAGAGCGACGGCGTCATCAAAGTCGCCGTCCCGGACCCGCCGGCGGACGTGGAACTGGGCGGTTCGACCACCCGGTCGGTGGGCGACCTCGGCGCCGACGACGGAGAGGACGGCGACGATGACGGCGACGACACCGACGACCGCCTCGTCGTCGAGTTCTCAGAGGATCTGGCGTGCACCCACTGCGACGTCGACATCAGCGAGATCGAGACCCGCTCCTTTTCGTTCAACAGCCCCTACGGCGCCTGCCCCGAGTGCGAGGGCCTCGGCGAGACCAAGGAGGTCAGCGAGGACCTGGTGATCACCGACACCTCGAAGCCCCTGAAGCACGTCTTCGAGCCCTGGAGCTACGACCGCACCTACTACTCCCGGCAACTGGACAACGTCGCCGAGCACTTCGGCGTCTCCCTGTCGACACCGTTCGAGGAACTGGACGAGTCTATCCGACGGCAGTTCCTCTACGGGACGGACTCGCTGGTCCACTTCGAGTGGCGCACCAAGAACGGCACCCGCGAGAAGACCGAGCGCTTCGAGGGCGTCATCCCCAACCTCGAACGCCGCCACGTCGAGACCGACTCCGATCGGGCTCGCGAGCACATCGAGGAGTACATGGCGACCACCAGGTGTCCCGCCTGCGAGGGCACCCGCCTGAAGGCCGAATCGCGGGCCGTCCTCGTCGACGGCACCGCCATCACCGAGGTCAACCGGCTGTCGATCGGCGACGCGCTGGAACACTTCGAGAACCTCGAGAAGAATCTCGGTGCGCGGGACACCAAGATCGCCGAGGAGATCCTCAAAGAGATCCGCGCACGGCTCGGGTTCATGTGCGAGGTCGGCCTCGACTACCTGACCCTCGACCGCGAGGCCGCCACGCTCTCGGGCGGCGAGAGCCAGCGCATCCGCCTCGCGACGCAGATCGGCAGCGGCCTCGTCGGCGTGCTGTACGTCCTCGACGAGCCCTCGATCGGCCTGCACCAGCGCGACAACGACCGGCTGCTCAACACCCTCGAAGAGCTTCGGGATCTGGGCAACACCCTGCTCGTCGTCGAGCACGACACGGAGACGATGCGCCGGGCGGACACCATCGTCGACATGGGGCCCGGTCCCGGCAAGCGCGGCGGCGAGGTCGTCGTCAACGGCGACTTCGACGAGGTGCTCGACACCGACGAGTCCACCACCGGCGACTACCTCTCCGGCGAGAAAGCGATCCCCGTTCCCGGTGAACGGCGCGACCCCGACGGCCACCTCACCATCGAGGGCGCCCGCCAGCACAATCTGAAGGACCTGGACGTGGACCTCCCGGTCGGCGCGTTCACCGCCATCACGGGCGTGTCGGGCTCGGGCAAGTCCACGCTGATGCACGACGTGCTCTACAAGGCGCTCGCCCGCGAGATGCACGGCAACTCCGACGTGAACCCCGGCGAACACGACGGCCTGTCGGGGCTGGACGCCATCGAAACCGTGCGGCTGATCGACCAGTCGCCGATCGGGCGGACCCCGCGCTCGAACCCCGCGACCTACACGAACGTCTTCGACCACATCCGCGAGCTGTTCGCCGAGACGAACCTCGCCAAGCAGCGCGGGTACGAGAAGGGCCGGTTCTCGTTCAACGTCAAGGGCGGCCGCTGCGAGGAGTGTGGTGGCCAGGGCACCGTGACCATCGAGATGAACTTCCTCTCGGACGTGCAGGTGCCCTGCGAGGAGTGTGGTGGCGCCCGCTACAACCGCGAGACCCTCGACGTGACCTACAAGGACGCCACCATCGCGGACGTGCTCGACATGAGCATCGAGGAAGCCTACGATTTCTTCGAAGGCCACAGCCAGATCCGCCGGCGGCTGAAACTGCTGAAAGACGTCGGCCTCGACTACATGCAGCTGGGCCAGCCCTCGACGACGCTCTCGGGCGGGGAGGCCCAGCGCGTCAAGCTCGCAGAGGAACTCGGCAAGAAGGACTCGGGCGAGACGCTGTACCTGCTCGACGAGCCGACGACGGGGCTACACCCCCACGACGAGCGCAAGCTCATCGACGTGCTCCACCGCCTGACCGACGACGGCAACACGGTGGTCGTCATCGAGCACGAACTCGATCTGGTGAAAAACGCCGACCACATCGTCGACCTCGGGCCCGAGGGCGGCGAGGCCGGCGGCCAGCTCGTCGCCGAGGGCACCCCGGAAGACGTGGCCCGCACGGAGGAGTCCTACACCGGGAAGTACCTCCGCGATCTGCTCCCCGACGTGGATCTGGAGGGACCGCGTGGCGACCGCGTCGTCACCGCCGACGCCGACGGCGAGGCCGAGCAGGCGCCCCGCGCCGACGACGACTGACCCCGTCTCGCCGTCTCCCTGAAATCGATTTCAGCGAGCCGTTAAGGACGGCGCTCCCCTCTAGTCAGCTATGACCGACACCACCGCCTACGCCGCGCTCGACGACCGCGTGCTGGTCGTCCACGGCGCCTCGGCCGCGGACGCCGACTACACCGCCGACGAACGGCTCGTCGGTCGCGACCTCCAGTGCGTCGCCGCGAGCCCCGAGCGGCCGGACCGAGCGTTCGTCGGCACCGTCGAGTCGGGAGTCCACCGAACCGCCGACGGTGGCGATACGTGGGACCGGGTCGCACCCGATATCGACGACCACGTCACCGCGCTGGCCGTCAGCCCGCACGACGCCGACGTGGTGTGGGCGGGCACCGAGCCCTCTGCCGTCTACCGCTCGACGGACGGCGGCGACTCGTGGACGGCCCTGCCGCCGCTGACCGATCTGCCCTCGGAGTCGGAGTGGTCGTTCCCGCCGCGGCCCCACACCCACCACGTCCGCTGGTTGGAGCCCGACTCCCACGACCCCGAGCGCCTGTACGTGGCTATCGAGGCCGGCGCGCTCGTACGGACGGCGGACGCGCTCACGGCGACAGCCGCCGACGGCACGGACGGGGCCGAGACCTGGGAGGACCGCCCCGAAGGCGCCCGCTACGACAACCACACGCTCGCGACGCATTCCGACGCCGAGGGGCGCGTCTACACCGCCGCCGGCGACGGCTACGCCCAGTCCGAGGACGGTGGCGACACGTGGTCCTACCCGCAGGAGGGACTGGGCCACCGCTACGTCTGGGGGCTGGCCGTCCCGCGGGCCGACCCCGACACCGTCGTCGTCTCCGCAGCCAGCGGGGCACGGAGCGCACACAGCGTTTCGTCCGCCGAGGCGTACGTCTACCGCACCACGAACGCCGGTCGGGACGAACCCACGGAGTGGCACCGCGCGATGGAAGGACTCCCCGAGCCAGCGGGTACCGTTCGGCCGCTGCTGGCCGCGGCCGGCGGGTCGGTCCTGTTCGCGCTCAACAACCGCGGACTGTACCGCTCGGCCGACGCCGGTGGCTCCTGGGGGCGGGTCCCCCTGCGGTGGCCCGACGGCTACGAGGACCAGACGCCGCGCGGACTGGCCGTGGTCTGAACGCGGGGACCGCTCGTCACACCGCGTCGACGGTAGCTCACAGCGCCGCGCCGACCCCGTAGACGACCATCGTCGTCACGACCGCAGCGGCCGCCGCGACGGCGACCACCTGGAACGCCTTGATCCGGTCCTGTTTCACCGCTTCGTCCTCGGCGACCGAACCGGCGCCGCCGCCCGACCCCGACAGATCGTAGCGCGCCAGCGCCCCGAACCCCGCACAGAAGCCCATCCGGTCCTGCACGATACCCATGAACCCGCCGAACAACAGCGGGAACGACCCCAGCAGCAGTCCGGGGGGTCGGCCGGTCCCGAGGACGACGCCGACGTACGCCGCCGCCGCGAGGAAGGAGGCAGCACCCAGCGTCCGCCGCTTGCGCCGTTCGTCGCGCCCGATGTTGCAGACGCCCGGCTGATACTCGCTCATACCCGTGTCTCTGGACCGGTTCGATATAAGCCCACCAGCAAACAGCGTCGGTACGTCGACCGGTGGGACCACGCGACGCCGCGACCCGTCGCGGTCACCGAGTCCGGGCGCTCACGCCCGTTCGACGGTGAACCCCTCGAAGGTGCTTCGGAACCCGTCGCCCGTCGGTGCGGCGGCCATCGGGCCGACCCGGAGCCGCTCGGCCTCGCTCAGGGTCGCCTGACGGATCATCGCGTAGTCGTCGCCGTCGCGGGAGAACGATACTTCGACGGTCGGTCCGGCGCGCTCGACCCGGATCCACACCGAGTCGGGGTCGTCGTCCAGCCGCGACTTCGACCAGTCGGAGACCTCTCTCGTCACGACGGCGCCGACCTGCTGGACGCCGTCGACGTACTCGACGCCGCACTTCAGCCAGGTCTCGGCGTCTTCGCGGACCATGAGTCCCGCCTGGTCGTACAGCGTGTCGTACTCGCCGGCGACTTCGACCGTCGCGGTGAAGTCCCCGGCGACTTCGCGGTGGAGGAAGTGCCCGTCGTCAGCGACGAAGCCGTGTTTCGTCGTCCGCCAGAAGTCCGTTTCGCCGGCCGCGTCGACGGTCAGTCGATCACCCGAGCGGTCCCACGACGGCGGTTCGTTGCGCCACTTCATGCCGTCGGTACGCGGAGGTCGCGAATAAACCCACGCGTGGGGGAGAACGGGGCCGCGACCGGACCCGACGGCGGCCGTCAGGAGGGTGACCGCGCCGCCGGCCGGACTGAAAGATATTTTATCGCGACACGCCACAGGGCGAGTATGTACGATTTCGTCGTCGTGGGCTGTGGTCCAGCCGGCTCGCGGTTCGCCCGCCGCGCCGCCGAGCGGGGCTACGACGTGCTCGCCTTCGAGCAGGGCGACGTCGGCGAGCCCCTGGCCTGTTCGGGCCACGTCTCCACCGACGTCTGGGAGTTCACGCCCGAGGGCGCCCGCGACCGCCTCCTGCAGAACGTCGTCTACGGCGCCCGTTTCCACCTCGGTTCGCCCCGCGGTGACCCGCCGGGCGACCCTCGTCCGAACGGCCGCGCGCACCCCGGCCGCGACGGCACTGCTGCCGGCCGGAGCGCCCCCTCGGACGACCGCGACGGCGAGTTCCCGGCCACCGCCTACCCATTCTACAAGGACGAGCAGGTGTCGAACGTCATCGACCGCGTCGGGCTGGACCGCGAGCTCGCCGACGCAGCCCGCGAGGCGGGCGTCGACCTCCGGGAGGGCCACACCGTCGTCGGCGTCTCCGAGTCCCGCGACCGCGTCGAAGTCGAGGTTCGGGGACCCGACGGCGTCGAGACCCACGAGGCGCGGATGGTCGCCGGCTGCGACGGCCCGAAATCGCGCGTCCGACGCGAACTCGACATGGCAGAGCCCGACGAACTGCTCCACGGCGTCCTCGGCTTCTCCGACGAGGACGACGCCACCGACTTCGTGGACGTCCACCTCACCGTCCCGAACTTCTTCGCCTGGCGCATCCCCCGTGGGGAGGCCGGCGTCGAGTACGGTCTCGCGACGCCGCCGAGCGCGGACGTGCGCAAGCGCTTCGACCGCTTCACGGCGGACTGCGGCGTCGAGACCGACCGCCGCTGCTCGGGCCTGATCCCCGTCGGTCCGCCCGACTCGGTGACGAGTCGCCGGGCGTTCCTGGTCGGTGACGCCGCCGCCCAGACCAAGCCCTTTACCGGCGGCGGCATCCGCTACGGCATGACCGCCGCCGACCACGCCGCCCGCGAGATCGACCCTCGCCACCCGTCGACGCTGGCCGACTACGAGCGGGCGTGGCGCGACGACCTCGAACGGGAGATCGAACTCGGCCACTGGGTCCGGCGGGCGTACTCGCTGCCCGACCCCGTCCAGCGAGTCGGCCTCCGGGCGTTCGCCGGCGAGATCGGCGTCCACATGGACCGGCCGACGACCGTCTTCTCCCTCGACCAGCTGAAATCGCTGCTGCGCGGGTGAGCGCCGGGTCGACCGACGTACGGAACGCCGACGGCCGGGTGAGAATCGTCGCAACGCTGATTTGAGCGGCTTCCTAACGGTCGGTATGGAACTCGACTTGCCGAAGACGGCCGCGGCGTTCGTCGTCCTGATCGCAGTCGGCATCGGCGGCCTGATCGGTGCGCCGATCCCGATGGGGACCTCGACGATCCTGATGATGGTCGCACCGTCGATGATCGTGTTCGGACTGATCTGCCTGGCGATCGGCGTCGCGCACGGGCAGTACCGCGCCGGCGCGATGCGGTGAACGGGGCTCGGTGACGTCCGCGGTCCAGCAGTCGTCGGCCGCGTCGGACGCACCACGTACCCCCGCTCCGCAAGACGTAACCCGACACCGGCCCCAACTCGGGGCAATGACGGTCATCGAGTCGGTCCACGCGGACCACGGCGCGACGTTCGAAGAGCGCGGCGACCGCCGGGTGGTGACCCACTACGGTCGCCCCGAGCGGACCCACGCCGCCGTCCGCAACGTCGTCGGCGTCACCGAACGCGGCTACGGCGTCCTCACCGTCGAGGGCGACGACCGCGTCGACTTCGTCGACAACGCCGTCTCCAACCGCGTCCCAACCGCAGACGGCGAGGGCTGTTACGCCCTCTTGCTGGACCCTCAGGGAGGCATCGAGACGGACATGTACGTCTACAACGCCGCCGCCGGCGACCGCCTGCTCGTCTTCCTCCCGCCGACCGAACACGAGCGCGTCGCCGAGGACTGGCGCTCGAAGACGTTCATCCAGGACGTGGCGATCACGGACGCCAGCGACGACTTCGGCGTCTTCGGTGTCTACGGCCCGCAGGCCACCGAGAAGGTCGCGAGCGTTCTCAACAAGGCCCCCTCGCCCGACCGCCCCCTCTCGTTCGTCCGCGGGTCGATGGCCGACGCCGGCGTCACGGTGATCCGCGACGACGGCCTGGCCGGCGAGGAAGGGTACGAGGTGGTCTGCGCCGCGAGCGAGGCCGCCGACGTGTTCGATACCCTCGAAAACCGCGGCCAGGCCGCCGCCCCGTTCGGCTACCGCACCTGGGAGACGCTGACGCTGGAGGCCGGGACGCCGCTGTTCGAGACCGAGCTGTCGGGTCGGGTCCCCAACGTCTGTGGCGTCCGCAACGCGCTTGACTTCGAGAAGGGCTGTTACGTCGGCCAGGAGGTCGTCTCCCGCGTCGAGAACCGCGGCCGACCGAGCCAGCGACTGGTCGGTCTGGTCGTCGAGCCCGAACCGGGCGACGGGGACGGTACCGGAGACGCCGAGAGTGCCGTCCCCGACGCGGGCGCGGCGGTGTTCGACGGCGACGCCGCCGTCGGCGAGGTGACCCGCGCCGCCGCGAGCCCGACCCGCGACGAATCGGTCGCGCTGGCTGCGGTCGACAGCGACCAGACTGCAGTCGGAGCGTCACTCGCGGTCCGCGTCGACGGCGACGAACGCCCCGCCGCCCGCGTCGCGCTCCCGTTCGTCGAGGGCAGCGACGAGTCGGCGCGCCGGCCGCGGTACCCGGACGCCCCCTAACGGGCCGCCGGCTCGCCAACGCCCTCAACCGACCGAACGACCCCGGCCCGGCTGTTCTCGCCGTTGATATTGGCACGAAACGCTCAATATTCGTGGGTCGGAAGTGAGTGGTAACGCCGCCCATGTCGGAATCAATCATCGCGGACTTCGTCGCCACCTTCAACTCGGAGGCCTCGGCTCGCGCCGAGCCGGTGAAAGGGCGGATCCTCCTCAGCGAGAAGCGGCTCGTCCTCGCCGCCGACGAGGGGAAGGTGACTATCCCGCTGTCGGCCATCTTCGACGTCGCCGTCGGGCAGGTCCCCGACGACCTTGGCGATTTCTTCAACTCCACGGTCACGGTGGCCTTCGAGAAGGGCGGCAACCGCATGGTCGCCGCCGTCGAGGCCGACGACGACAAGATCGAGAAGTTCACCACCGTCCTCTTCAAGGCCGTCCTCAACGGCACCGACGTGACCGTCAAACACCCTGCCCGCGTCGGCGGCCGCGTTACCGGCGAATCGTTCGCGCCCGCGAAACTGTTCCTCAAGCCGGGGACCGTCCGCTTCCGCCGGTCCGACGACGCCGTCGACGTCGACCTCTCGACGGTCAGTAACTTCGAGCGGACCTCCCGCGAGATCAACGGCGCCGACCGGGCCGTGCTGGCGGTCCGGCACCTGAACGAGGGCCAGGCTGCCCTCTCGCTGGCCGCGATGGACTCCCCGCGGAAGATGTCGATCCTCGGTCGCTACCTCCGTCTGGAGTACAGCGACCTGATGGCCGACCTCGAAGACGTGACCCTCTCGGAGGAGCAGGTCGAACTGCTCGTCGCCGTCTACTCGACCGGTCCGGGCGTCTCGCTGGCGAACGTCCTCGACGCGGAGAGCAGCCAGCTGACGATGGTCCTCAACGACCTCCGGAGCGACGAACTCGTCGTCGACGGCGAGGACGGCCCGACACTCACACCGAAGGGCCGCGTCGTCGTCTCGAACCACCTCGAAGACGTCAACGCCTGAACGACCCCGGCAGGGTCCCGGCTACCACTCACGCGTCCCAGGGCTCGCCGCTCGCCAGGTCGACCTCGGAGTCGCCCTTCGCCGACGGGCAGATGTCCGCCAACATGCACTCCCCGCAGTCGGGGTTGCGCGCCGTACACACCGCGCGGCCGTGGCTGATCAGCAGGTGGGTGTACCACTTCCATTCGTCCTCGGGCACGACCGGGAGCAGGTCCTCCTCGATGGCTTCCGGCCGCCGTTCCTCGGTGATCCCCAGCCGCCGGGAGAGCCGCTGGACGTGCGTGTCGACGACGATCCCCTCGACCAGGTCGTAGCCGTGCTGGAGGATGACGTTCGCCGTCTTCCGACCCACGCCCTTCAGCTCCGTCAGTTCCTCCATCGTGTCGGGGACCTCGCCGTCGTGTTCCTCGGCGATGATCCGCCCGGAGGTCTTGAGGTAGTCGGCCTTGCTGTTGTGGTAGGTGATCGACCCGATGTCCTCGGAGAGTTCCTCGACGTCCGCCTCGGCGTAGTCCGCCGCGGACTGGTACTTTTCGAAGAGGGCTTCGGTCTCCTGGTTGACGCGCTCGTCGGTACACTGTGCGGAGAGGACGACGGCGACCAGCAGCTCCAGTCGGTTCGAGAAGTTCAGCGAGATGGTCGCGTCGGGGTACTCCTCCCAGAGCCGGTCGACGACCTCTTCGGCCTGCTCCGCGCGCGAGGGAAGTGGCGTGCCCATCGTTGGCGGATCCTGGGTCGATCCCCGCTTGAGTGGTTCGGTCTCGGTCGGAACGGCGGTCCACGCCGGGTCGTCGCTCCTGGCGCAGCCACCCTCGTCCGGAGCGTCGGCGGGGTGGCTTTATGCCCGTCGCGGCCATCCAAGCGGACATGACAGACTCCCCCGCCGAGGAACTCGACGACATCGAGTCCGACCTGGCCGACGCCAGTGACGAGGGAAGAGAGATCGTCGACCAGATCCGGGAGAGCGACGAGGGTGCGCTCCGCGCGGCCGTCCGATACGGCGGCGACGACCACGAGGTCGTCTATATCCGCGAAGACATCGAAGCGCAGTTCAGCGAGGCCGAACTCGACGAGCGCGTCGAGACGCTCGTCATGAAAGGACTCGGCGACCCCACCGAGGAGGGCGCGCTGTTCGACTTCGGCGGCCTCGACGCCACCGTCCGCTGGTACGACGCCGTCGTCGTCGCCCACTTCCCCGTCCGCGAGTGGTCCGGCCTCGTCTTCACTTTCGACCGCGAGTCCGACTCGCTCGGCGATATCGTCGACGAATATTTCTAGACCATCTTTTTCCCGGCCGGGTTTCCTCGCGCGCCTGCGGCGCGCTGCGGGAACCCGGACGGCAAAAACATGGGTGAAAAAGCGGGACGCTCACTTCGTTCGCGTCCCGTGAACCGCGCGCCTGCGGCGCGCGGATGCTCAGTGCGCAGTTCCGTACACTACTGGCGGAACACACGGGCCACACCCAGTGGATTTTACGTTGAGGGGCCGGACCGACCAGCCATGTCACAGTGCCCTTTCTGTTCGATTGTCGCCGGGGATTCGCCTGCGTATCGGCTGTACGAGGACGAGCGTTCGCTCGCATTCCTCGATATCGAACCCGGTACACGCGGGCATACGCTCGTCATCCCGAAAACACACCACGAGACTGTGACCGACATGCCGGAATCGCTCGCCGGAGCGGTATTCCGAACCGTTCACCGCGTTGCAGGTGCGCTCGAATCGGCCTTCCAGCTTGATGGTTGCAACGTCGTTCAGTCGAACGGCGTCGTCGCAGGACAGGAAGTCCATCACGTCCACGTTCACATCGTTCCTCGATACGGTGACGATACCGTGACGCTTGGGTGGAACGGCGAACCCGCCGACGAAAGGACCCAGCGGGAGGTCGCCGACACTGTTCGGGATCACTTAGCATCGTAGCCGAAACCGATACGCAGGCCCCTCAGAACCCCGTCCACGAGCGCGGGCCGAAGTCGCCCCCTCGAACCCGAAACTCCGACCCCCCCCTCTCCGGGTCGGACTTCGACCATGGCGTCGAACAGCTGTTTGAGTGCGTCGTGTGCCGACCCGCTGGCGCTCACGTCGAGGGTGTAGACCCCGACGCCGTCGACGCTGGCGACGCGGGTCGTGACGACGTGGAGGAACTGGTAGACCCGTTTCAGGTCGGTGTACATCAGCAGCGTCGACAGCGAGTGCAGGCCGACTCGGGGGTCCACCACCTCGTCGTGGTGCCACTCGCGGAGGATGCCCGTCAACTCGATGCCGACGCCGGTCAGGTCGCCAGGACTGGACACCACCCGCAGGTCGTCGATCTCCGGGGTGTGCGACCGGCGCTCGCGACCGGCGCTTCCGGTACAGTCGACGACCGAGAGGTCCCAGGCTTCGTCGTCCGGCCGCGTTGCGGCGAACCAGGCGGCCATCTTCCGCGCGGGCTTTTTCGTCGTCACGAAGGCGCCGGTCCGGGAGTCCGAGCCGCCGACGAGGTCGAACAGCAGCCGCCGCTTGCCGGTCATCGCCGGTCCGGCCACCAGAATGCTCGTCCCCGGGTCGACGGCGTCGGCGCGGAGCGGGTCGACCTCGGCGGCGTCCGGGTCGAGGTCGCCCGCCGTCGGGTCCACCTCCGGGTCCGCGGGATCGACCGCGTCACCCGCCGGGTCCGCCACCTCGTCGCGGTCCGGGAACAGCCAGTTGCTCACGGCTACCCGTTTCGGCCTGAGCACTATCAAACTGCGGGGCCTCGATTCCGGGAGCCACTCCGTCGCTCTCAGTCGATCACTCCACGTAGGTGTACTTGCGCTCGCCCATCCGACCCCAGCCGTCGAAGACGAACTCCGATTCGGGCGCGGTGAACTGGTCCACGTCGGCGGCGCCGGCGTCCTCGTCGTGGTTGTGCACGTCGTGGACGTCCTCGTACTCCTCGAAGCTCAGCTCGTAGCGGGCCGCCAGCTGCTCGTCGACGTCGATGGCTTCGATCTCGTCGGCCCAGCCGGGCTGGACGGTCTCGGCGTGGATCTCCGCCTGGGCGCCCGACCCGTACGACCCGACGAGCAGCGTCTCGCCGGTCATGTCGATGTCGTCCTCGTAGGCGGCTTTCAGCCCGGAGAGACGGGCGACGTGGACCGAGCCGGTGTACCAGTTGCCGACCTCGCGGGAGACGGTGAGGGTGGGCTCGACGGTCTCGGCGTACCACTCGCGATACGTGTCGGTGTCGGTCAGCTCGTCGGTGTAGTCGGCGGCGGCCTCGCGGAACGCCTCCTCGCTGTCGAAGGCCTCGCGGCGGGGCTGGCGGCCGATCTCCGGCGCGAGTTCCTCCTCGATCTCGGTGCCGCGGCTGACGTGGCGGAACGCGAGCGCGGCGGCCTTGCGGACCATCCCCGGGAACGGCGTGTGGAAGGGGATCAGCGCCGCGTCGTCGGGGTGGATCTTCCCCGCGACGGACTCGAAGTCCTTGACGGCCTCGCGCATCCGCGCGAGGTACACCTGCACCGACCGCTTGCCGTCGACGCTCGGGAACTGCTGCTGGGGCTTGAGGAAGTCCGTCTCGTCGGCGCTGCCGTAGCCCTGCTCGGTGGACAGCTCGACCACGTCGGGATCCTCGCTGACGAGCAGGGCGACGGCGCCGGCGCCCTGGGTGGCCTCGCCGGGGTCGTCGCGGGCGTACAGCGCGGTGTCGGTGGCGATCACCAGCGCCGAGCGGCCGCGGTTGCGCCCCGCCCGGATCCAGTTGTACGCGTCGTCGAGACTCTGGGTACCCGAGATGCAGGCGAACTTGCGCTCGCCCTTGTTGGCGTGGTGGAAGTCGCCCTCGTACACCTGTTCGAGACAGCCCGCGATGTACGTCGAGACCGGCTTGGAGTTGTCGAACGCCGACTCCGTCGCCACGTCGATGCGGCCGATGTCCTCCGGCTGGAGCCCCTTGCGCTCCATCAGGTCGTGGGCCGCGTTGGCCCCCATCGTCACGATGTCCTCGTAGACGTCCGGGAACGAACTGGCCGTCAGCCCCAGCCCCTTCGTGTACTTCCCGGGGTCGTCGCCCTGCGCCGGCGCGAACGTCTCCGGCAGGTCCAGCCGTAGCTTCCCCGTCCGGATCTCCACGGCGTCGATACCGACGGATGTCATGACTCGAACTCCGTGAGTCTCCTACAAGTGCCTGTCGACTAGTGTATCGACGCGTGTCGAATGGCGTTGCGTCGGGGCCACCGGCGAGGCGTCGGTCAAGGTATCGGTCGCGTGAACACCAGTTCGTTGCCGTTGGCGTCGCGGGCGATGACCCGGACCTGCGCGGCCGAGCCGCCGACGCCGGTGTGGCGCTGGTCGCCCGTGTTGCTCCCGGTGGGACCGAACGTGGTCGTCTCCGTCGAGAGGTCGGTCCCGCTGGCGTCCTCGATGATGGTCGTCACTTCGGTGAAGTCTCCGTTGGGGTCCGAACCGTCCCAGGAGACGCAGTAGCCGCCACCGTTGCCGTTGTTGCAGTTGCCGGTGGTCACCGACGTGACCGTGGCGGACGGCGGGCCGCCGTCGCGGGCGTTGCCGTCGGTGAGCGCCGTCGCCCGGACGTAGTCGACGGACGTTCGCGCGTAGCCCCCACCGGTCTTCTCGAAGACGAGGAAGACCGAGCCGGTGTCGGCGATGGCCGCCTCCGCCGCGTCGTTGACGGTAAAGGCCAGTTCCTCGGGCTCGCCGGTGTTGCGTAGCGACTCGCGCTGGAGTTCCGTGCCCTGAGCGTCGACGAGGACCACGTCCATCGTCCCTGCGCCGCTGTACCCCTCCTTGGTGTAGCCGATCTCGACCCGGTAGTCGTCGGCCGTCGTCGTGATCCCGTACAGTTCGAGCCCGACGTTGGTCGTCTGTCCACCGTCCTCGATGGTCGCGGTCGAACCGTCTTCGCTCGCGAGGTTGGCGAAGTTCGCCAGGTCTCCGGACTCGTCCGGACCGGGCGGGAGCGCCTCGGACTCACCCGTCTCGGGGTTGTCGTTGTCGCGGTCGTTGAACGCCGTCGGCGTGACCGTGGTCGCGGTGGGCGTCGACGTCGTATCCGAGCGGCTCCGACTCGCCGAGTTTCCGTCCGCGTCGTAGGCGGTCGCGGTGAGCGTGTACGTCTCCCCGCCGACCACCGGGTCGTCCGCGGCGATCGTGACCGCCGGCGTCCCGCTCGGCTGGTACTGGGCCGGCCCGATCCCCGTCACCGTCCGCGTCGCCACCGTGTTCCCGTCACCGTCGGTGACGACGTACTCGATCCGATCCAGGTCGTCGTCGCTATCCGCGTCCTGGACCTGCACCTGGTCGAGCGTGAACTCGTTGGCCGACGGATCGGCCGTGAAGCCCTGGATGTTCGAGAACTGGATAGCCTGCCCAGCGACGTCCTCGACGGTTATCGTCAGCGTGTCCGTGTCGGTCGCACCGTCGTCGTCGGTCACTTCCAGTTCGACGGTCACCGACTGGTCGCCGCTCACGTCCGCCGGAGCGTTGTACGTCGGCGTCTCCGTGTTCGCGTCCGAGAGCGACCCCTGACCGCTCGTGATCGTCCAGGCGTACCCCGTGACCGTCCCGTCGCTGTCGGTGCTACCGGTGCCGTCAAGTCCGACGCTGTTCCCCTCCTCGACGGTCTCGTCGGGGCCGGCGTCGGCAGTCGGCGGCTGGTTACTGGTCCCCACCGAAACCGTCTGCGTCGCGGTGTCGGTCGCTCCGTCGTCGTCGGTGGCAGTCAACGTCACGGTGTAACTCCCGGTGGACCCGTACGCGTGAGTGGGGGTCGACCCGGAGTCGGTCGCTCCGTCACCGAAGTCCCAGTTGTAGCTCACGATCGACCCATCGGGGTCGTTGGACCCACTGGGTCCGCTCGCGTCGAAGGTGACCGTCTGACCGACGTCGGGGTTCGAATCCGACACCGTGAACGACGCCGAAGGCGGCTGGTTGCCGCCGCCGCCCGGCCCTCCGCCACCGACCGCCTCACCGATTACCGAGATCTGCGGGTCGTCGATCACCCACTCGTCGTTGGCGGTGTCGGCGTTGGTCTGCTCGAACCGGATCGCCAGGTCGTCGTGGATCGCCCCACTCCCGAGGCGGACGGTCCGCAGCGCACCGGGTGAGGTCCCAGTCAGAGCCTGGCTGTCGACCGTGACCCAGTCACCACCGCTGTCGCGGTACTCGACGGAGATATCGCCGTTACCGTCGCCGACGTCACCCGTATCGCTCTCTTTGATCCAGTACTGGAAGACGACTAGCTCCGCATCGGTGGTGTCGTAGCCGGTCGTGACGATCCCGCCGTCGTTACCGCCCGGGAGTACGACCGCGTCCCCGCTGTTCGACTCACCACTGGTGCGGGACACCCCGGTGCCCTGGAAAGACCCGAACTCTCCCCACTCGCCGAGATCGCTGTCGAAACTGGAGTACGACGGCGTCGAAACGATCCGCGTGGCGTTGGCACCTGCGCTCTGGGTCCACAGCGTCGCGTTGCCCTCCGCCCGCTCGAACCGGACCGTCGTCCGCGCGGTCCCGTCGGACGTCGTCGCGTTTGCTCGGTCGAGCACTCGGACGAGCGCCGTGTCGTTCGACCCGAACCCGACCGGTGCGCCGATCTGCGCGTCGCTCGTCTCCGACTGCATCACCACGCTACAGGGGTCGACGCCGGATCCGGTCGCACAGACCTCGCTGCTGGTGCCCGTCGTCGGTCCCGGCACCGTCCCGGCGTCGGTCCACTCCAGCGAGTACCCCGCGCCGCCACCGCCGCCAGACCCTTCGGGGACCTGCGTGTTCTGGACCCTGACGACGACCTCGACGTCCTCGGGGTCGTCGGGGTCGAACGGCGTCGGCGACGAATCAGGAAGCGTGAAGTTGAACTCGACGGGTACGTCCGCCGACGTGTTCACCGACTCCGCCTCGAACTGGAACGTCGCCCGCCCGTCGTCGCCGGTCGCCACTTCGGTCTCGTTGAGCGTCCCGTTGGCCACCTCCTGAGACTCACCCGTCACGTTGACTCCCGCGACGGGGTTGTTGTACGCGTCACGTACTTCGAGGGTCAGCCGAACCGACCCGTCCTCGGGCACCGTCGACCCGTCGGCAGCTACGTCGGTCATGTACGCTGCGTCCGTATCGGTCACCCGCGTCCCGACACCGGCCTTCGCCATCCGCAACTCGTAGGTGCCCGGGACCAGCTCGATCTCGACCGTCCGAAAGCCGTCGACGGACAGCGGGCTCGTCTCCCAGCCGGTGACGTTCGCCTCGTCCGCCAGCAGTTCCGTCCACGTCGAGTTCGGGAGTCGCGTCGCCGTCCGGATCGTGATGTTACCTGCGGCACTGTCCCTCACTGCGACCGTCGTGCTCGACGCGCTCTTCGGGCGTACGTCCACCGAGGCCGCACCCGACGACGACTGCTGCAGCGAGCCGTTCAGCGCCACCAGCGAGATCGTCGACCCGTCGATCAGCGTCTGACCGCTGCGCGCGATGGTCGCCCCCTCGAAGGTGAAGTTGTCGTACAACACCGTCGAGTCGTACACCGTCCGCGGCGGCTGGCCGTACTCGTTGTAGCTCGGCCGGTAGACGAGCGAACCGGTCTGGTAGCGGCCTCCGGAGTCCGCCGAGCCGTCCCAGAAGTCGTCCGTCTCGTTGTCCAGCGCCACGGCGTTCGAGAGCGTGAAGTTCACGTCGCCGTCGGCGGTCCCCGCCGTCCGCAGCAACCCCGACACAGGCGGCGGGTTCACCGCCAGCACTCGCGAGGGATAGGTCGTCCCCAACTGGATCGACACGGACCGACTCGCCGACTCGCCGACCGTCGACGTGACGGCGTTGCGAAGATCGAGCAGGTCGCCCCGGACCTGCTGGCTGTGGTCGAACTCGACCTGTTCGTTCTGCTGTGGGACGATCGTCGCCTGGTACAGCGACAACAGGAGGATCAGCGCCGCGAAGATCAGGACGGCCCCGATCTGGATGGACTGGCCCCTGTCGTCCCACGGCTCCATGTCGCCGGACTACCCCCTCACCGTGCAAAAACCTGTGTCCCCGATTTTCCACCGTGATAACGGCCGCTCACCCATCGAGCCGGGGTCGGCCGACGGCGGCCGCGCGGGCCGCGACGGCGAGGACGACACTGTCGGGGGAACGGCTACTCGTCGTCTTCTTCGACGACTTCGGGGTCTTTCATCGCCGTCTGGAGGCTGTCGAGCCCGTTGACCCACTGGACGACGAGCCCGGGTTCGACCTCTTCGGCCATCGACGGGTCGAACTCGGCGCCGTCGACGACGAGCGTCCCCGCCTGGACGCAGTAGGACAGCGCGGTATCTAGATCCTCTTCGGCCTCGGCGTCGGCCGCGGCGCCGACGTACTCGCCGATAGGTGCGTCTTCGGCGGTGCCGCCGACGACGAACTCCTCGGCGGCGTAGAAGACACAGACCAGGGAAGTCTGGACGCTGTCGACGAGCATCAGCGCCTGTTCGTCCTCGAACTCCGGTTCGGCGAGGACGACCTCGCGCATGTCTTCGATCTCCGAGAGGGCCTCCTCTTCGTCGAGGACGCCCTCCTCGAAGTCGGAGACGACCTTGACGACGGCGATCGCCGTGTCGTCCTGCATGTTCCAGAGCAGCTGCGCGGTGTCGTCGTCCTCGGGTTCGAGGTCCTCCTCGTCGATCCTGTCCAGCCAGTTCTGCCAGCGTTCGGGCGTGTAGTACTCCCCCGGCTGATTGCTCATACAACGTCGTTCGTCGCTCCGGTCATATGGCTTTCGACCCACCTTTTTTCGCCGGGGGTGTCCTCGCGCGCCGGGGGCGCGCTGCGGGCACCCCCGGTCAAAAAACGTGGGCGAAAAAAGCCGGACGACTCGCTCACTCCGTTCGCTCGCGTCCGGAGAACCGGCGCCGAGGGCGCCGGATGCTCGGGGACCGCCGCTTCAGCGAGCCTGCCCTTCCCCGAGTCGCGCGACCCGCGCAAGAGCGCGGGCACGCGCTCCCGGCCACCAGACCGTACTGCGCCGCTACCGCGCCGCTACCGCGCCGCCACCGCGCCGCTACCGCGCCGCCACCGCGCCGCCACCGCACCGCCACCGCGCCGCCACCGCACCGCCACCGCGCCGCCACCGCGCCGCCACCGCGCCGCCACCGCGCCGCTACCGCGCCGCCACCGCGCCGCCACCGTACCGCGACCGACCTCAGTAACTCTCCGCGTCGTCTTCGATGTCGGCGTAGAACCGCAACAGCCCGCACTCGGGGCACATCAGCGTGGTCACGTCCGCCGTTTCGCTCATCCCGAGCTTGCCGAGCAGGCCCTCGCGCTTGTCACCGGTCCTGACGTGGGGGTTCCAGGCGTCGCTCATGCCGAACTCGACTTCCTCCATCGAGACGCCGCAGTCGGGACAGCGGTGGTCCTGCATGCGTCGACGTTCGACTCAGCGGATGGAAAAGCTACTGACTCAGCCCAGCGTCGCCTGAGTATCGATACCGTACACCGCCGCGGGCGTGTCGACGTGCGCGCGCTCGATGGCCTCGTCGTAGCCCTGTTCGCGGAGCCAGCGCACCCGCGAGGGGACCGTGCCGACGCCAAGCACCGCGCCCGGACGGTCTGGGTCGTCGACGAAGTCCGTCTCCATCATGAACGGCTCGCCCTCGTCGATAGCGAGTTCTAGTTCGTCCTTGTGGGAGATGACGCTCTTGGTGATCCCCGCCAGGCGGCCGCCAGAGTAGTGTTTGACGACGCGCTCGGGGTCGAGTCCTCGGTCTCGGGCCCATTCGGCGACGTCGGTGAAGTCCTCGCTGCTCTCTGCGTGCAACTGGATCGCACACTCGGACTCGGCGGCCAGTTCGAACCCGTGTTTCATCACGTCGTTGGAGGCGTCCCACACCGCGTCGCTCACCTCGTAGTGGGGGCGCCCGGACTTCAGCGCCAGCGCCGGCCCGTCGGCGACGTACTCCGCGGCGGTGTCGAGCCCGACCTGCATCAGGTCGCGGGCCGCCTCGGGGTCCGTCCCGTCGTCGACGAGCTGGGACACCAGGCCGGGGTGGACGCCCAGCACGGGCCAGGCCCGTCCCGGCAGTTCTTCGCTCGCCCGTTCGACGACGTCGACGGTCAGATCGAACACCTCGCGGAAGTCCGCGGCGTTCTCGGGCAGCGAGTCGAGCAGGTGCCAGGAGGGTTTGTTGACGACGAGCAGGTGCGTGCCGCCGCCGTCGGCGAACTCGCGGGCGGCGTCGACGCCGCGGCCGTGGACGGGGTCTAGGTGCATGTGGTCGTCGAGGACCGGACCGTCGATCTCGGCGTTCATGTCCGTGGCTCCGGTGTGCGCTCGCAAAAACCGATCGCTGTCGTCGCGTCGGCGATCCGCGGTCGTCGCGCCGTCGGTCAGTAGCCGCCTCGTAGTCAGTCCGACCCGTAGACGCCACAGAGGTTACCGGTCACGTACACCTCGTTCTTGTCGGTGGTCTCGATACCGATGCCGATCCGGGTGGCGTTGGCGTAGGCGAGGCGTTCGCGGAACACCGAGGTCGTCCGCCAGTTCTCGAAGATTGACTGGGCGACCATCGACTCGTTCTCGTTGTACCGGGGGCCGTTCGGTCCGCGGTAGGTCGTCCCGGCGTAGGTCTTGCCCAGGAGTTCCAGGCGGTTGCGAGTCGGCGTCACGATGTACTCGTCGCCGCGCTTCTTGAACTGGCAGGTCTCGAAGAGGTCGGCGGCGCGATAGCGACCGGCGCTGGAGCGGTTGTCGATCCGATGGATCGTCTCGCCGACGTCGGCCATGTCGACGCTGTGGGCCGCGGCCATCCGGTCGAGTTTCCGCACGACCGTCCCGCGGCGATTGGTGAACGGGTCGAGCCCTCGGCGCTCGCGCCAGTCGTTTATGAGCTGTCGGAGGTGCCCTTCGATCCGCTCGGTGTCGACCCGCCGGATCAGTATCGGTGTCCGCGTCGCGGTGGGCGTCGGCTCGGTCGTTACCGTCGGTCTCGGTACCGCCGTCGTCGCAGCCGTCCGCGTCGGCGTCAGCGTCGGGACGTCGGTCCCCGTGGTCGTCGCCGTACCGGTCGCGGTGAGCGTCGCCGTCGGAACCGGCGCCGGCGCAGGAGTCGGTGCGGCCTCGTCGCTCGGGGCGGCGTCGGTGGGCGCCGCCGGGCCACCGGGCTGGCCGCTCCCGCCGCCGACCGCGAACCCGAGGACGGCGCCGACGATGAAGACGCCGAGCACGGACGCAGCGAGCACGCGCCCGTCTATCCGGAGCATGTCCGACGATTCCCGCTCGCCCGGTTAAAGACTCGGCCCCGATTATCACCGCTTGTACGCGCGACCGGCCCGCGAGCGGTCCAGCCGACGCGGTGGGGCGACCGCACGGGTCAGAGGACCGTCGCGAGGGCGTATCCCAGGAGGAGTCCGACCAGTAGCGCCGCCACCAGTCCGACCGCGAGTTTTCGGCCGTCGATCCTGCGCATACCGACGGATCCGTCCCCGGTGAGTTAACTGTTGTACCGTGGGACGGGTCCCCTGACACCGAACCGGCGACCTCTAGTCCAGCGTGATCGACTCGTGGGCGGTGTTGCGCAGCGCGTCCGACCGACCGTGTTCGCCGGGTGCGACGGCGATAGTCGCCAGGCCGCGTTCGGCGGCCGCCTCTAGCACCGGTTTGAAGTCCGTATCCCGTGAGGCGACGACGAGCACGTCGATGGCCTCCTCGACGGTCGCCGCCGTCGCGTCGACGCCCAGTTTCACGTCCACGTCGCCGCTGGTCGAGACCACCTCGAACCCCCGCGCCTCCGCCGCCTGGATGAGCCCCGCCGGCGCGTTCTCGTTCAGGTAGAGGCGGCCGAACGCGAGGTGGCCGTACCGCTCGGCGGCGGCCCGCACGTCGTCGAGGTCCACGTCGAACTCGTCGCGCAGGACGTTCGGTCCGTCGACGAACAGCCCCACCCGCGGCTGGTCGTGCCCGCGAGCGTCGCGGTCGGTCCTGGTCGGGCCTGTGGCGTTCCCGTCGCTCGGGTCGTCCGCGCCGGCCGACTCGCCGCCGCCCAACAGCCGTCCCAACCTGCTCATACCCGCGATTCCCCATCGCCGAGTATAGGCGTGACGCTTCGGGGGACCGCCACAACCCATAGAGTGGTGAGGCCCCAACGTCGCAACGATGGACGGCTCACCCCTCGACGCACCCGGGAACGAACCGGACGACCCGGTCCTCACCGTCGAACGCCTCTCGGTCGCGTACGGGAGCGCCGAGGTGCTCGACCGACTGGATCTGGCCGTCGAGCGCGGCGAGCGACTGGCGGTCGTCGGCGAGGGCGCGAGCGGGAAGACGACGCTGGCGCAGGCGCTTGTCGACGGGATCTCGGCCCCCGCGCAGGTCTCGGGGTCGGTCAGCTACCGCCCCAGTGGCGGCGACCCCGTCTCGGTCTTCGACCTCGCCGACGACGAGCGCGAACGGTTCCGCCGCGAGGCGGTCACGGTCGTCACCGGCGATGGCGACGGGTTCGACGCCACCTCCACGCTCCGCGGACAGTTCCGCCCGGTGCTCCGTGCGACTGGAACGGACGAAGCGCGGGCGGAGCGACTGCTCTCGGCGCTCGGCCTCGACCCGGACCGCGTGCTCGACGCGCGGTCACGGGAACTGAACGCCGCCACACTGGCGCTGGCGGCCCTCGCCCGTGCGGCGCTGGCCGCCCCCGCAGTGCTGGTCGTCGACGACTGTCGGGCCGCGATCGGCCACCTCGCTCGCGGCGACCGCCTCGACAGGTTCGAATCGGTCGCCGCGGCCGACACCGACGCCGACGGAACCGAGGGGGTCGCCCCCGGACCCCTTCCGACGATCGTCGCCCTCGGGACCGAGCTACCTGCGCTGGCCGCGCTCGCGGACCGACTCGCGGTCCTGCACGACGGGCACGTGGTCGAGGTCGGGCCGACCGAGCGGCTGCTCGACGAGCCGAGTCATCCGCACACGCGACGGCTGGTCGAGTTCTACGGCGGGTCGCCGTAGCGGTCTCTCGGGTCGCCGCGGCGGTATCGGAGCCACCGGAGCGGTCGGTGGCGACCCCACCGGGAGTCGTAACCGAATTAACTACCTCGGTCGATACTCGTGGCAGATGCGCAGAACCGTCCTCTCTACCCTGTTGGTCGCGCTCCTGCTGGTGGTCCCGGTCGCCGGCGCCACCGGCGGCGTCGCGGCCGTCGGCGACCGCTCCGGCGCGGGCGCGACGCCCGGTATCGGTATCGGGGCGACTGGCTTCCAGGGAGCGTCGAACCCCTGTGTCGGCACGATCGAACGAACGCCCGACCGGACGACCCTGTTCTCGATCCAGGGCGCCCGCGGCGGCGGCAAGACCTCGGCGATGGTCGTCGGCGCCCGGCCGAACGGCTCGATCGTCGGCGTCCACAACGACACGGCGGCCGGCCGCTGGTGGAGCTACGATATCGACGTGCTCGACAACGGCAACGTCCTGCAGGCGACGACCGACAACCGCGACACGCTGATCGAGGAGATCGACCCCGAGACGGGCGAGCACGTCTCGGAACGCCGCTTCGAGAACGTCTACGACACCCACGACGTGGACCTGATCAACGGCGACGAACTGCTCATGAACGACATGAGCCAGGACGGCGAGGACCGCGTGTTGATCTACAACCTCACCCGGGAGGCGGTCACCTGGGAGTACTACTTCGCCAACTACAGCGAGCACTATCCGAAGTCTGGCGGCGGCGAGTTCGGCGAAGACTGGACCCACAACAACGACGTCGAGCAGATCCGCGACGGCGTCGTCATGGTCTCGGTCCGCAACTTCGACACGGTGGTCGCCATCGACCGCGACACGAAGGAACTCGTCTGGCAACTCGGAGCGGACGACGACACGTCGATCCTCCACGAGCAGCACAATCCCGACTTTATCGCCAGTGAGGACGGGTCGGCGACCGTTATCGTCGCCGACAGCCTCAACGACCGCGTCGTCGAGTACGAGCGCGAGGGCGATTCGTGGAACCGGACGTGGGTCGTCCGGGGCGGCCGGCTGAGCGAACCCCGCGACGCCGACCGACTGCCCAACGGCAACACGCTGATCGCCGACCGCCGGGCCCACCGCATCGTCGAGGTGACGCCCGACGGCGAGGTCGTCTGGGAGGTGTACTCGCCGTGGCAGCCCTACGACGTGGAGCGGATCGGCACCGGCGACGAGTCCAGCGGACCGACGATGGCTGACGCCGGCCAGGGCGGCGTCGTCGAGTCGACCGGCGCCGCCGACTTCGACACCGCCGACATCGAGGCCTGTTACGACTACCTCACCGGGTTCGAGAGCACCCGGCTGATCCCCGAGGAGGACCTGGGCGCCGTCGGGGGGTCACCGACTGCGACCGAGGGCGACGGCAGTGACGACACGTCCTCGGGCGCTGACGGGAGCGACGGCGCCGACGGCGACGATACCGACGACGGCGACGGCGGTGACGGCGCCGACACCGAGTCGGGTTCGAACGGCGACAGCGTGCTCGGGACGCCCACGTCGGGTTCGGGCCCGACGCCGCTCGGGGCCGTCCTCGCGGTCGTCGCGGTCGTCGCGGCGGTCGTCGGCGCGGTCGCGCGCCTGCGGCGGGACTGAACTGAACGGGGAACGGGCCCGAACTGAACGGGAGACGGGCGGGGACCCGGGACGCCGGCCGGTCAGTCCTGGGCCATCGGGCCGTCGCGTGCCGGCGATTCACTGCGGACCGCGTCGACGCTGCCGTAGTCGGCCCACACTAACAGCAGGCTGGGGAGGACGAACACGGCGACGACGAACGACAGCGAGAGCGCGACGACGACGAGCGCCCCGAAGCTCGTGATCTGCGGATGGGGGTGG
Organism: Halosimplex litoreum; assembly: GCF_016065055.1. Taxonomy (NCBI): domain Archaea; kingdom Methanobacteriati; phylum Methanobacteriota; class Halobacteria; order Halobacteriales; family Haloarculaceae; genus Halosimplex; species Halosimplex litoreum. Next base: position 2,955,087 of record NZ_CP065856.1, read on the forward strand.
AGCAGCAGTGCGCTGAAGGCGCCGACGGAGGTGAGCGTGCTGCCCAGCAGCGCGCCGCCGGTGCCGGTCACCGCGGTCCGCAGCGCGCCGGTGACCGTCTGCCCGCGCTCCAGTTCCTGGGCGAACCGGTCGCTGACGTGGATATTGTAGTCGATGCCCAGGCCGATGACCAGGCTGAGCAACAGCGAGGTCAACAGCGTCAGCGGGATGGCGAGCAGGTACATCGCGCCGACGACCAGCGCGGTCACGAGGACGATGGGGACGGCCGTGACCACGCCGAGCGTCGCGCTTCCGGTCGCGAACCGGTAGATCAGCGTCAACAGGAGCCCGACGGCCGCCAGCGCGACGACCAGGGTCGTCAGGATGCTGTCCGTGGTCTGGGCGAGTTCGGCCTCGTTGAGCGTCCCGACGCCGACTGCGGTTGCGTCGACACCGTCGGCGCTCACGCTCCCGGCGACGGCTCGCATGGCGTCGGCCTGCCCGGTGATAGTCGCGCTCCCGCCGATCGGGACCACGACGCGCAGCGACCGGTACTCACCGCCTCCTCGCTCGACCACCTGGCTGGCCTGCTCGGGTGCGGCGGCGTAGAGCGCGTCGTAGACCCCCTCGACGTTCCGGTCGGGGACGCCGTCGCCGTCGGTGTCGGCCTCGGCGAGCGCGCTTGCGAACTCGTCGTCTTCGGCGGCGACCGACTGCACGACCGACAGCGGCGAGCGCAGCGGGACCGAGCCCGACCGCTGGAACACCGCCGGCTCCTCGGCCGCGCGGTCGCCGATCGACTCCACGGCGGCGAGCGCGGCCGGTGAAGTCACGTCGCCCTCGAGCAGCACCTGCGAGCGACTGCGCGCGTCCTCGTCGGCGGCGCGGTAGTGCTCGTCGACGTAGTCGGCGAGGCTATCGAACTCGCTCGTCTCCCAGGCCAGGGGCCCGGGGAGGTTCTGCTTCCAGTCGGCGACGTCGTTCTGGTTCTGCTGGACGGATTGGCGGTCGAGATCCGTCCACGCGACGGCGCCGGCCGACCCTGCGACCAGCGCGAGGACGATCACGACGGGCGCGGCGCGCTTCGCGAGGCGGACGCCACTGCCGAGGAACGGTTCGAGCAGGCGCGTCTCGCCGAGGGGCTGCTTGCGGCGGTCGAGCCCGACGCGTTCGAGCAGGCGGTCGACGGTGATCTTCAGCGCCGGGACGAGCGTCAGCGAGACGACGAACGTCGAGACGACGCCCAGCGTGATACCGATCGACAGCTCTCTGATGAGTGCGAACTCGTTGGTGACGTTCGACATGAACCCGACCGCGGCGGTCAGCGTCACCAGGCTCAGTGCGACGGCCACCGAGGAGAGCCCACGGGCCATCGGCTCGCGGATCTCCTCGCTCTCATCGCGCTCCTCACGGGTCGCTTCGCTCCCCGTTCGGTCAGCCGAGGCGCTCCGCGCCTCGCGCTCCTCGCGGTAGCGCATGAACACGTGCAACCCGTAGTCGACGCTGAGACCGACGATGAGGACCGGACCGATGATGAGCGTGAACCCGGCGGGGATGCCCATCCAGCCGAGGATGCCGAACATCCACAGCACCGAGAGCACGACGCCGGTGAACCCGACGATCACGTCGACCAGATCCCGGTAGGAGAACGCGAGCACCGACAGGATGGCCAGCAGCGCGATCGGGAGGATCAGCTCGATCATCTGCTGGCTGTAGTTGGCGTTCGATTCGGCGACCGCGTGCTCGCCGAGCGTGAAGTACTCTGGGCCCGAGCGGTCCTGACTGGCCTCGTACAGCGCCGCAGTCGCCGCGGTGCGGCGCTCGGCCGCGGCGTCGCCGGCGTCGGCGCTCTCGAAGCGGAACAGCACACGGTGGCTCTCCGCGGTCGCCGTCCCGGGCTCGTAGTCGCTCGGGAGCAGCGCCGTCGCCTGCGACCCCTCGGCGAGCGTCTCCTCGACGACCCGCTCGAGTTCGCTCGCGCTCGACGACTCGAGCGCGGCGATCTGGTCGTCGAGGGCGGCGTCGGAACTCCCCGCGAGCCGTTTCGCGACGAGGTTCGCGACGCCCGTCGGCTCGCGGTCGCCGAGGGCCGCTGCGACGGACTCGTTTTCGAGCGCCCGTTGCTGGAACTCCAGCGAGTCCAGCAGTGCGGCCTTCGAGAGAGCGTTGTCGTCGCTGCGGACGTAGACGGGTGCGGGGCTGACCGCGGTCCCGTTCGACTCGCTGTCGTTCGTGCCGTAGTTCGCCCGGATGTAGTCGAGCTTCTGGGCGACCTCCGTGTCGCCGACCGCGCTGGAGCCGTTCATCCGACTCTGGGTCTCCAACTGGCCGATCCCGGCGACGACGCCGCCGGTCACCAGCAGCATGAGCAGGAGCACGACCAGGTTGTGCTCGGTGACGAACCGGAACGGGCGGTCGAGGCGACTCACGGCGTCACCTCCGCGGACGCCTGCGGTGCGCCGCCCGGCGGTCTGTGTTGGCCGGGCGGGAGGGCGCTTCGACGTGAAGGCGGTTCGGGAACCATCGCGTTCGACACGACAGCCGGACAGGACATATAAAGGGGAACAGAGTTTCCGGGTCGGAAACTGTGCGAAACCGACCGGCAACCGCCCGGTCGCGGCCGTTCGGTGCGTGTCAGTCACGGCCGTGATAGTCGCGAGGTCCGGGCGCGGGTGTGTGTCGGACGAGACGGTATTCGATATAGCGCTATTCGGTTGAGGGCGTCAGACGCCGGGGTCGGCGCGAGCGACGACAACGTTACGTCGCTGGCGGGCGGAAATCGGGGTATGACGCTCAGACGGCCGCCGCTCGCGGCGGTTCACGAGGACGCGGGCGCGACGCTCACCGAGTTCGGCGGGTGGGAGATGCCCGTCGAGTTCGACTCCATCCGGACGGAACACGAGGCGGTCCGTGAGTCGGTCGGGCGTTTCGACGTGTCCCACATGGGACAGCTAACCGTGAGCGGCCCGGGCGCCCGCCGACTCACCAACCGGCTGGTGACGAACGACGTGGCCGACCTCGACCCCGGCGAGTCGAACTACGCCGCGATCACCGACGACCGCGGCGCGATGCTCGACGACACCGTCGTCTACCGTCCACCCGAGGCGTGGTCGGTCGAGGCCGACTACCTCGTGGTCCCCAACGCCGGCCACGACGACGAGACGACCGACCGCTGGATCGACCACCGCGACGCCTGGGAACTCGACGCGACGGTGGACAACCGCACGGAGTCGTTCGCCATGGTCGCGCTCCAGGGTCGCGAGGCCCGTGACCTGCTCGCCGCCGAGACCGACGCCGACCTCGGGGAACTGGGTCGGTTCGAGACGGCGGTCGGGGCGGTCGCGGGCGTCGAGACGCTGATATCCCGGACCGGCTACACCGGCGAGCCCGGCTACGAACTGGTCTACCCCTGGGACGAGGCCGAGGCGGTCTGGTCGGCGCTCGAGTGCCAGCCCTGCGGCCTCGGCGCGCGGGACACCCTCCGTCTGGAGATGGGGTTTCTGCTCTCGGGGCAGGACTTCGACCCCGAGGACGACCCCCGCAACCCCTACGAGGCGGGTATCGGCTTCGCCGTCGACCTGGACACCGAGTTCGTCGGTCGTGATGCGCTGGAGGGCGCGGCGGTGGAAGGCGTCGACGAGAGACTCCGGGGGATCGAACTGGTCGACCGGGGCGTCCCCCGGGAGGGGTACCCCGTCACGGCCACCGACGGCGACGGCCTCGGCGAGATCACCAGCGGGACGATGAGCCCGACGCTCGGACGGGGGATCGGGTTGGCCTATCTCCCCGTCGAAGTCGGACTCGACGAGTCGGTCCGCGTCGAGGTGCGGGGCGAACCGAAGAAAGCACGTACCACTGCGACCCCATTCCTCGATAGATGAGCTTCGACGTTCCATCGGACCTGCGCTATCTCGACTCTCACGAGTGGGCGCGGGTCGACGACGCCAGCGCACGCATCGGTATCTCCGAGTTCGCACAGGACGAACTCGGCGACGTGGTCTTCGTCGACCTCCCGGGCGAGGGCGACGAGGTGGCCGCGGGCGAGGACTTCGGCGTCGTCGAGTCGATCAAAGCCGTCTCGGACATCTACGCCCCGCTCGGTGGGACCGTCACCGCCGTCAACGACGATCTCGTCGACCGGCCGGAACTGATCAACGAAGCCCCCTACGGAGACGGCTGGCTGATCGAGGTCGAACTGAGCGACGAGTCCGAACTCGACGACCTGCTGTCGACCGACGAGTACCGCGACCAGATCGCCTGAATCGTCCGATTTTGCCACTCGACTCGAAGTCCTTCGCTCCCGACAGCGGCGCGAGTCTCTCGCCCGAAGCCGACGCGGTAAACCCTCTTTCGCGATACCGAATCCGTGGGGCGGGCCGTCTCCGACGAGGGCGGTGCGGTCGAGCCGATGGCTCGCGGGTCGCCAGCGTCCGAACGCGGGGTTCGGTGACAGGTCGACGCGAACCTGCCACAGTCGAGTGCGACTCGAAACGGCGTTCGGCCAGACCGTCCGTCTTTCGAGGATTTTCGGCAGATATCGTTATTACCTGTCGTCGCTCATCTCCCGCATGGACGGATCGCAAGAGGACGGTCGCCTGTCGCGGGACCGCGACGACGGGCTCGACCACCCGCTCGCTCGGCTGGTCGTCCGGGCGCTGCTCGACGAGTCGGACGGCGAACGCGGCATGGTGTTGCTGGTCAACGAGGCCGCCCGGTTCAAGGCCGCCAGCGACGGCGAGACGATGGACGCGATCACCCTCGACACGGTACGCGCCGAACTCGTCGAGGAGCACATTCCCGCGCTGGAATCCGCGGGGATCGCGACCTACGACGAGAACGAGGATTCCCTGTCGCTCGCCGGCTCCGAGGGGGAGGTCCGGATCCGACTGGAGGAAGCCGCCGCCGAGGCACCCGGGGAGTCGTACAAGTAAGTTCGACGGATCGACCGTCGGAACGATCGGTGACAGCCGCGATCTTTTAAACTGGAGTGGGCCCGCCCGGATTTGAACCAGGGACGAAGCGGTTATGAGCCGCTCTCTCTAACCAGACTGAGATACAGGCCCTCGCGTCTAGCGGTTCCGGGCGGTCGCCCTTTAGCCTACCGGGTTCGCGCGCTCAGCGGGCCCGGGAACGCCTTTTAGCCGCTCGCGCCCGGACCGTCGAACATGGAGTTCGACATCGTTCAGGGGGACATCGCCGAGCAGTCGGCCGACGCGCTGGTCAACGCGGCGGGGACGAGCCTGCGGATGGGCAGCGGCGTCGCCGGTGCGCTCCGGCGGGCCGCGAGCGGGCCGATCAACGAGGAAGCGATCTCGAAGGGGCCGGTCGAGCTGGGCGCCGCGGCCGTGACGGACCCGTACGGTCTCGACGCCGAACACGTGATCCACGCGGCCGCGATGCCCCACTACGGCGACGGGCGCGCGACCGAGCGATCGATCGCCGACGCGACGCGCAACGCGCTGGCCGCCGCCGACGACCTCGGCTGCGAGTCGGTCGTCCTCCCCGTCCTCGGCACCGGCGCCGCCGGCTTCGAGTTCGCCGATGGGGCGCGGATCGTCTGTGAGACCGTCGCCGAGTACGAGGCCGAGACGCTCTCGGACGCTCGCGTCGTCGCCTACTCGGACGAAGAGTTCGCCGAACTGGAGCGGGTCGCCGCGGACGTGCGGGAGTGAAATCGGCTACTCGCCGGCCGTCCGCCGGACCAGGTCGGCCAGGTCGTCCCAGAAGCCGTCGACGTACTTCTCGGCGTCGTCGACCGTGGGGCGGGCGTTGGTCTCGTTTACCACCGCGCGGTCGTCGGTGACGAGCAGGTCGACGCCGAGGAAGGGGACCTCCAGTACGTCGGCCGTCCGCTCGGCCAGCGCCCGGAGGTCGGGATCGAGGTCGACGCGGCTGGCCTCGGCGCCGCGGTGGACGTTGTGCTTCCACTGGCCGGCCGCGAGCGCCTCGTCGGGGAGGCGTCGCTCGACCGCGCCGACGTACTCGCCGTCGAGCACCATCACCCGGTAGTCGGTCGCGTCGGGCAGGTACTCCTGGACGAGGAAGGACTTGTCCCCCGTGGCCTGGAAGTCGTGGACCAGGTCGAGGTAGTCGACGACACCCAGCAGCGAATCCAGGTCGCCCGCCTTCGCGACGCCGACGCCCCGGGTGGTGGAGTTGGGTTTGACGACCACGGGCGGGTCCAGCCGCTCGAAGGCGTCGACGAGTTCCGATTCGTCGACGGGGTTCGACACCATCACCGTCTCTGGGACCGGTACGTCGGCGGCGGCCAGGCGAGCGATCACGCCCGCTTTGTTGCGCGAGCGGAGGATGCACTCGCGGTCGTTGACCCACGGGACGCCCAGCGCGGCGTCGGCGACACCGCCCTCCATCAGCCGCGGCGGGAAGACGAACCCGGCGTCGAAGTCCTCCCAGGGCGGGTCGCTGAGGGCGACTGTCCGTTCGCGCGAGCGGACGTGCTCGACCGCGATGTCGCGGTCCGCGAGCGGCTCCTGTATCCGCTCGTACGTTTCGGCGTTCGTCGCGACCGCCAGCCGGAGCATGCCCGCCCGTAGTGATCAGTCCCACTTAGCACCTCCGCCCCAGCGGTCGCACGCGTCGGTGTCGCCGACACGCCGGTCGTGAGTCGACGAACTCGCCCGAACTCGTCAGTACCCGACGGGAAAACCGAGAGGAAGGACGCCTCAGGCGATCAGCAGCTCTTCGCCGCGTTCGACCTTGATGCGGCAAGGCGGGGTGATCTTGTTGTACGCGCGGCGGTAGGCTTCCTTGACTTCCTCGGCCTGGTCGACGTCGCAGTAGGCGGTGAACAGGCGCTCGCCGGCCTGGATGCGCGCGGCGGTACCGACGATCTTGCCGAACGCCTGGCGCATGCCGTCGGAGACACGGTCGGCCCCGGCACCGGTCGCCTGCTTGTTCTCTCGGATGACCTGGTGGGGGAACTTCCGGAGGACCATCTTGTAGTTGCCCTCGCCGAGCTCTTTGATCAGGTGGCGGTTGGCCGAGAGGCGGGAGGCCTCCATCGAACCGTGGCGCAGCTGGACCGACTCCTCGACGATGAGCGAGATCTGCACGGGGTAGTCGTCGCCCTCGGTGTTCTTGTCGCCCATCTGGTGCTGTGCGATCTTCGAACCGGGAATACCCGTGATGTACTCCCGTCGGGTGTACGCGGGCTTGTCGATGTCCCGGTACATCGAGGCAGGTTTGTCCGACATATTCTTGCCGTAAACGAGTCCGAGCGCGTGGATAAAGCCTTCGAACCCGCCCGACCCCGTGAGAACGCCTGGCACTGACCTTCCCGGCTCGACCGCGAGTCACTCCTCGGTGGCGGCGTCGGGAACCGAGACGCGGTGTTCGTCGAGTTCGGCGACCAACGTATCCGGTTGGACCACCGTCACGCCGGCCTCCGCCGCACGATCGCGGACGTCGAGCGGGAGTGTCGCGCCGGCGACGATCACCGCCGCGTCGAGGTCCGCGTCGCCCTCGACCGCGGCGGCGAATCGCTCGATCGCCGACCCGTCGACCGCCACTGCGGCGTCCGCGTGAACGGCCAGCACACCCGCGCGCAGGCTCGCCGGTCCCGGGACCGCCGCGCACAGGTCCACCGCGTCGTCGTCGCCCGTGTCGACTGTCCACCCGGTCGCGCCGAGGCAGTCCGCGACGACCCGTCTGAACCCGTCGGCCCCGAGGGCGCCCAGCGTCGCGGGCGTCCACCCCTCGGCGGCGTCGGCGACCACTTTAGAGTCCGAGGCGTCGGTGACCGCGCCGGTACCGTCGGCGTCGTCGACCCCTTCGGCGTCGATCGGCGTCGCAGTTCGCTCGGCGGTCAGCCACTCGTCGTCCCTCTCGTCGTCGGCCAGCGTCCACTCGCCGTCCGGGAGGTCGGCCCCGCCGCCCTCGGCATCGTCGGCCGCGGATTCGCCGTCTGGTTCGACGCTCGCGTCGCCCGAGCCGCCGTCGGCCTCCTCGGACGGGACGACCACGGTGTCGGAGTCGACGTCGTCGGTGCCGTCACGCTCGCTCGCGGCCGGACCGGGCCGGCGGTCGGCGAGTCGTTCGTCGAGCTCCTCGACGGTGTCGAGCGCGTCGGGGACTCGCTCGCGGGCGACCGCGCGGGCGGCGTCGAGCGACGACTCGGCGCGGTCGCAGGCGGCCGTGGCCGCGGCGGACGGTGCCCCGTCGGCCGCGGCGAGCGCCTGCCGAGCCCGCTCACAGCGCGACTCGACCAGCCGTTCGGCGACGGTCGCGAGCCGCTCGCGGACCGCCTCGCGGTCGCCGTCGAAGCGCGGCTCGTCCCGCCCCCAGTCGAGCGCGCGGAGCCGTTCGTACCGCTCCAGCGCCCGCTCCCACCAGGTGACGGCGGTCTCGGCGTCGTCCGCCGACCGGGCGACTTCGACGGCCTGCTCGGCCCGTTCGAGCGGCGAGGCGGCCAGTCGCTCGCGCTCGGCGTCGAGGTTCGCCCGCCGCCGCTCGATCAGGTCGTCGCTCGGCCGGTCGGCGTCGACCGACAGCGCCGCCGCGTAGCTGTCGGCCGCTCGCTCGAAGTGGTCGGCCGCCGTCTCGTAGGCCTCGTCGTCCCAGCGGGTGTGGCCTCGCTCGCGGGCCTGCTCGGCCTGCTCGGCGTAGGCGCGACGCTCGAACAGTCGCAACCGGTCGCGATACCCTCCGATGCGGTCGTCGACCGACGCCGCGGCGCCGTCGAGCGACGCGGCCGCCTCCCGGGCGTCCCCGAGCGTCTCGCGCACGTCGCCGACCGCCGCCAGCACCACGTCGACGTCGCCGGACTCGAAGGCCCGCTCGACCCGGTCGAGCGTCTCCTCGGCGGCTTCGAGGTGGCGCTCGGCGCGCGACCAGACGCCCGCCGCAGCGTCGACGAACTCCCGGACGGCGTCCAGGTCGCCCCGCGTGGGGAACCGGTACTGCGCCCCAGTGACGGTGTCGAGTACGAGCGCTCCGTTTCGCAGGCCCGTCTCCGCGCGGGCGTCGACCACGTCGCCCAGCGCCACCGACTGGGTGCGATCCCCCCCGGCACGGCCGACGGCGAACAGCACCCGAACGTCCGTCACCAGCGCCACCGCGCTGTGGTCGCTATCGGGCACGACCTGCTCGGTCTCGACCGCGTCGTCGCTCGCCGCGCCGTCGGTCGCTTCGACCGTGACTCCCCGTTTCCTGTTCCGGACGACGAACCTGGCGGTCTCGGCCGGCTCGACGTATTCGGCGAGTGGCCGGTCGTGCAAGAGCCCTCGACCGATCAGCCCCCCGCTCCCCGTCTCCGTGAGCACCTGTGCGTCCCCGTTTTCGACTTCGATGACGTGTTTCATTTCCCCCACCGCGCGTGACTGGCTCAACCGTCGATTGGATGATACTAAACGCTTGTGTCGATTCGCCCCGGGTTCGGGTTCCGTGCGGATCCGGCGGTCGTTTCCGGACGAACCGGAAGCGAGCGACCGCGCCGCCGGGTTCGCTCGCGGGACTCGCGTCCGGACGCCGCCGTTCGTCGTCCGGCCCTCCGGTTACCCAGGTGTCACTGGTGGTCTTTTGAGGCTCGCGACCCAACGAATCGACACCTATGAACAAACTCGTCGACGGCGAGTGGCGGACGGATATCGACGAATACACCAACGAGGACGGGGAGTTCGAGCGTAGCGAGACCACCTTCCGCGACCGGATCGAGGACGACCCCGACGCGCGGTTCCAGCCCGAGGCCGGTCGGTACCACCTCTACGTCTCCTACGCCTGCCCGTGGGCCCACCGGACCCTGCTGATCCGGTCGCTGAAAGGGCTCGAAGACGCGATCTCGGTCGATATCGTCGACCCCTACCGCGACGACGGCGGCTGGCAGTTCACCCCCGACAAAGAGGGCTGTACCTCCGACACAGTCAACGGCAGCGACTACCTCCGCGAGGTCTACCAGGAAGCCGACCCGGACGCGACCTGCCGCGTGACGGTGCCCGTCCTCTGGGACAAAGAGGAGGAGACCATCGTCAACAACGAGTCCGAGGAGATCCTGCGCATGCTCGACACGGAGTTCGACGACGTGGCCGAGCGCGACGTGGACCTGTACCCCGAGGGGTACCGCGAGGAAGTCGACGAGATCATCGACGACATCTACGAGCCGATCAACAACGGCGTCTACCGGGCGGGTTTCGCCGGCTCGCAGGAGGCCTACGACGAGGCGATCGACGAGCTGTTCGCGGCCCTGGACCACTGGGACGAGGTGCTGGCCGACCAGCGCTACCTCGCCGGCGACCGCCTGACGGAGGCGGACGTCTGCATGTTCACGACGCTGGTCCGCTTCGACGAGGTGTATCACACCCACTTCAAGTGCAACGTCGAAGCGATCCACGAGTACGACAACCTCTGGCCGTACCTGCGCGATCTGTACCAGACGCCGGGCGTCGCCGAGACGGTGAACATGGACCACATCAAGGAACACTACTACACGACCCACCCGGACGTCAACCCCAAGCGGCTGGTCGCCCGCGGGCCGGACCTGCACTTCGACGCCGAACACGACCGCGACGAACTGCCCGGCAGCCCGCCCACGGAACTGCTGCCGCTCGCGTGAGGCGCCCGGCGGTCGCTCTCAGCTACTGGTCGAGTGGCTGGCTCAGTCGTCGCCGGCCGGCGCCGGACGCTTCGACAGGTCGCCGACGCGGGCCGCGAGTTCGCGGTCCAGCGGCGAGTCGGGGCGGGTGTGGAGTGTGAGGACGGTGCCGTCGTCGAACGTCGCGGTGACCGTCCGGCGTCGCCGCCGGACCGCCTCTATCCCGTCGAACTCCTCACCGTTGCGCACGGCGTAGACGACCAGGGCGAAACTCGCGACGGTCGCCAGCGCGAACAGCGGCGGGAGGACGGTACCGTCGACCGCGACCAGCACCGTGAACGGTCCGACCGCGAGCGCGGCCGCCCCCCAGCGACCGAGCGGGTCGGCGCCCGCGCGGCCGCGGACGCGGCGTTCGAGCCCGCCGAGCGCGTCGGCGAGGGAGGCCAGCGGGCCGAACCGACGCAGTCGGTCTGTCGGCGTCTCCCCGCTCGGGGCGGCGCCCGCGCGACGGACGTAGTCGGCGGCGAGCGCGCCCCCGACGGCGGCCAGCGCGAGCGCGGGTGTCAGCGGGTCGGCGGCCGTCCCCAGGACGCCGAGGAACGCGACCACCGAGCAGAGATAGCCGAGGCCGCCGAGCAGGCGGGCGTCACGGCCGCGCAGACCCACCGTCGCAGTGACGGAGCTGCGAACCGCCGACAGCCGGTCGAGGCCGACGCTGACCAGTCCGTCGTCGGTGACGGCGAGGAGTCGGCCGTCGCTGAGGCCGACCGCCGCCCGACCGCCGCGGTCGCCGAGCAGTCGGGCGGCGTCGACGACCTGCAGCGACTCGTCGCGCCGGAGGTGCTGCCGAACGGACGCGGTCTCGTGGCCGGGCGGCGACGAGAGCGTCCACGGTTCGACGGTCGTCGCGCCCGCGACGGCGGTCGCCAGCCGGCCGGCGTCGCGTCCGCCTCTCTCGTTGCCGGCCGCGCCGTCACTGTCGCCGCCGGCCCCGGACGGCGTGTCTCGGGGACCCGGCGGCGAGTCGCAGTCGGTTGTCGTCGTCCCCGTCACCGGCCGGTCGGAGTCGTCACCGTCCCCGACCGCTGGCGGCGGCCCCTCCCCGCCGTCGCGAACGGACTCGTCCCCGCTCTCGCCGGGCGGTCGCTGCTCACTCATGGCCTCGTCTACGGCGCCCGTACCCGATTGTAAATGGCGGCTTATCGCCCCGATACGGTCGCTTCGCCGACGCCGATGGGCCGCGTGTCTCCGAGAACGGCGGCGCCACTGGCGACACTCGCGCCGGCGTCACGCCGGCGGTGCCGACGACGGCGTCCCGGGCTCCGGCGACGACGGCCGCTGTCGAAAGGCCGTAGGAGCGGGGCGACGTCGGTGACGACATGACCCGGGTCACGGTCGGCGGGCGCATCCACGTCGGCTTCCAGAACCTCTCGCTGGCACACGAACGCCTCTACGGCGGCGTCGGCCTCGCGCTCGCCGAACCGCGGCTCGACCTGCGGGCCGAGCGGGCCGAAGCAGTCGACTGCGACGACGACGCGGCGCGGCAGTACGTCGATCGGGTCGTCGACCACCTCGACGTGCCCGGTGCGACCGTCCGCGTCGACGAGCGACTCCCCCGCCACGCCGGACTCGGTAGCGGGACCCAGCTCGCGCTCGCCGCGCTGGTCGCCGTCGCCGGTGCCTACGATATCGACGTGAACCCGCGCGAGCGCGCCCCGGCGCTGGGCCGCGGCGGCCGCAGCGGGATCGGCGTCGCGACCTTCGAGTCGGGCGGGTTCGTCGTCGACGGCGGCCACCCGACCGAGCGGTTCACCACCGCGCCGCCCGCCGAGGGCGAGTGGGCGGTCCCGCCGGTCGTCGCGCGCCACGACCTCCCCGAGTCCTGGCGGTTCGTCCTCGCGATCCCCGACGCGGGCCCCGGCCGGAGCGGCGACGAGGAGGACGAGAGTATGCGCTCGGTCGTCGAGCGGGCCGACCCCGGCATCGCCGAGGATATCGCGCTGGTCGTCACCCAGCAGCTGCTCCCGGCGGCCGCGACCGGTGACCGGGCGGCCTTCGGCGACGCGATCGCCCGTCTCGGCCGGCTCAACGGCGCCTGGTACGCCGACGAACAGGGCGGCGTCTATCGCCCGCCGGCGGGAGCGATCATCGACGCCCTCTCGGACCACCCGGCGGTCGCCGGGGCCGGCCAGTCCTCGTGGGGCCCCACCGTCTACGCGCTGACCGACGCCGACTACGCCGAGGACGTGGCCGATGCAGCCCGGGCGGCACTCTCGGCGGTGGCGGACGGCGGACGGGTCGTCGTCGCTCGCCCGCGAGACGACGGTGCGACCGTCGAGAGGGCAACCGCCGAGACCGACTGAGACCCGTCGAAGCTGCCGCACCGTCCGTTTCAGCGAGCGAGAATGGCGGCACAACAGGTAAACGGGTGGGGCCGAGTGGTGGTCGCATGGACCGGATACCGTTCGGGGTCCGCCAGCTCGACACGACCCTCGGCGGCGGGGCGCCGACGGGCAGCGTCGTCCTCGTGGCGGGCGAGGGCGGCGCGGGGTCGCGCGAGTTCCTCCAGACGAGCACGCTGTTGAACGGCCTCGCAGAGGGCGACGCGGAGTTACACGACCTCTACTACGGCGACCTGGCCGCAAACGCCCACCCGCCCGAGGAGGTCCACTTCGTCTCGTTCACCGAGAGCCGCGACTGCTTCGAGAGCGAGGTGCGGACGACGATGGAGTCGGAGATCGTCGACGCCGGCATGGACGCGGTCCGATACCACGACCTCTCGGAGCAGTACTTCCACCAGAGCCCGGTCCCGCGGGAGTGGTACGCCGACGCGGCCGCCGACATCCGCGACCTGCGGGCCCGCCAGGAACGCGACGACATCCTCGGCGAACTCGGGAGTCGGCTGAGCGAGCACGCGCCGGGCAACCTGGTCGTCATCGACTCGATCAGCGACCTCGTCAGCACCGCCGGCCGCGACCAGAACCTCGACTGGACCGACGTGGCCTTCCTCGTCAAGGGCCTCCAGAAGGGCGCCGACCAGTGGAACGGTGTCATCCTGGTCCACCTCAACCGGGAGACGGTCTCGCCGACCGAGTACGGCCAGCTCGTCGACGGCGTCGACGGCACGCTGGAGTTCCAGTGGGCCAGCGGCGGGTCGACCCGCGCGCGCACGCTCGTCGTCAAGCAGTTCCGAGGCGTCCTCGCGGCCATCGACAGCGAGAACATCGTCCAGTTCGAGACCGAGGTCGGCGACGGCGGCTTCGACATCAGCGACGTGCGCAAGATCCGTTGACCGGACTCCGGACCGTATTCGCCGGACAACGGCCGCGAAAGACGGCGTCGGGCGGATACGTTCAGTTCGACTTTCGAGAATCGGTGGCAAACCCTTAACTGCCTACTCGCGTCAGAGGAACGTAATGGCGAGCGAGTCGTCGGACGACGCCGGCGTGTCCGTGTCCCTGCCCGCCGACGTAGAGGCGTGGCTGGACCGCAAGGCCGCCGATCTGGGAGTCGACCGGGAGGCCGTCGTCGTCCAGTTACTCGCGTCCTACCGCGCCGCCGAGGAGTTCGGCGACGAGGAGGTGGCCGCCACCCTGAACGCCGACGTCGAGGACGAAGTGCGGGACGTGATCGCCGAGCGACTGCCCGACATCGCCGACGCCGTCGCCGAGCGCGTCGACGGCGGGAGCGGGGACCTCGACGCCGTCGAGGAGGGGCTGTCGGCGGAGATAGACCGCGTCGAGTCGCAGTTCACCGACAAGATCGACGACGTGCGCGACCGGGTCGTGCAGGTGAAACGCGAGGCCGACGACAAGGCCGACGGCGAACACACTCACCCTGAGTTCGGCGAGCTCGCGACGCTCTCGACGGCCGTCGACGACCTGGAATCGTCGCTGTCGGCCCTGGAGTCGCGGGTCGACGAGGCCGCCGACGCGGCCGAAGACGCCGAGGCGCGGGTCGACGCCCTCGACGACCGCGTGCGCGAGATCGAGCGAGCGACCGACCGGCTCGACGATGTCGAGGAGCGTCTGCAGACGGTCGCGTGGGTCGTCAGCGACCTCCGGGAGGCCGAGCAGGCCCGCTCGACCGGCACCGACGCCATCGACCGGCTGAAAGCCACCGCGGCGGAGCTGGACGTCGACCGGGCGGTCTGCGAGCACTGCTCGCAGGCCGTCGACATCGCGTTGTTGCACGAACCCAAGTGCCCCCACTGCGACGCGACCGTCAGCGACGTGACGCTGCCGAGCGGTCTGTTCGGCAAGCCGAAGCTGACCGTCGCGCGCAAGCTCGAGGCCGGCGACGAGACCGACCGTTCGAACGTCCCCGACGCGGCCGACGGGAGTTGACATCGTGAGCGACGATTCCGACACCGGTGGCCCCGATACGGACGACTCCGACGAGGCGACCGGGGGCGACCGCGGCGACCCCTTCGAGTCGTTGGACGAGTACCGCGACCGCGAGGGCGACCCGTTCGACTCGTTCGGCGCCGACTCGGCCGGACGTCGGGACGCCGTAACCGAGGACGACGACGCAGAGCCTCCGGATCCGGACGTGGCCACGACGGCGGGGTCGACCGACGAGTCCGCGACACCGGGGTCGGCAGACGCGGTCGACCCCGACCCCTTCGAATACATGGGTGACAGCGGCGGCGAGCGAGCCGGCGGCGCCGACCGCGAAGAACGGGTCGGCGAGCGCCGAGGGGACCCGCTCGCGGACGTGGCCGTGTCCGACGAGGACCCCTTCGAGTCGTCGGCCAGCGCCTTCGAGCGGTCGGGCGTCGAGGGGATCGACGCCGACGAGGTGTGGGACCGACTCACCGCGGAGCCCGACGGAGACGGCGGTGCGGACGCCGAGGGCACCCGCGACCGCTCCGAGGACGAGGAGGCCGACGTGGTCACGGTATCGAAACACGGCTACTGCGAGGGGTGCGAGCACTTCTCGGCGCCGCCCGACGTGGCCTGCAGCCACGAGGGCACCGACATCCTGGCGTTCGTCGACGTCGACAGCGTCAGGGTGAGTAACTGCCCCGTCGTCGAGGAGCGCCGGGAACTCGAAGACGACGCCTGACGGGGCGGTCTCGGGGCGACGTTCGGCGGACGAGTGAGTGGGTCCGCCGAGAGCGAGGTATACTTACGCCCGGGCCGTCAACGGGCCTGGTACCATGCAGTTCTGCGACGACTGCGGTTCGATGATGCACGCCGACGGTGACGAGATGGTCTGCAAGAGCTGCGGCGCCACCGTCGGGAAGGACGACGACCTGGCCGACCAGTTCGTCAGCACCGCCGAGCAGTCGGGCGAGGAGGTCGTCGAGACCGAGGAAGGCGCCAACTTCGAGGGCAAGCCCAAAGACAAAAGCGTCACCTGTGACGACTGCGGCAACGGCGTCGCCTGGTACACGATCAAACAGACCGGCTCCGCCGACGAGCCGCCGACGCGATTCTTCAAGTGTACGGAGTGTGGCCACCGCTGGCGCGAGTACAACTGACCCGGCCAGGGAGTCGGCGGTGACCGACGCGGCCGGCCGGCCCGTGAGCGGTTCGGGCGACCGCGCGACCGTACGAGGGTATATACCAGACCGGTCCAAAGACGGCGTGGGATGAGTTCGAACGACACCAAAGCGGCGGAGACATCGGTCGACGAGACGACGACGTGGCCGGACCTGGCGATCGGCCTCTACGAGCGACTGACCGGTAGAGGGGCGGCGATCACCTACGAGTTCGAGGACATGGAGGTCGACGTGCCGAGCAAGGCGGGCGAAGACGCCGAACACGCCCAGTGGCGCGTCGACGGGACCCTGCGTATCACGACCGAAGAGGAGTGACCGGAACAGCCCTGACGGTCGACGCGGAGCTGGTCGTCGAGCGTGGCGAGCGGACCTACCGCGTCTGGAGCGAAGACGACAGGCTCGTCCTCGACGCGCCGTCGCTGACCGCGTTGCGGGCGCTCGGGACCCTCCGGGACGCGCTTCCCCCAGGGATCGCCCCCGACGACCGGCTGACCGAAGCGGGGCTGACGGTCGAACTACAGGTGCGCCGGTCGCCCGTCGCGTCGCTCGGCGAGGGTGTCACGGGTGACCCGCTCGGTCGGTGGCTCGCCGGCGCGGACGCGGCCGTAGACCCCCTGGGCGTCCTGACGGCGGCCGTTCGTGCGCTCGGGTGACGGCGGGCGACCGTGTTCGACCGGCGACCGCGCTCCGGTCGCGGTCGCTCCGACGGCGGCCGACCACCCGCTACCGCGCCGTCGCGTCCGGATCGACCGTCCAGTAGGCGCCGCGGTGGCGGACCAGACCCCGGTCTTCGAGTCGAGCGAGGACGACCCCGACGCTACCGCGGGGGACGCCGGTGCCCTGGCAGATCTCGGCGGGAGTGAACGCCTCTCGGTGGCGCTCGGTGAGGTAGGCGAGCACGCGGTCGGCGTTCTCGGTGCCCGCCGCCGGCGGGCGGAGCTTCGGCTCGGGCGCCTTCTCGAACTGGTCGATACTGATGGGCATGGGGCTCTCTACGCCGGCTGCGGACATATCGCTATCGTCCCGTCTACCGGTCGGACGCGCTCGGACTCGGCGGCTGGGCGTGCCGTCGACGTCGTCGGACCGGCCGCGGTCGTCCCCGGCAATTATACCGCCCGGCCCGGTACCGTCGGACATGAGCGACGAACGGAGTGACGAGACGGACGACCCCGTGGAGGCACTGGTCGGGATCGTCGCGGTCGCGACGCTTCCGCTGGCGGCGCTGGCGGCTATCTTCGTCGGCGGCGACGCGGCCGCCGTCGTCGCCATCGTCGGGTGGTTCCTCCTCGTGCCGGTGCTGGGTATCCTCTCCGAGTACGTCGACCTGCGCGAGTACCTCGGCGAGCGGCGCGAGCGGGACCGAACGGCCGACGGGGTTCGGAGCGACGAACGGGACGGCGAGGACGACGCTCTCCAGCGGCTCCGGGAACGCTACGCTGCCGGCGAGATCGGCGACGCCGAGTTCGAGCGCCGGCTCGAACGCCTGCTGGAGACGGAAGACGTAGAGATATCGGAGGGCGTCGACCCGACCGGCTCCGTCGGGGCGGGCGTCGACCTGTCGGCCGACCGCCAGCGCGAGCGCGAGCGGGAACGGCGGTAGCGAGGAACTACGGCGAGACGGCGACCCAGGCGACGACGACGACGGCGGCGCCGACGACGGTGCTGCCGACGGCGTGGAGCCGCAGTCGGTCCAGCAGCTCGTGGGACTCCTCGTGGAGCGAGCAGACCTGGTCGATCTCCGAGCCGGCGTCGCAGACGGGGAGAAAGTCCATGGCGACGTGGAGGAAGATCCCGGCGGCGAAGCCGAAGACGACGGCGTTGAGCGCCGCGATCTCGGGGACCGGGAGCGCGGCCGTCGGGACGGCGGTGATGCCGACGCCGGCGGCCGGCAGGAGGAGCGCGGAGACGGGCTTGCCGTTGCGACGCAGGCGACGCGCCGCCGCGTAGCCCGCGGGGCCCTTGTGCGAGACGATGGCGAGGCCGAGCAACAGGCCGAGCGTCGGCATCGAGCCGTAGACGAGACCGATGATCAGCCCCGCCGAGAGCGCGTGGGCGGTGATCTGGGCGGTCGTCACGTCCATCGGGAGGTCGCGGTGGGTGAGCCGGTGGCCGACGACGTGGCCGCTGTAGCCGACGACGATCCCCGCGGCGATGCCGATGCCGCCGACCTGGGGCGCGATACCGCCGTTGCCGGCGATCCCGATGGCCTGCGGAACCAGGAACATCGCCGCGCTGGTCACCATCGCGCCGCTGGCGAGTCCGTACCCCCAGACGAGTCGCTGTGGGTCCGTCTCCGTCGCTCGCGCGCCGAGATACGACCCGCCGGCCATCGCCGCGAACGCGACCCACCCGACGATCAGCACTTTCCACGTCTCGGCCAGTGCCGCCGCGACCGACAGCGCCAGCAGTATCGCGACGCCCGCACCGCCGACCAGCGAGAGCCGACCACCCCCGTTATTAACACCCATATATCCGTTAATACTCATCGTTTAGTAACACGGGAGTTGTTGTTAATAAGGCTGTCGCTCGGGGCTCAGAGAGGCCGGAGAAGCGGCGAGACCGGGTGAACCGGCGGGGTGCCGGGTCAGGTCTCGCGCATCGCGCGGCGGTCGAGGACGCTCCCGTCGAGGCGGTCGGGGTCGGCGTCGCGGGCGGCCCAGACCACCAGGTCGGCGGCGCGCTCGGGGTCGGTGCCGCGGCCACCGGTCAGATCCGTGGCGACCGCACCGGGGTCGACGACCGCAGCGGGCCAGTCGGTGTCGGCGGCGAACTGTCGGACGAGGCCCTCGACGGCAGCCTTCGAGGCGGCGTAGGCGCCGAATCCCTCGCGGGCCTCGCGGGCGATGCCCCCCGAGAGCGCCAGCAGACGCGCGTCGTCGGCGAGGTGGGGGCTTGCCTCACGGAAGGTAGCGAAGACGCCGCGGGCGTTGGTCCGCATCGTGTCGTCGAACGCCGCGTAGGATTCGCGGTCGATCGGCGTCTCGCCGGGGTCGCCGTGGTAGACGCCGGCGTTCGCGACGACGACGTCGACAGCTCCGCCCTCGCGAGCGGCGGTCTCCAGCAGGCGTTCGACGTCGAACTCGTCGCGCACGTCCGCACGCTGGGTCGTGACCGACCCGCCCGATTCGTGGACGGCGGCTGCCAACTCCACCAGTGCGTCGGTGTCGCGAGCACACGTGACGACGTGCGCGCCGGCGTCGGCGACCGCTTCGACTACCGCTCTGCCGATCCCTCGCGTCCCGCCCGTGACGACGACCGTCGCTCCGTCCATACCGCGTCGTTGGGCCGGGTCCGTGATGAGCGTCCCGACGGAACGGGCGACGGCGGCTGTCCGTCGAGGCGGCGGCCGCCGGCCACCACGGGATCCACCGACCGCACCGGTTTGGCACCCCCTTTTTCAGTGCCGGGCACCGATGTGGAAGTAATGGTAGGTCTATCGGGACGGGCGGACGGCGAGTCTGTGACGGTGGTCGGCGGCGGCGTCGGCGGTCTCTCGACGGCGGCGTACCTCGCCGACGCCGGGGCGGACGTGACGCTCGTGGAGAAAAACGACCAACTAGGCGGGCGGGCGAGTCGCCTCGAAGCCGACGGCTTCCGCTTCGACATGGGTCCCTCGTGGTATCTCATGCCCGACGTGTTCGAGCGCTTCTTCGCCCACTTCGGGAAGGCCCCGAGCGACTACTACGACTTGGAACGGCTCGACCCGCACTATCGGATCTTCTTCAAAAACGAAGGCATCGGTGCCGGCGACGGCGAGCAGGTCGATATCGCCGCCGACCGGTCGAAGAACCGCGAGCTGTTCGAGTCCATCGAGCCCGGCGCGGGCGAGGCCTTCGACGAGTACCTCGCGACGAGCGAACGCCACTACGAGACGGCGATGGAGAAGTTCGTCTACGAGGACCGCTCGTCGCTGCGGGACTGGGTGGACCTGGACGTGATGCGCGCGGCGCCCATCGGGATCAAGCTCATGCGGTCGATGCAGGGCCACGTGGACAACTACTTCGAGAACCCCAAGCTCCAGCAGATCATGCAGTACACGCTCGTGTTCCTCGGGGGGTCGCCCCGCAACACGCCGGCGCTGTACAACATGATGAGCCACGTCGACTTCAACATGGGCGTGTACTACCCCGTGGCCAACGAGGCCGACGAAAACGGCGACCACCCGGGCGGCATCGGCGTCGTCGTCGACGCGTTCGTCGACCTCTGTCGGGAACTCGGCGTGGACTTCGAGACCGGCGTCGAGGTCGACGAGATCACCCGCCGCAAGCGCGGGTTCCTCGTCGCCGACGAGACGGGCGCGGAGCGCCGACCGGACCGCGTGGTCGTCAACGCCGACTACGCCCACGCCGAGCAGGAACTGCTGCCCGAGCACGAGCGGCAGTACGACGACGGCTACTGGGACGACCGTACCTACGCTCCCTCGGCGTACCTCCTCTACCTCGGGGTCGAAGGAGACGTGCCCGAACTGGCCCACCACACCCTCGTCCTCCCGGACGACTGGGACCCGCACTTCGAGAAGATCTTCGACGACCCGGCCTGGCCCGACGAGCCGGCGTACTACCTGTGCGTGCCGTCGAAGACCGACGACACCGTGGCGCCGGAGGGCCACAGTAACCTGTTCGTCCTCGTGCCCATCGCGCCCGGACTGGAGGACTCGCCCGCACGACGCGACCGGTACCGGGAGCAGATCCTCGACGACGTGGCCGACCACACCGGGACCGACCTCCGGGACCGGATCGTCTTCGAGGAGGACTTCTGCGTCTCCGACTTCGTCGACCGCTACAACGCGACGGCGGGGACGGCCCTGGGGCTTGCGCACACGCTCCGCCAGACCGCGCTCCTGCGACCGCCGAACCGCTCGGACGCGGTCGAGGGGCTGTACTTCACTGGCTCGTTCACGACCCCCGGGATCGGCGTCCCGATGTGTCTCATCAGTGGCCAGCACACTGCCCAGGCGCTCGTCGATGACGTGAACTAAAGCCGATCGACCGAGTATGTCCGACGACGCGATGGCTTCGCTGACCGCACGCCTCGGCGCGCTCGCACCGCCCGACACCACCGTCGGGTATCTCCTGCGGCTCTCGCGGCCGCGGTTCTGGCTGTACCTGGCCGGGCCGGCGATGGTCGGGACCGTCTTCGCTGCGGGCACGACCGACGCGCTGTTCACGCCGCTGACCGTCGTGCTGGCCGCGTACTTCCTCGTTCCCGCGAACGTCTTTCTCTACGGCGTCAACGACGTGTTCGACGCCGACATCGACGTCGAGAACCCCAAGAAAGAGGACAAGGAGGTCCGCTACCGGGGGAGTCGCGCGGTCGTCGCCGCCGTGCTGGCGAGCGGCGTCTTCGGGATCGCGATACTGCCGGTCCTCCCCACAGAGGCCGTCTTCGCGATGCTGGCCTTTCTCGCCCTGTCGGTCCAGTACAGCGCGCCACCGTTCCGGTTCAAGACGACCCCGCTGCTCGATTCGCTGTCGAACGGGTTGTACGTCCTCCCGGGCGTGGTGGCGTACGCGACCGTCGCCGGGGCGTTCCCGCCGACGCTGGCGGTCGCCGGTGCGTGGCTGTGGACGATGGCGATGCACACGTTCTCGGCCGTCCCGGATATCGAACCGGACCGCGCCGCGGGCATCGAGACGACCGCGACCCTCCTCGGCGAGGGGCCCACCTACGCCTACTGCGCGGTCGTCTGGGCGGCAGCCGCGGCGGTGTTCTGGCTGGTCCACCCCTACTGGGGCGGCCTGCTCGCCGTCTACCCCGTGTTCACCGCCGGCGTCGCGCTGACCGACGTGTCGGTCGACCGGGCCTACTGGTGGTTCCCGTTCCTGAACACCGCCGTCGGAACGCTGTTGACGATGGGCGGGCTCTGGGTGATCCTCTATGGCGCCTGACTGGGTCGAGTCGGCCGGCTGGCCCACTTCCGGGTCGATCGACCGTGGCCGGATCGAAGCCCGTCTGGACCGCCTCGTCCGTCTGAACCGGTTCACGATCGCCGTCGTCTTTCCCGTCACCGGGGCCGTCCTCCTGTTGGCCAGCGCGCTCGGGTGGTTCGCCACCGCGGTCGCGGCGCTCCCCGCACCGCTCGCGAGCGGGCTCGCGTGGCTACCCGAGGCGCTGGCGTTCAACCCCTGGCTCGTCCTCGTCGGCGTCGTCGTGATGCGCCTGCCGCTCGTCGCGGGCGTCGCGCCGCTTCTCGACCGGCGGGCGACCCTCGCGCTGGTCGCGCTGGCGGCCTACGCCTACGGGATCGAGTTCGTCGGGGTCACGACCGGGTGGCCCTACGGCGCCTTCGAGTACGGCGTCGCGCTGGGCCCGATGGCCGGCGGCGTCCCGCTCGCGCTGCCCGTCTTCTTCTTCCCGCTCGTGCTCAACAGCTACCTGCTCTGTCTGCTCCTGCTCGGTGACCTGGCCCGCTCGCCGTGGGTCCGTCTCCCGGTCGTCGTCGCGACGATCGTCGGCATCGACCTGGTGCTGGACCCGGGCGCCGTCGCGCTGGGCTTCTGGGCGTACGACGGCGGCGGCGCCTTCTACGGCGTCCCCTGGAGCAACTACGCCGGCTGGGTACTCTCGGCGACGGTCGCCGTCGGCGCCTTCGACTGGGGGCTGGACCGCGAGGCGCTGCTCGCCCGGTTGGAGGCCTGTCCGTTCATGCTCGACGACATGGTGAGCTTCGTGATCCTGTGGGGCGGGATCAACGCCGCGTTCGGCAACTGGCTCCCGGTCGCGCTCGCGGGGCTGTTCGGGCTCGGCCTCGTCGTCACCGACCGCTTCGACGTGCCGACGCGGCCGCGGTGGGTACAGTAGCGACTCCGGGCACGTCGACCGTCGCGGGACGCCGACCGATTCCGTCGCGCGCTACCGACAGATGTCGTGGAGCCGCTCGAGCGAGTCGATGTCCCAGGTGGGCCAGACGTTCAGGTCCCAGTCGGAGCGGTGGGGGCGGCGGATGAACGCCGAGTCGATGCCGGCGTTCTCGGCGGCGCGGATGTCGGACTCGTTGTCGCCGACGAACAGCGCCGAGTCGGCGTCGAGGTCCGACAGGGCCCGCTCGATGTAGTGGGGGTTCGGTTTCCGTAACGTGAGGCTCTCGAGGGTCGCCTCGCGGCCGTAGGCGGTGTCGAAGTGGGCGCCCAGGTCGAAGTGGTCGAGGAGGAAATCGACCGTCTCCTGCTGGTTCGAGCTGACGATCCCCGTCGCCACGTCCAGATCCGCCAGCGTGTCGATATCGCCGTAGGGGGTCTTCCGTCCGGCCCGGGCCTCGTCCTGCTGTGCGCCCGAGACGGTGCTGTCGCGGGCGCGCCAGAACTGCGCCGGCTCGAAGCCGTAGGTATCGCAGACGCTGTTGACCTGTTCGGGAGTCGCTCCGATCGTCATGTCCTCGACGTGGTCGGGGTCCGGGTCGGACACACCGAACTGCGCGAACGTCTCCTCGGTCGCCTCCTGGAGGACGTCGAACCGCGTTCGGCCCACGAGGACACCGTCGTTGTCGAATACGACGGTATCGTACGTCATAGTCCCCCTGGGTCGCCCGCGGTGAAAGGGCTTGCGACCGCCGGCCCGCCCGGCGCGTGCGCCGACCGCACGCGACCCACCGACGACTCTCAGGCGAAATACCGCGACAGCGGTAGAACTTTGTGATGCTGTCTCATGGGTGAGTATGTATCGCAATGCAACCGTGCCAAAACTGTCAGACGGTCATCGACGAGTACACCCTGGACAAACAACTCGAACCGCTACGAGAGCTGACAGTCGACGATTTCAACCTCTGTGGCGACTGCGTGACGATCGCCGACGGCGCGTGCGTGGAGTGCGGCGGCGCGGTCTACGTCCCCCGGAACGAGGACGCCAGACCGGACTTCTGCCCGGCGTGTCGGTCCGACCGCATCGAGCGGACCGGTCGGGACCCCGGCTGGCACCTCGAATCGCCCTCGACGACCTGACCGCGGGCGGCTGCGACGCGGTTTTCGGCGGCACGAACGCGTCCGAGCGGCGGCTTCGTGCCGCAGCCGGCGACCGCCGGACCCTGATCGGACGATCGAATTTTTACCGACGGGTCTCGACGCCTCGACCATGCCGGGACCTGTTTTCATCGAGGGCGCGACGGTCGATCTGCGGACCATCGAAGACGAGGATATCGCGTTCCTCCGCGAGGGATCGCATCACCCGCGCGTCCGGCGCTACGCCGGTCCGGACGCACCGGTCGGCGGCGACGACTACGAGTCGCGTCTCTTCGACCGGATGGACGGCCCCGACGCCGTCGAGTTGCTCGTCTGCGACGGCGACGAACCGGTCGGCGACGTGTCGCTGGCACCGATCGACGACCGGCGCGGCTGGGCCAATCTCGGCTACTGGATCCACCCCGACCACCAGGGCGAGGGGTACGCCACCGAGGCGGCGCGGCTGGTCGTCGACCACGGATTCGCGGCGCTCGGGCTCCACCGTATCTCGGCGACGATCCACGCCGGCAACGGGGCCTCGGAGCGAGTCGTCGAGAAGCTGGGGTTCTCCCACGAGGGCACCAAGCGCGACGACGACTTCGTGAATGGGGAGTACGTCGACCGCGAGGTGTACGCCGTCCTCCGCGAGGAGTGGGACGGGTAGTAGCGAGCGGTCGGACACCCACCAGTTTTGTACGCACAGAACAAGTCCAAATCGATGAGCGCGATCCGTCCGTCGGAACTCGCCGAGCGACTCGAATCGGGATCGACCGACCGGCCGTTCGTCCTTGATATCCGCCCAACCCCGTCATATCGCTCGGACGCGATCGACGGGAGTCACAGTCTCCCGGTGTACGACGAGCTGCGTCGGGGAGAGGAGGGTGCCCTGTTGGACCGGCTGGAGGAGGTGCCGGCCGACCGCGACGTGGTCGTCGTCTGCAAGATGGGCATCGTCGCGAAGAAAGCGACCGGGCTGCTCGTCGACGAGGGGTACGACGCGGCGACGCTACTCGGCGGGATGAGCGGCTGGAACGGGTATCACGAGGGGTCGCTCACCTACAGGCTCCGGTCGCTGATCTGGCGGTTACGGTAGGGGAAACTTGGCGGTTAGAGCGGGGACAGCCGTGTTCAGTGACCGAACGACCGTGAAATTCTTGTTCGACCGGTCGAAAGAAAACGCATGAGTGGCACGGATGCCGGTCCGAACGACCGGATCCGACGGGAAGCGCTCGAGCGGGTAAGCGACGGCATCGTCGCGCTGGACGAGGGGTTTCGGTACACGTACGTCAACCACCGTGCCGAGCAGATCCTCGGCTGCGACGAGGAGGCGGTGCTCGGCGAGTGCATGTGGGACGTGTTCCCGGAGACACGGGGGACGGCTACCGAAGAGAACCTCAGAGCCGCCGCAACGTCGGGCGAGCAACGCAGTTTCGAGCGGTACAACGCGGCGCTGGAGCTGTGGTTCGACGTCCGTGTCTACCCGGACGACAGCGGCCTGACCGTCCACTTCACGGACGTCACCGAACGCAAAGTGTACGAACGCGAGCTTCGCGCGTCGACCCGAAAGCTGACCGCGCTCGTCGAGAGCACCTCGGAGGCGATCTACATCAAGGACCGCGACGGGCGATACCAGTTCGTCAACGAGGCGGCGGCGGACGTGTTCGGGCACGACCCGGAGACGGTCGTCGGACGGACCGACGAGGGGTTGTTCGACCCGGAGAGCGCCGCCGAGATCCGCGAACTGGACGACCGGATCGTCGAAGGCGACGAGCGGGACTCGCGTGAGACGGTCCGATACATCGACGGCGTCGAACACGTCTTCCTCGACGACAAGTACCCCTATCACGACGAGGACGGCGACGTGGTCGGTGTCATGGGGATCAGTCGCGACATCACCGACCGAAAACGGCGTTCGCGCCGTCTCGAGGCGCTCACCGAGGAGTACGAGGCCATCTTCGAGACAGCAGGCGACGCCATCTTCCTGGTCGACGTCGAACCCGGCCGGGGAGACGGGGTCGGCGGTGCAGAGGCCGAAGAGGCGGACTACGAGTTCCGCTTCCAGCGGCTCAACCCCTCTCACGAGGATACGACCGGTCTCACGACCGACGCGGTCAGGGGGAAGACACCGCGGGAGGTGCTCGGTGAGGACCTGGGTGCGGAGGTCGAAGCGAACTACCATCGCTGCGCCGAGACGCGCGAGCCGATCACCTACGACGAGGAACTCGAGTTGCCCGAGGGCCGGTTCGTCTGGGAGACGAACCTCGCGCCGGTCGTCGTGGACGGTCGCGTCGCGAGGATCGTCGGGATCGCGCGGGACGTGACCGAGCGCGTCGAACAGGAGCGGGAACTCCGACGGAAGAACGACCGGCTCGACGAGTTCGCGAGCGTCATCTCCCACGACCTGCGCAACCCGCTGAACGTCGCCCAGGGGCGAGCGGCGATGCTCGACCGGCACTGCGGCGGCGAGGCGCTCGAGCACCTCGAACCGACGCTCGAGGCGCTCGACCGGATGGAGGCCATCGTCGAGGACACGCTCACGCTCGCCCGGCAGGGCGAGACGGTCGGGGAGACCGACCGAATCCCTCTCCGCGCGCTCGCGAGCCAGTGCTGGGACCTCGTCGAGACCGCCGACGCGACGCTCGACGTCGAGAGCGGGGTGGCGATCGAAGGGGACCGCGAGCGGTTGCGTCACGTCTTCGAGAACCTGTTCAGGAACGCGGTCGAGCACGGTGGGCCGGACGTGACCGTCCGGGTGGGACGGACCGACGACGGCACCGTCTTCGTCGAAGACGACGGCCCGGGGATCGACCAAGCGGACCGCGGACGGGTGTTCGAGCCGGGTCACACGTCGGTCGATGGCGGGACCGGGTTCGGGCTGACGATCGTCCGGCGGATCGCCCAGGCCCACGATTGGACCGTCGCCGTCGGCGACGGACCGGACGGCGGTGCACGGTTCGAGTTGGACGGCGTCGACGCACCGGCCGGCTGATCCGAGCTACCGGAAAGCCGTGCGGGAGGCGGACGATATTTGGGTTCCCAGCGGCTAGCACCGCCGATGACAGACCTCTTCGACCCGCTGGAGCTTCGGGACACTACGGTCCCGAACCGGGTGATGGTCTCGCCGATGTGCCAGTACTCCTGTGACGCCCGCGACGGGCGTGCGACCGAGTGGCACCACGTTCACCTCGGGTCACGAGCCGTCGGTGGCGCCGGCCTCGTCGTGGCCGAAGCCACCGCCGTCGAGAAGCGCGGCCGGATCACCCCCGAGGACCTGGGGATCTGGAACGACGACCAGGCCGACGCGCTCGCGCGCACCACCCGGTTCGTGAAAGAACAGGGCGCCGTCCCGGGCATCCAGCTCGCTCACGCCGGTCGCAAGGCGTCGACAAGTCGCCCGTGGGACGGGAGCCGGCCGCTGTACCCCGACGACGGCGGCTGGGAAGTCGTCGGCCCGAGCGGCGACCCCTGGCCCTACGAGGACGACGACGGCGAGCGCGTCGACGCGCCGCCCACTCGCGAGATGGACCAGGGGGACATCGAGCAGGTGATCGACTCGTTCCGGACGGCCGCCGAGCGCGCCCGTGACGCCGGCTTCGAGGTCGCGGAGGTCCACGCCGCTCACGGCTACCTCCTCCACGAGTTCCTCTCGCCGGTGACGAACCACCGCGCGGGCGACTACGGCGGCGACTTCGAGGGCCGCACCCGGCTCACGCGGGAGGTCACCGAGGCTGTCCGGGAGGTCTGGCCCGACGGCAAGCCCGTATTCGTCCGGATCTCCGGCACCGACTGGTTCGACGACCGCGAGTCGTGGACCGTCGAGCAGTCCGCGCGGCTGGCCGACCGGCTGGCCGGTATCGGCGCCGACCTGATCGACGTGTCCAGCGGCGGGATCGCGCCCGGTTCCTGGCCCGAACAGGCCGGGCCGAACTACCAGCTTCCCCTGGCCGAGACGGTCCGCGAGACGTCCGAGAGCGACATCGCCGTCGGCACCGTCGGCGGGATCACGACGCCCGAGCAGGCCCAGGCGGTCGTCGCCAACGACCGCGCCGATCTGGCCATCGTCGGCCGGCAGTTCCTCCGCGATCCCTACTTCGGGCTGCGCGCGGCCGACGCCCTCGACGCCACCGACGAGGTCACGGGACCGCCGCAGTACCGTCGCGGGTTCGGTTTCTGAGCGAGCGAGACGACGGGCGGAAGATAGGCAGGTCGAAGTGTCACCGGCCGTTGGGTCCGTCGTGCGAGTCCGCGCCGGCCCGCCGGGTCGAGGTCGAGCACCACACTCCAATTCATGACAGCGCTCTCTACAGTCTTCGGACGGATCGGGCCGGTCGTCACTCGTGGCGGTCGCTCGGACGCGACGGACGGGCTCGCGATACCCGTCGGCCAGCAACTGGCCGCCGACGGGCTCGACGCCGTGCTGGCGGTCGACCGAGCCGCCGTCGACCTGGTGCTGGCGGTCCGACGACCGTTACTGACGAAGTTCATGACCTCGGTCACCGGGATCGGGTCGGCGGCCAGTGTCGCGGTGCTACTGGGCCTGTTCTACCTGGCGGGTTGGAAGCGCGAGTTCGCGCTGGCGGGCGTCGCGCTGGTACCGACGGGTATCGTCGTCGTGACGCTCATGGGCGCGGTCCAGCGACCCTTCCCGCCGAGTCCGGTCTGTATGACTGGTGACACCGGGATGGCACCCCACTCGTTTCCGTCGGGCCACGCCGCCGCGGCGACGGTGTACGCGCTGGTCGCGCGTCGCTCGGCGGTGTTGCCGTTCGCGGTCGTCACGGGACTGGCCGCGCTGGTGGCGGTCTCGCGGATCTACCTCGGCACCCACTACCTCAGCGACACCGTGGCGGGCGTCGCTATCGGTGTCGGTGGGTTCGCGCTCGCGCTCGTCGTCCTCGACCGATTCGGCGACCGGTTGCCGCCCGGATTCGCCGGCAACCATTAGGAGCCGGTAGTCCGTAGAGCGGGCGTGTACTTCTTGACGCACCTGGCGGCGGCCGCGCTGGTGGGGCGGTACGCCCGGCTGGCACCGACGTGGCTGGTCGCCGGGGCGGCGCTGCCCGACCTCGTGGACAAGCCGCTGGGGACGCTGGGCCTCGTCGACCTCTACCACACCGTCGGCCACACCGCGCTGCTGGCGCCGCTGGCGGTCGCCGTCGCGCTGACCGGTCGGGCCGGCCTCGCGGTCGCCGTCGGCTGGGCGTCGCATCTCTTCCTCGACGCCTTCCACATCGTGATCAACGGCCGCCCCACCGACGCGCTCTTTCTCGTCTGGCCGATGGCCGTCCCGCCGGACCCGCTCGCGCTGCCGCCCGGCGCCTTCTTCCGCTACTACCTCTGGTCGCCCTCGTTCTTCCTGGAGGTGGCCTTCTGGCTCGCGCTGGCCGGGCTCGCCGTCCGGGAACGGCGCGCCGGGCGGTCGCTGCTGAATCGAGCGTGAACGCCGCTGTCCGCCCGTGGCTCCCTGCTACCCCGTCGGCGGGACCGGTCGGCACCGGCGGTAGTTTTACCACTCGGTAAACCCAACGGCGGGTATGGCAGCCGATGGCAAGATTCTGGACGGTGTCACGGTCGTCGACCTCTCGACGTTCGTGACGGGCGGGTTCTCCTCGTCGATGCTGGCGAACCTGGGCGCCGACGTGGTGAAGGTCGAACAACCCGGGTACGGCGACGCGATCCGCCACACGGGGCCGCCCTTTATCGAGGGCGAGTCGCCGTACTACTGGACGGTCAACTACGGCAAGCGCAGCGTCGAACTCGACCTGAAAAACGACGCGGCGCTCGACGCGCTGTACGACCTGATCGCGGAGACAGACGTCTTCGTCCAGAACTTCCGACCGGGGACCGCCGAGCGCCTCGGCGTCGACTACGACACCCTCAGCGAGCACAACGACGAGTTGATCTACCTCGCCATCTCGGCGTTCGGCCAGACCGGGCCCTGGCGCGAGCGGTCGGGCTACGACCTGCTGATCCAGGGGATGGGCGGGATCATGGACGTGACCGGCGAAGAGGGCCGCCAGCCGGTGAAGGTCGGCCTGCCGATGACCGACCTGATCACCGCGATGTGGGCCGCCTTCGGCGCGACTTCGGCGCTCTATCGCCGGGAGCTGACCGGCGAGGGCGAGTACATCGACCTCGGCATGTTGGAGTCGGTGCTGCCGTGGCTCACGAAGCAGGCTGGCCAGGTGTTCGCCGACGAGACGCCGCGGCGGATGGGGACGAAAGATCCCGTCCTCGCCCCCTACCAGACCTTCGAGACGGGCGACGGCTACATCAACATCTGTATCCTCAACGAGAAGCTTTGGGGCGAGCTCTGCGAGGCGATCGACCGCCCCGATCTCGTCGACGACGAGCGGTTCGACCAGAACAGCGACCGGGTCGAACACCAGGACGAGCTGGAGGCCGAGATCGAGTCGACGCTCGCCGAGCGGTCGACCGAGGAGTGGATCGAGATCATCGCGGAGGACAACGGCGTCCCCGCGGGGCCGGTCTACAGCGTCGAGGAGGCGCTGACCAACCCGCAGGTCGAGGCCCGCGGGGCGATCGGCGAGATCGAACACCCGGAGATCGGGGCGGTTCCGGTGGTCGAACACCCGCTGAAGTTCGAGACCGTCGACAGCGGGTTCGAGCTGCCGCCGCCGCTGCTCGGCGAACACAACCGCGAGGTGTTCCGCGAGTTGGGGTACAGCGAGGAGCGGGTGGACGAACTGGAAGCGATGGGTGTGTTCGGCGCGGACGAGGGCGGAGACGGCGGGTAGAGACGGTGGGATCAGTCCTCGGCGGCGTCGAGGGCGTCGGATTCGGAGCCGGTCGTCGGGGCGGTGTCGGTAGCGGCGTCGGAGTCTTCGAGGGGCTCGCCGTCGGCCAGCAGCGACGCGACGATGTACTCGTCGACGGCGCGGCGAGCCTGTTCCGGGGCGTCGTCGTGGCCGAGAGAGATGCGACGGCCGCGGGCGGCGTGGATAGCGTCGGTGATGAGCTGACCGACCAGCTCGGGGTCGACCTCGCGGAAGACGCCCTCGTCGATCCCCTCGTCGACGACCTCGACGATACTGCCCCTGATGCGCTCGTAGTGCTCGTTGAACAGCTCTCGGTGGCGCTCGTCGTTCTGGGCGTGGGCGTACAGCTCGTGGTACACCTTCATGCGGTCCCAGTGCGAAAAGTCCTCGAACTCCGGCCCGAACAGGCACTGTTCGACCCGCGCGTCGAGTTCGGTCCGTGGGTCGGTGTCGGCGTCGACCTCGACGCTGCCCTCGTACTGGTCGATGACGTACTCCAGGAACGACGACATCAGGTCGTACTTCCCGTCGAAGTGGTAGTGGATGACCTGCCGGGTCAGATCCATCTCTTCGCCGATATCGCGCATCCGGAGGTCGCTGTAGCCGTGCTCGCTCAGCGCACGAAACGTCGCCTCCATGATGACCTCCCGCGTGTCCTTCGACCCGACCGCCTCCTCTGTGCTGCCCATACCTCCACTCTATCCACTCCCGTATTTATATTGATGGTTCGACGCAACGCCGGCCGTGCGGTCGCCCCGTCGTTCCCCCGCCGGGCCGGCCCGTCTTACCGCGCGGTCTTACTGCCCGGTAAACTTATGGCCGCTCGGTCGAACGGTACGGGTGAACATGACACGAAAGATCGTTCGGAATGGGACGGTGGTGTCCCTGGATCCGGAGGTGGGCCAGTACGACGAGGCGGACGTGCTCGTCGAGGACGGCGAGATCGTCGAGATCGGGCGCGGTCTGTCGGCCTCGAACGCCGAGGTGATCGACGCCAGCGACCACATCGTCCTCCCCGGGTTCGTCGATTCGCACATCCACCTCGCCCAGACCCAGGTACGGGGTATCGCCGGGGACTGGTCGCTGATGGGCGAGTACTTCGAGCACATGCTCGGCAACATCACCGGTCTGTACCGGCCCGAGGACATGTATCTGGGCGGCCTGTTCGGCGCCTTCGAGAAGCTCCACACGGGGACGACGACGGCGTTGGACTGGTCGTATCCAAACACGCTCGAACACGGCGAGCGGGCGGTCGACGCGCTCAAGGACGCCGGGCTGCGCACGGTGTACACCTACGGGCCGCCGGGCGACGACTCCGCCAAGTGGTGGTACGAGAGCGACGTGGGGCTCCCGGAGGAGAACATCCGGACGCTCTACGACGAACAGATCGGTGACGACGACCTGCTCGATCTGGGGATCGGGCTCCGCGGCCCGGACTTCTGCGTCGACGAGACCGCCCGTTCAGATCTGGAACTGGCCCGCGATATGGGCGCCATCGCGACGATACACATGGGTGCCGCGCTGTGGCCGTCGTCGGAGTACGGCGGCGACTACCAGGGCTTTGGCTGTCTGGAGAGCGTGCTCGGCCCCGACGTGAACGTCGCCCACGGCAACCACTTCTCCCAGGAGGACATCGACCACGCCGTCGAACAGGGCGTCTCGTTCTCATCGACGCCGGAGGTCGAGATGCAGATGGGCCACGGCATCCCCGTCACCGGCAAGGTTCTCGACGCGGGCGGTCGGCCGACGTGGGGCGTCGACGTCTGTTCGGCCGTCAGCGGCGACATGGGGAGCCAGATGCGAATCGGCCTCCAGCTCCAGCGCATGTTCGACAACCAGGCGGTCCTCGAAGGCGACGAGGAGGTCGACGAGGTGAGCATCTCCTGCCGGGACACCCTGGAGATGGCCACCATCGAGGGCGCGAAGGCCCTGGGGATGGACGACGAGATCGGCACCCTGACGCCGGGCAAGCGGGCGGACATCCAGCTGATCCGGGCGAACGACTTCGTGACCGCGCCGAACCACGACCCGGTCCAGACCGTCGTCTTCCAGGCCGACCCCTCCCACATCGACACCGTGCTGGTCGACGGCGAAGTCGTCAAGCGCAACGGCGCGCTCACGAACCCCCTCGTCGACGACGAGTTCGACCGCTTCGTCGAATCGGGTCACCGGCTGCTCGACGAGGCCGGCATCGACCTGTGACCGGGAACGCCTGCGCGACCGCGGTGGCGTCCCCCGCCGAGACGAGAGCGGCGTCCCCCGCCGAGACTGCAGCGACCGCCCCGACGGCGAACCGACCCGACTTTGCGGTGCGACCCCCGATCGCGACACGACCATGAGAGTAGGACAATACAGCGCGGACGGCGAACTGCCGTGGTGTGGCATCGAGACCGACGAGGGCGTCGTCGCCCTGCCCGAGGCCGGCGCGGCCGCGGGCGTCGACATCCCGCGGACGACCGGCGAACTGCTGGCGACCTGGGAGTGGGAGCGCAAGGCCGACCTCGCGGTCGAGCACGCCGTCGAGACGGGCGAGGGTCTGCACGACGCCGACGACCTGGACCGCCACGCCCCCGTGACAGACCCGGAGAAGGTCGTCTGCGTCGGGCTCAACTACCGCGACCACGCCGAGGAGGGCGGCAATCCGATCCCCGACACCCCGGTGCTGTTCTCGAAGTTCCCGACGACGGTCAACGGCCCCGGCAACACCGTTCGCTGGGACCCCGACCTGACCGAGAAGGTCGACTACGAGGCCGAGCTCGTCGTCGTCATCGGCGAGGAGACGCGCCGCGTCGACCCCGACGAGGCGATGGACCACGTCGCCGGCTTCACGGTCGGTAACGACGTGTCGGCCCGGGATCTGCAGCACGGCGACGGCCAGTGGATCCGCGGCAAGAGCCTCGACGGCTTCGCGCCCATCGGCCCCGATCTGGTCACGACCGGCGAGGTCGAGGACCCCCACGACTTGGACATCTGGACGGAGGTCAACGGCGAGCGCCTGCAGGACTCCTCGACCGAGGAGTTCATCTTCGGCGTCGACGAACTGGTCTCCTTTTGCAGCCAGGCGTTCACGCTCGAGCCCGGCGACCTGCTCTTTACGGGGACGCCCCCGGGCGTCGGCGTCTACCGCGAACCGCCCGTCCTGCTGGAGGAAGGCGACGAGGTGACCGTCGGCGTCGAAGGGCTGGGCGAGTTGACGAACGACTTCGCGTATCTGGACTGAGACGGGCTGTCGGGTCTTCGACCCGTGACGCGTGCCTCTCGTTCAGCGAGCGGAGGTCACGAAGGGAGACGTCGACGACGCTACGACCCATCGATCTCCCGGAATTCGGGTCGATACGCGACGGTCCCGCTCACGTCGTCGAGCGCCCCTTCGCGTAGCGATTTGGCCATGAAGGCTTCGTCGGCGCCGTACTCGTTACCGAGCCCGTGCTCGCTGGCCCGTTCGAAGCCGAAGCGAGCGTAGTACCCCGGGTCGCCCAGCACGACCACGGCGTCGACACCGGCGTCGCGACACTCCGCCAAGCCCCGCTCGACCAGCGACGAGCCGACTCCCCGGTTCTGGTGGTCCGGGAGGACGCCGACCGGTGCTAGCCCCACGAGGGTAGCAGTACCGTTCGGTCCGTCGACAGACACCGGCGAAAAGAGGATATGTCCGACTATCCGGTCGTTTTCGACCGCGACGAGTGAGACGACGGCTTCGTCGGCGTCGTGCACTCGCCGTACGATGCGTGACTCGTCGTCTCTCCCGTCGAACGCGCGTCGATGTACCTCGGAGACTGGGTCGGCGTCACTGCGAGTGTAGGGTCGTATCTCCATGGACGGTCCCGCGTTCACAGACGAGTCCGCGCGACAAGAACGGATCTGTCCTGTCGGTACCGAGCCGCTCAGGGGCGGCCCACGAATCCAGTTGCAGCGTGGATCGAAACGCGGCGGACGTTCGGAGCAAGTCGGGCGAGCCGACCGCGTCTCCGCGGGTCGCATTCCGCAAGGGCTCGACGAGCTATCGACGGCCGAGAGTCGTGACAGATCCGGTCGTCCGATCACTCACCGATCCCGAACACGTCGCGCGGGTTCTCCCACACGACCTGCCGGATGTCGGCGGGGTCGATCCCGTAGCGGTACAGCTCGAAGATCGCCCGCTTGAGCGCGAACGGATCCGTTCTGAGAACGTTCGCGCAGTCGGTGTCGACCATGATCCGGTCGGGGCCCCACCGGTCGATGGCGTTCGCCACGTCGGCGGCGTCGACGCCGACCAGCCAGGAGTGGCCGATGGTGAAACTCGCGTAGCAGTCGGTCTCCTCCATGACGTACTCGATGTTGTTCGGGTCGGCGTGGGAGGCGACGACGCGCTCCTCCGGGAGCCCGGCGTCGTTCGCGGCCGCAACGTCGATCTTCACCGCCTCAAGATGGGGGTTCTCGCCCGTGATGACGGGCTCCTGACCCAGTCCGGTGTTCTTCTCGTACCCCGGCGTCCCGCCGGGCGGCCGGACGTACTCCCGCTTCGAGTCGGTCCCGGTGTTGGGCGTGTGGAGGATGACCGGGAGGTCGTGGTCCGCCGCGAGCGCCATCTGTGCCTCGACGACGGCGCGTTGCTCGTCCAGATCCCAGGCTTCGGCGTGCTGGGCGGGCGTGACGCCGGTCTCGCCGATGGTGACGACCTCGTCGAGTTCGCAGTAGTCGGCCATCGCGTCGAGCAGGTCGTCGGGGTTCTCGATGCGGACGCCGGTGTGGATCCCGAGGCCGAGTTTCGCCTCGAAGAAGTGGTCGCGCTCGATTGCGGCCCGGCGGTTGACGGCGTCGTCCCAGAGATACCGGATATCCTCGGCTCGTACCGGTTTGTAGGGGGTCCAGTGATACCCAGAGGAGACCATGATCATCCCCTCGCAGCCCGACAGCGCGTACCGTTCGCGGTCGGCCCACGAGAGCGTGTGGGCGTGGTTGTGCGCGTCGATCCAGGGGATGTTCAGCAGTTCGGTCGGCGGGTCGACCCGGTCGGCGTCGTCGAGATACGTCGCGTCGGTCGGCCGTCTGGTGGGTTGTGGTCGTGTCATAGGTATCGTTCGGCGTCGTCCGGCGACGCGTCACCGCGCCGGAACCGCTCTGACTCCCCTTCGCTCGCCTCGCACTTAGCGTTTTACAGCCTGGTAAACCTTTATGAGCGGCCGATCCTTCTGTGATACTGTATGACATTGTTGATCGGGACAGACGCGGGACTGCACCGGGTGGAGGAGTTGCCGTTCGCGGACGGCGAGGTCGAGCGGGTGCTCGACTGCGGCGTCGTAACGGCGGTGAAGACCTTCGACGCGTTCGAGGGCGTGTTCGTCGCCGCCTCGGAGGGAGCCTACCGGTCGACCGACGGCGGTGACTCCTGGGAGGACCTGGGCGTCCCCATCGGCGACCGCTTCTGGCACGCCGGGACGAGCGAGGTGTGGTCGATCCTCGGGACCGACGACGCGCTGTACGCCGGGACGAACGACCCCTACGTCTTCCGTTCGACCGACGAGGGCGAGACGTGGTCGGAGCTGAAGGGGTTTCGAGACCTCCCGTCGCGGGGTCACTGGGAGTCGCCGATCGACCCCCACTACGCTCGACTGCGGGCGCTGGAGCAGGTCCCCGGTCGACCGGAACGACTGATCGCCGGGGTCGAGGCCGGCGGGATCCACCTCAGTGACGACGGGGGGCAGACCTGGACAGACAGGCGGGATACCATCGTCGACGACGTCCACCAGATCCGTCCGATCTCCGAGGACGTGTGGCTGGCGACGACGGGCTATCTCGACCACGATCTGGAGAACCTGGGGCTGGGTCACGCGGTCGGCGAGGGCGGGCTCTGGCGGACGGTCGACGCCGGCGAGTCGTGGGACCGGCTCGACCGCGGGAACGACTTCTCGTACATCCGGCGCGTGTTCGTCCACGACGGCCGCGTGTTCTTCTGTGGCGGGGAGGAGGCCCCGCCCGCGTGGGTGAACGACGAGCACGGCGTCGCGCTGTTCGAATCGACCAACTTCGGCCGGGACTTCGAGCGGGTGGAGTTCCCCGGCGAACCTCACCAGGTGATCGAGGACTGGGCGGTCCACGACGGGGACGTCGTCTGCGGGTCGGGACTGTTCGACGTGCCCGACGCCCGCGACGACGTGCGCGGTCGCATCATGCGGCGCACCGACGGTGGCGAGTACGAGACCGTCGGTCGCGTCGACGCCAACGTCAGCCGGATCGAGGCGATCTGAGATGAGGGACGCGGACGCTCCCGCCGCGACCGCCGAGGCGCCCTCCCCACTGGGCCGCCTGCTGTACAGTGGCGTCCTCGCCTACATGGCGCTGGACGGCTTCAAGCACAACGACAAGCGCGTCGAGGCCGCCGCCGACAGCGGCGTGCCGATGCCCGACGTGATGGTCCCGTTCGTCACGGGGATGCTGTTCGTCGCCAACCTCGGCATCGCGTTCTGGAAGTACCCCCGTGCGTCGGCCGGCGCGCTGGTCGTCTTCTTCCTCGGGACCACGCCCGTCATCCACAACTACTGGACGATGGAGGGCGAGGAGCGCCAGGGCAACAAGATCAACTTCTGCAAGAACCTCGCCCTGCTCGGCGGCGCCGTCGTCCTCCTCGACGCCGCCGACCGCCAGCAACGCGAGGGGTAACGGCCGCTCGGACCCTCCCGCACGACCGCTTTCGACCGTTTCGACCGGTCCCCGGCGGAACCGGCCGTTGTTGCCCGCTTTTACCGAAGAGTAAAACCTATCCCGGGGCGGCCGTCAGAGACGGGTATGGTAGACGTAGCAGTCGTCGGCGGCGGCCCCGCCGGCCTGAGCGCAGGACTGTACGCGGCGAAAAACGACCTCGACACCGTCGTCTTCGACACCGACGAGTCGTGGATGCACAAGGCCCACCTGTTCAACTACCCCGCTATCCGGTCGATCAGCGGCGACGAGTTCCTGGAGGTCACGCGCGGCCAGACCGAGGACCGCGGCGCCGACCTCGAAGACGCCGAGGTGACGGCCGTCGAGCAGGACGGCGACGGCTTCGCCGTCCACACCGACGACGAGGAGTACGACGCCGACTACGTCGTCCTCGCGACCGGCGGTGACCGCGAGCTGGCCGAGGATCTCGGTTGCGAGTTCACCGACGAGGACGTCGTCGACGTGACCGTCGACATGGAGACCTCCGTCGAGGGCGTCTACGCCACCGGCGCGATGGGCCGCGCCGAGAAGTGGCAGGCCGTCATCGCTGCCGGCGACGGCGCCGCCGCGGTGCTGGACATCCTCTCGAAGGAGAAAGGCGAGTACTACCACGACTTCGACATGCCCGCCGACGTGCCCGACCTGTAATCGGGCCGACCACCGACCCCTCGTTCCTGCCGATGCGGTATCGCCGTCGAACTCCCGATACGCCGTCACCGAGCGGAGCGACCGCACCAATACGGGACCGGACGGGACCGGAACGACGCGTCGCCGGTCGCGACCCGAGATCGGCCGGTTACACTCGCGTCCCCCGATTACGCTCGGGTCCGCGAGCGCCTATGAGGGTGGCGTCCATCGGTGTGAGTGACGCGTGACGCGAGTCACGAAGACACCACCAATGAACGTACTCCTACTCGGTGCGAGCGGCATGATCGGACAGCGTATCGCAGACGAACTCCTCGACCGCGGCCACGCGGTCACGGGCACCTCACGCAGCGGCGACGTCGACGGCGTCGAGGGCGAGAACTTCGCGACACTCGCGCTCGACGCGACCGACGCCGACGCGGTCGCCGACGCCGCGGCCGACCACGACGCCGTGATCTCCGCGCTCGGTCCGTCCGAAGACGCCGACCTCGACATCCTCGTCGAGATGGCCGACGCGATTCTGGACGGCCTCCGCGAGAGCGAGACCGACCGCCTGCTGTGGGTCGGCGGCGCGGGCAGCCTCTACGTCGCCGAGGACACCCAGTTCATCGAGACCGAGGACTTCCCGGACGAACTCGTCCCGCTCGCCCAGGCCCACATCGACGCCTTCGAAGTCGTTCGCGAGGCCGACGACGTCGAATGGTCGTACCTCGCCCCGCCGGGCATCATCGAGCCCGGCGAGCGCACCGGTGACTACCGCACCGCCGAAGGCGAACTCGTCGTCGACGACGAGGGCGATTCGTACATCACCTGCGAGGACTACGCCATCGCCGTCGCCGACGAACTCGAAGCCGCCGACGAGGTCCACACCCACCTCGGCGTCGGTTACTGACGAACGGGGCTCGTCCGTTCGCGGTCACACGCTTTCGTTCCCCCGACTCGGGCTTCTGCTGGCACGGCGGTCCCGCGTCGCCCGCGAGAACACCGGTACCCCCCCGCTTTCGGTCGCGGCCTCGCGGCCACAAGACTGATTCCGTCGTTCTCCCAAGCGATAGTCACGCCAACAGATGCCCTCCTTCCCCCGACGGCTGCCGAGCGATTGGGAGTTCTGGCAGGCCGCGACGCTGATCGCACTCGCGGTCTGGATACTCGCCGAGACCAACCGCTTCTGGCTGATGAGCGCGCTCCAGTCGCTGGCCTGGTCGCTCCACGGGACCGTGCCCGGCGTCCCGCAGGCGGGTCTGGACCAGATCCGCCCCGTCGTGGACGTCTTCACCGCGATGTGGCTCCCGGTCGCGCTCTGTACGTTCTTCCTCGGGTTCTTCGCCTTCCACGTCGAGGCCGAACGGCACCGCGAGGCCGACGAGCGGCGGTCACCGCGTGGTCTCCGCAAGGATTAGGAGGGGGACCTGTGAAGCGTCGAGCATGACACGCCAGAACCTCGCGGACGCGAGCGACACCATCGAATCGGCTGCCGACGAGACGAGCGACGACGACGCGGCCGAGCGACTCGGCGGTCTCGCCGACCAGCTCGACTCGCTGGCGACCCAGGACCGCGACCCCGACCACGGTCGCCTCGCTCGCATCGAGAACGCGCTCAACGACCTCGAAGACTCGGACGTGACCGAGCAGGTTCAGTCGGCCCACGAGTCGGTCGTCGCCTTCCGCGAGACCGTCGAGGGCGTCTAACGACCATCTTTTTGCGGACAGGGTTTCCTCGGCGCGCCGGAGGCGCGCCTGCGGGGAACCCCGTCCGCAAAAACATGGGTGAAAAATGCCGCGAGCGCGCCAAAGGCGCGCTCGCGGTGAACCGCGCTCACTGCGTTCGCGCGGATGCTCAGTGTAGGTGAGAGGGGTAGCAATCCACCGTGGCGCGCGCTGTCGCGAGTCTCGTCTTTCTCGTGAGCGCAGCGAACGAGGGTTAGCGAGAGCTTCGATCTCGCCAGACGCGCCAGCACCGTGCGAGGGATGAGCGAACGGAGTGAGCGAATCGGCTGGGGAGGCTCGTGGCCGTCTGCGGTTGCTGTTCGGGGCGGGTGCGGTGCTGTCCCTGGTGGACTGAAAGGGCGAGGCGCGCTCGCGTTCAGTTTAGTCGTCTGAGCGGGCACTATCCGCGCGGGCGGTGCCGAGAGCGCGGATATCCCGCCTCGGCGACCGCGAGCGCGTCGAGGGCTTTCATCGCTTGCCGTCGACTGCGGTCGCGGTTGTTTGCGTTTCTTTCACGGTACGATCTGTTGCAACTCATGCTCGACAAGCACGCACACCGAACACTGTCGGGTCACGGTGGGCGAAGAGCGTACACGACGAACGGTTGGGAATGCGTTCGCTCAGGCCTCGCGCCGATAGAGGATCACGAGCAGGGCGACGAGGCCGAGCTGTGCGGTCTTGTCGACGAACCCCAGCGCCGAGAAGTTCGGGGCGTTGACGGCGTACCAGGCGACGACCTGGCCCAGCGTGAAGGGGATGCCGAGGAGGTAGACGAGCGGGCGGCGGTAGTTCGCGGCGACGGCGGCCGAGCCCGCGAGGAAGCCGACGCCGGCGAAGAGGAACGACCAGCCGAGCGGGTCGCCGACGAACAGCACCCCGAGGTAGAGGTGGAGCAGGCCCGAGACGACGGCCAGGGAGATGCCCGCGAAGTGGAGCGCCGAGAGCGATTCCTCCTCGACCGCGGCTCCGGATGCGGTATCGGTTGCCATGACGGCCAATAGGACAGGGCCCTAATCAATCCACGGTCCGGGCGACCGCCGCGCGGACGGCGTCGGCGAAGCGGTCGCGGGCGAAGCGGTCGCGGGCGAGGGTCGGCCGCGCGTCGGTCTCGACGGCGTGGCTCAGCAGGTCGACCGCCTCTGCCACCGAGCCGAACAGGCGGTCATCGCGGCCGTCGAGCACGTCGCGCTGGCCGCCGCTGTCCGGAGCGAACGCGACCATGCCCGCGGCGACGTATTCGGCGACGGACATCCCGAAGTGCTCCTCGGGCTTGGTGTTCAGGCCGTAGCGGTGGGTGCACAGCAGGCGTTCGAGGCGGTCGCGTGAGACGTCGCGTTCGAGGGCGACGTAGGGACGGGACTCGGCGGCGGCCGCGACGCGGTCGGCGTAGTCCCGATACGCTCGCGGCGCGGACCCGACGATGTGAAGGTGGCAGTCGTGGCCGCGCTCGCGGACACCGTCGACGATCCGGACCGCGTCGAGGAGCCGTTTGTCCGGCGCCAGTCGCCCGACGGCGACGATACCCGACTCGCGGCCGGTCCACGGCCGGTCGCAGTAGACGGGGTCGACCGGTGGGTGGACGACCGAGGGGCGGACGCCGTAGCCGTCGGCGACCACGTCGGCGGTCCACGACGAGTTTGCGAGCAGCGTCACGTCGTCGCCGGCCAGCGCCTCGCGCGTCGGCGCCGCGAGGCGGCTCCACAGGCCGTTCAGTCGCCCGGGGTCGCCGTCGGGCAATCTGTCGAGGTGGAACTGGGGGTAGTGGACGTACTGCACGGAGGGGATCGACAGTGCGAGTTCGTTGGCCGTGCTCACCGCGCAGTCGAACCGGTCGGCGACCCGCTCGAAGTCCGCCCGGAGCAGCACGGTCCGGGCGGCCAGTTGCGGACCGATTCGGGGAGTGGCCGCCGAGAGTGCCGCCGCGACCGAGCGGGCACCGGGCGGTAGTCGGACGGTCACGCCTCCGAGGTCGAACCCGAAGCGGTCGGCCAGCGCGGCCGGGTCGGTCTCCGAGACCGTGATAAGCGTCACGTCGTGGACGGGCGCGAGCGCCTCGCAGGTCGCGAGGCAGACGGCGTCGGCGCCGCCCTGGAAGTCCAGCGTGTTGTGGAGAACCGCGACCCGAGCCATAGCGCGCCGTTGGGACTCACCCCGGATAACCGCTCCCATGCGTTTATGAGGGTTCGGCCGAACGACCGTCAATGGACTGTGCGTTCGTCGGTGCCGGCGCGGTCGCCCGGAAGTACGCCGACGGTCTCCCGTCGTCGCCGCT
The DNA here is from genome assembly GCF_016065055.1 of Halosimplex litoreum. Classification (NCBI taxonomy): domain Archaea; kingdom Methanobacteriati; phylum Methanobacteriota; class Halobacteria; order Halobacteriales; family Haloarculaceae; genus Halosimplex; species Halosimplex litoreum. Next base: position 2,997,133 of record NZ_CP065856.1, read on the forward strand.
GTCGCTGACCGCGGTCTGCGACCTCGACGCCGAGCGGGCCGAGGCGCTGGCGAACGACCACGACGCGACCGCCTACACCGATCTCTCGGCGCTGCTTTCGGCCGAGGACGCGCCGCTGGTCGTGAACCTGACGAGCCACGGGGCCCACGCGGGGGTCACGGAGCAGTGCCTCGAGGCCGACCGGCACGTCTTCGGCGAGAAACCGCTCGCGCTCGACGCCGCGGAGGCGACCGAACTGGTCGCGACCGCCGAGCGCCGCGGTCTCGCCCTGGGCTGTGCGCCGATCAACCATCGCTGTGACGCCCAGCGACACGCCGCCGGATTGGTCGGCGACGGCCGTCTCGGACCCGTTCGACTCGGCTACGCCCACGCTCACGTCGGCCGCGTGACCGACTGGCACGACGCGCCCGGCTCGTTTCTGTCGGTCGGGCCGCTGTACGACGGGGGCGTCTACCCGCTGAACCTGCTCGTGTCGTGGTTCGGTCCGGTCGAGCGCGTTCGCGCGGCCGACGGGCTCGACGCCTGGCCCGACCGCGAGCGCCGCGAGCCCGACCGGGAGAGTCACGTCGAGGCGACGCTGGCGTTCGCGAGCGGGCCGACGGTGCGGCTGACCGCCAGCCTCTACGCGCCCCACCGGAGCCGCGAGTTCAACAGCCTCGAGCTCCACGGCGACGATGGCTCGCTGTATCTCGCCGACAGCGGCGCGCTCGCCGCGGAGGCCGACACCGTCCGCGTCGGGGGATCGGGCCGCCCCTACGTCGACGCGCCCCACCCGGCCCCGCGGCGCGAGCGACCGTACGTCGATGGGCCGGCCCGGCTCGCGGCGGCCGTCGAGCGCGGTCGACGCCCCCGCGGAAGCGCCCGACGGGCGACGCACGTCGTCGCCGTCTGCAACGCCGTCGAACGCGCCGTCGAGCGGGGCGAGTCCATCGCCGTCGACGCCGTGGGGCTCGAACCGACCCGTCCCTCGGCGCCGCCGGTTCGGCCGGCGGTGGGGACGGACGGCGCCGGCCGATCGTCCGGCGCGGTCCGCGACGACGGTCGAGTCGGCCGGGACGCGGCGCTCCGGCTCCCGCCGGTCGGGTTCGGCTGCTCGCGCTATCGCGACGGGGAGTACGTCGACCGGGTGGACTCGATAGCGACCGCGCTCGACGCCGGCTACCGGCTGTTCGACTCGGCGGAGCTGTACGGTAACGAATCTCGGATCGGGGAGTTGCTCGCCCAGCCGGGAACGCCGGACCGCGGGGGGCTGTTCCTGACGAGCAAGGTCTGGAACACCAACCACGAACACGTCGCCGAGGCTTGCGAGGGGACGCTGGCGGCCCTGGGCGTCGACGCCATCGACTGCTACATGCTCCACTGGCCGACCGCCTGGGCCTACCAGGGACCGCTCGGTGACCTCGCGGCGAAGCCCCCCGCCGAGCAGGAGCGGCTGACGTTCCCGACCGACGACGGGGGCGAACCGGAGACGGCCGACACCGACCTGACCGAGACTTGGGCGCGGATGGAGCGGTTGCACGAGCAGGGGCTGGCACGGACGCTGGGGGTCTGCAACGTCGATACCGAGCAACTGGAGCGGCTCGCGGCCGCGGCGGACGTGTTGCCGGCGGTCGTCCAGGTCGAAGCGCACCCCTACCGGCCGCGGGCGGACCTCGTCCGGTGGTGTCACGAGCGCGGGATCCGGGTGATAGCCCACTCGCCGCTGTCGGCGCCGGGGCTGCTGGACGAACCGGCGCTGGCCGAGGTGGCCGACGAGCGAGGAGCGACGCCGGCACAGGTCGCGCTGGCGTGGCAGGTCGACCGCGGCGTCGTCCCGATCCCGGCGAGCAACCGCGCCGACCACGTCGTCGCGAACCTTGCCGCCGCCCGCGTCGAACTGACCGACACGGACCGCGAACGCCTGGCGACGCTCGAAAACACGGAGTTCGAGCGATGAGCGGGGCGGCCGCGAGGGGACTCCGCCGGGAGTGGACCGCCGCGGCAGTCGCGTTCGCGGTCGGGCTGGCCCTCGCCGTCGTCGGGCTGGACGGACTCGCCACGACCGACACCGTCGTCCCCCGCTGGGGGGTCGTCGTCGCGCTCCCGGTCGCCCTCCAGTGGGCGGCGCCCGCCGTCGGCGTCGGGGCGTTCGTCCTCTGGTTTCCCCGTCGCCACCTCGACGCGAACCGCCCCGACACCGACGGAGCGGACGACGACGGGGCCGACGGGCCCGTTCGCCGTTACGAGACGCTCGGACTCGCGAACCGCGTCACGCTCGCCCGCGGCGGGCTCGTCGCTGCCCTCGCCGGGTTCGTCGCCGTCGAGCCGACCGACGCCGTCCGCTGGGCGCCCGCGGTCTGCTACGGGGCGAACTGCCTGCTCGACCTCGTCGACGGCGCGCTCGCGCGCCGTCGGGGCCGGACGACCGTCCTCGGCGCTCGGCTCGACATGGCCTTCGACACCCTCGGGTTCCTCGTCGCCCCCGTCGTCGCGGTCGCGTGGGGCCGGCTCCCGGTCTGGTACCTCTCGCTGTCGGCCGCCCGCTATCTCTACAAGGCCGGTTGCGCTGCGCGGCGAAAGCGCGGTCACTCGCTGCGCGACCTCCCACCGAGCCGACTGCGCCGACCGCTCGCCGGGACGCAGATGGCTTTTATCACGCTCGCGCTCGCGCCGGTCCTTCCCGCCGCGACGATCCGTCCCCTCGCGGTCGTCGTGCTGGTGCCGTCGCTGGCGGTGTTCGCCAGGGACTACCTCGTCGTCGCCGGACACGTCGGTTCGCGCGCCGAGCCCGAACGGTAACGCCTGGGACGGGCGAGGGCTTTCGGCGGTCACCGTCGAGTGGGGTCGCTGTCGGTCGACTGCAGTTCGCGACTCGTTCGTCACGAGCAACCGATACGCAGGCAACGTGTACGGAACGTGCGGCGAGCCCGGCCACCCCGGAAAGATAATTACCCATCAGTCCTGAGGGTCTCTATTTCAGTGACCGACAGCATTCAGATGGCCCTCGTCCAGATCGACGAGTACGGCCCGTGGACGGTGACGCCGGCGCCCAGGCGCGAGACCGACCTCCAGTCGCTGCAGGCGGAGCTGTTCGCCGAACTGTCGTCGTTCGTCGGCGAGCGCGACGGCTACGCCTTCTACGGCCGCTTCGACAACATGGTCGCGGTGACGAACGGTCGCGACCCCGAGAGCCACCGGGCGTTCCAGCGCCGGGTGCGAAACCGCTATCCGGTGACGGTGAGCGTCGGGGTGGGGCGGGCGACGACGCCGGTCGAGGCGCTCGGTGCGGCGACCGAGGAGCTGCAGGCGGCGGGCAGCGCCCAGGCCGACGACCGCCGCGAGGTGTTCGGCGTCGCCGAGCGCGACCTGCCCGCCGAGGCCCGCGAACGCGTGACGGTCGCGCACTTCGACGTGGTCGACGCGACGGGGTCGCTGACCGACCGGGTCAACGCCGCCGACGCGACGCTGTCGGTGCGCCGGGCGACGCTCGACCTGGCGACGCACCTGCGGGAGGCCCACGACAGTGTCGCCCACTTCGTCGGCGGGGACAACGTGATCGCGGTCTGTCCGGATCTGGACGCGGCGGCGTTCGACGAGACGCTCACGCACGTCCGCGAGGAGAGCGGGATCGAACTGCAGGTCGGCGTCGGCCGCGGGCCCACGGCGCACGCGGCCGGCGACGACGCGAAGGAAGCCCTGGAGGTCTGTCGGGAGACCGGCACTCGCTTGCGGGGCGTCGACAGGGTCGCGGCCGACGACTGATGGAGCGCACGTCGCTGTACTTCACGGCGCCGCGCACGGTCGAGCGGCGGCCGACGAGCGTCGACCCCGACCCCGACGAGGTGGTCGTCGAGACGCGCGTCTCCGGGATCAGCGCCGGGACGGAGCTGCTCATCTACCGCGACGAGGCACCGACCGACGTGCCCGCCGACGAGACGCTGGACGCTCTGGACGGCGACCTGACCTACCCTGTCCGGTACGGCTACGCGGCCGTCGGAGACGTGGTCGCGACCGGCGGCCGTGTCGCGGACGACTGGCTCGATCGCACGGTCTTCGGGTTCAACCCCCACGAGACGCGATTCGCCGCCGCTCCCGACGCGCTCGTCGCCGTGCCCGAGGACGTGAGTCCCGAAGCGATGACGATGGCGCCCTCGGTCGAGACGGCCACGTCGCTCGTCCTCGACGGCCGTCCGCGGGTCGGCGAGCGCGTCGTCGTCTTCGGTGCCGGCGTGGTCGGCCTCTGTACCGTCGCCCGCCTCGCCGAGTTCCCGCTCGACCGGCTGGTCGCCGTCGACCCCATCGCCGCCCGACGCGAGCGAGCCCGCGATCTCGGTGCGGACGCGGCCGTCGGCCCCGGCGGAATCGCCTCGGTCGTCGACGGTTGGGACGACCCTGACGGTGCCGACCTCGTGTTCGAACTGTCGGGCCAGCCCGAGGCGCTCGATGCGGCCGTCGACGCGGCGGGCTACGATAGCCGCGTCGTCGTCGGCTCCTGGTACGGCGACAAGCCCGCGACGCTCGACCTGGGCACGGACTTCCACCGCGACCGGGTGTCGGTCGAGTCGAGTCAGGTCAGCACGCTGGACCCGGAGACGCGGGGTCGGTGGAGCAAGCCCAGGCGGATGGACGTCGCCCTCGATTGCCTCGGACGGCTCGACACCGAGTCGCTGATCTCCCACCGTGTCCCGTTCGGTGAGGCCACCGAGGCGTATCGACTCCTCGACGAGCGCGCCGACGACCCGCTGCAGGTGCTGTTGACCTACGAGTGAGAGACGCGACGCGGCCCCACGACGACACACATGACCGAATCACACGACTACGAACTGACCGTCACCCGCGAGTTCGTCGCACAGCACTTCCTGACCGTCCCCGACCCCGGGCCGGAGGGCCAGGTCCACAGCCACGTCTTCACCGTCGAACTCCGGTTCGGTGGCCCCGAACTCGGCGAGTACGGCTACCTCGTCGACATCGACGCCGTCGAGGCCGTTCTCGACGACCTCGAAGCCCGTTACCGGGACGCACTGCTCAACGACCTCCCGGAGTTCGAGGGGCTGAACCCCAGCGTCGAACACTTCGCGCGGCTGTTCGGCGACCGCGTCGCGGCGGCGCTGGCCGACCCCAACCCCGACGCATTGGTCGTCCGGATCTGGGAGGACGACTTCGCCTGGGCGAGCCACCGGCGGGACCTGGGCGGTACCGGCGTCGGGAACGGGAGTGGAGTGAGCGACGGTGAGAGAGCGAACGACGGAACCGGCGCCGAATGACCCACGCGGCGACGCGGTACCTGGAGTCCAAGCGCTCGGTGGACGACCGCGCACGCTCTCGTCGCGTCCGCGACCGTCTGCTCGGGGCACTCCCCGACGCGCCCCGCGTGCTCGAAGCCGGCTGTGGCACCGGCGTCACCGTCGCGAACCTCGTCGAGTGGGGCGTCGACCGTGGCGAGTATCGGGGGATCGACCGCGACCCGGGCGTCGTCGCGTTCGCCCGCGCCGTCCGGCCGCGGGAACTGCGCCGGCGGGGCCACGCGGTCGCCGAGACGCCCGAGGGGCTCGCCGTCGACCGCCTCGCCGCCCGATTCGAGACCGGCGACGCGCTGGCGGCGTTGGCCGACGAGCGCGGCGCGGATCTCTTCGTCGCACAGGCGTTCGCCGACCTCGTCCCGCTTCCGGCGCTCCTCGACACCGTCGAGACCGCGCTCGCGCCCGGCGGGCTGGCGTACCTCCCGATCACCTTCGACGGCGGAACCGTCTTCCAGCCCGACCACCCCGCAGACGACCGCGTCGAGCGCGCGTATCACGAAGCGATCGACGACCGCGAGGGTCGCGACGTCCGCGCGGGTCGGCACCTGATCGACCTCTGCCGACAGCGCGAGGGCGACCTGCTCGCCGTCGACGGCTCCGACTGGGTGGCCCGTCCCCGCGGCGGGCGGTATCCGGCCGACGAACGGCACTTCCTCGACCGGATCCTCGGCTTCGTCGCCGACGCGCTCTCGGGCGAGGGGATCGAGGGGTTCGACGACTGGCTGGCGACCCGCCGCGAGCAACTTCGGAGGGGCGAGCTGACCTACGTCGCCCACCAGTACGACCTGCTGTACCGAACGCCCGAGCGGTGACGGCGGTGACCGATCGAGACCGTCCGCTCCCGGGCGGTCAGTCCATCGTGACGTACTGACAGTCGGCCTCGATCCGGATCCCCGGGGACCCGCTCTCGTCGTCTTCGACCCAGACCTCGATTCCCGACCGATTCTCCCCGTCGCAGGGGAGCTGTGGCTGTTCGAACCCCGGCCAGTCGCGCTCGAAGCGGGTGCCGTCGACGGTCACGACGACGGTCTCGGGCTCGGTCGCGTCGGGGAAGGGGGCGTCCTCGTCGGCCTCGTCGTCGTCCGAGAGGCTGTACTCCTTCTCGAAGACGGTCTCGCCACTGTCGTCGGTGACCGTGACCGACACCTCGTGGGTCTCGTCGCGCTCCCCGAGGTACACGGTTACCCAGTGGGCGAGTTGCGGGGACGATTCGACCGCGCTGCAACCGCTGGCAGCGACGAGCGCTGCGCTCGCGCTCGCGAGCAGCGACCTGCGATTCAGGGAGGGCATCCCGACGATCTGAGTGGTCACGGCCCCTAAAAGCGGCTATGATCGCTATATAGACCAGCCCGGACGCTACCGAGACGGTCGGTGACGCCGGTGGGACTCCGCCGAGGGGGTCACATCGGTCGCCGCTCGTCTTTTCCGAGGGCTCCCTTCGGTCGCCCTCGCTACTCGTCCAGCAGGTGGTCGGCCAGGATCGGGACGAACGTGCCGATGTCGGTGACCATCCCGACCGCCTGGTCGCTGCCGCGGTCGAGCAGCTGAGTGACGGTGGCGGGGTTGATGTCGACACAGACGGTGCGGGTCGTCGACGGCAGACAGTTCCCGACCGCCACCGAGTGCAGCAGCGTCGAGAGCATCAGGACCAGATCGGCCTCGTGGGCCTGCTCGCGGATGGCGTTCTGGGCTTCCATCGAGTCGGTGATGGTGTCGGGCAGGGGGCCGTCGTCGCGGATGGAGCCGGCGATGACGAAGGGCACGTCGTTCTCGACGCACTCGTACATGACGCCCGATCCGACGGTGCCGCTCTCGACGGCCTGTTCGATACCGCCCTCGCGGATGATCTCCGAGATGGTGTAGATGTGGTGTTTGTGGCCCTTTCGTGGATGATCCAGGCTCTCGGTGTCCATACCGAGGGAGGTGCCGTACAGGTCGCGTTCGAGGTCGTGGACGGCGAAGCCGTTACCGATCGAGAGCATGTCGATAAAGCCCTCGCGGACGAGGCGAGCGAGGTCCTCGCGGGCGCCCGAGTGGATGAGCGCGGGACCACAGACCGCGAGGACGTCGCCGCCCTCGCGTTTGGTCTCCTCGATGGCCTCGCCGACCTGCCGGATGGTCGACTCCGAGGGCCGTTCCGAGGAGACGCCTCCCTGCATGAAGCCGAAGGCGCCCTCGCGGTCGCGGGGGCGCTCGGGCGGGCTCACTCTGATTCCGGTCTCGCCGGTGACGACCGCGTCGCCCTCCTCGACTGCGCTGAGGACCTTCGTGTAGGCCCGCGGGCCGCCGTTCTCGCTTTCCCGATCCTCGACGATCACGGCACAGTCCATCTCGACGTCCTCGACCTCGACCCACTCGCCGTCGATGCGGACCTCGGTGGGGTGGTTCGTGGTGGAGTAGAAGCCGTACGGCACGACCTTGTCCTTGGGGGCGCGCTGGAGCGTGGCGTCTTTCGGGTCCGAGGGGTTGGCACCGTTCTGGTGGAGCTCGTGGACGATCGATTGCAGGGTCTCCTCGTCGGGCGCCTCGACGAGGAGGCGAGCGTAGGACTCCTCGGTCTTCTCGCGGCCGATAGCGAACTCTTCGACTTCGAAGGAGCCGCCCATGTCCATGATGATACCGAAACTGGCCTGCATCATCCCCGAGTCGATGACGTGACCCTCCAACTCGACTTCGCGCGCGGCAGTCATGCCCGGAGCCACGGCGGGGGCGAGTAAGTCGTTTTGGATAGGATCCCGAACGTTCGGGCCCACCGAATCGAACGGGGCGAATCTCCGCGAACCCGACCGATCCGCTTACGTTCGCAGCGGCCCTATCGGCGGCCAATGGACCGCGGAGATATCGTGCTCGCGCTCGCACTGCTCGTCGGGATCGCTCTGACCGGTCAGGTCGCCGGCCTCGTCGAGTCCGCGGGCTTCGAGGGGGTCGGTAGCCTCGTCTGGCCGATCGGCTACGGGAGCGTCGTCCTCGCCGCGTGGTTCGTCTGGATCCGACCGATGGACCTCGGCTCGCGCGATCCCGACGACACCGACATCTGGGGCCCCGACGACGAAGGGACCGACACCGACCGATAATCCAGTCGCTCGACGGAGGTGCCAGGGGTCGCCGACTGACCGCTCGCCCGGCCGATCCCAGCGGTGCCGATGCGTTCTCCCGACCGACCTCGAATCCCGGCGAACGAGTGCCCGCAACGGCCCGGCTGCGATGGCCCCGGTTCGACACCGGGGCGCGGTCGCGACGGCGGCGCCGACGACGACGTTCCCGGTGACTGCGACCGCGCCAGCCCCACTGCTCGTGACAGCGAGACCGAATTCGTAACGTACTAGAAATCGTATACGATTCCCGAATAGACAGAAAAATTTAGTAACACGGTGATGACCGTTATCTGGGAGAGATGGACGAACGAGTCTACAGCTAGACGATACTACGAGGAAGGCGTGAAACGTGGCGGACCATCGAAATCGAACGCCTGAGACGAACGATTCACCCCGATTGTCGGGTAGAAGACGACTACAAGTGGATCTGCGGATCGTACTCGGGGATTGATTAGAGCAAAATAAAAAACATGCCGTCAATGACGAAGTTATTACCTTTCTGCGGCGGTGGGCTCCGCTCCGTTCGGTCTCGGAACCGTACTCGAGGGTCCGGGGCGTGCGGTCGCGGGTCGGGACGGCCTGTGGTGATGGGTGGCGCGGGACGGGGGTGGGAGGGGGTGGGATCGGGGTCCGGCGGGTGGTAGCGGCGGTCGTGTGGGGAAACGAACGGAAGACCTATCAGCGAGTCCGTGGTAGCAGGTGTGCATGACGAATCGACAGGACGAGCGCCCGGACAACAAGGTAGAGCGGGTGGTCCGCGAGTACGATCTGGGGGACCTGGGCCGGGAACTGGAGCGACGGTGGACGGGGGAGGGACGGGAACGCCAGAGCCTGCGCGACCTCGCGGACTTCTTCAACCGGCGCGTGCTGGAGAGCGCCATGGACGAGGCGGGGGTCGTGACGCTGCAGGGGGAACTGGAGAACATCTACGACCTGCTCACCGGCGACGACGTGACCGAGGGGGCGCGCACGCAGGCCCGAAACCGACTCGAACGGGAAGGGATCGACGTCGACGACCTGCAGAGCGACTTCGTGAGCCACTACGCCGTCCACACCTACCTGCGCGACTACCGGAACGCGGAGTACGAGGGCGGCAACGACGTGGACCAGCGCGAGAAGTCCGTCGAGACCATCCAGCGACTCACCAGTCGCCTGAACGCTGTCACCCGACGCAACGTCGAGAACCTCCGCTCGACCGAGCGGTTGGACATCGGACCCGTCGACGTGATCGCGGACGTACAGGTCGTCTGCCAGGAGTGTGGCCGCCAGGAGGACCCGATCGACCTCATCGAGCGCGGCGGCTGTCGCTGCCGTGTCGACGAGTAGGCATTACACTCGTATGTGTGTAATTCCGCCGAGACGGGACCAGGACGGCGTGGTCTGGGCGGATCGGTCGGCACGACCGGGAGCGACGATGCAATACTTTTATCCGCCGCTGACGGCCACCGATACACATGGGAGCGACCGATAGTAAGGCGAAGCCAGTAGACGTCGCCGTCGAGAACGTTGGGGGGATAGACACGACCGACGTGTCGTTCTCGGCGGGTGTGACGATACTCACGGGTCGCAACGCGACGAACCGGACGTCGCTGTTGCAGGCCATCATGGCGGGTCTCGGGAGCGACAACGTCTCGCTCAAAGGCGACGCCGACGAGGGCCGCGTCGAACTGACCGTCGGCGACGAGACGTACGCGCGGACGCTCACGCGTCAGAACGGGACCGTGGTCACGAGCGGCGACCCCTACCTGGAGGAGGCCGAGATCGCCGATCTGTTCGTCTTCCTGCTGGAGTCCAACGAGGCACGTCGGGCCGTCGAACGCACGGAGAACCTCCGGGAGCTCATCATGCGGCCGGTCGACACGGCCGCTATCGAGTCCGAGATCGACCAGTTGCAGGCCGAGCGCGACGATATCGAGGAGCGTCTCGACGACCTCCAGTCGCTGCGCACGACCCTGCCGGAACTGGAGGAGCGCCGTCAGGACCTCGAAGCCGAGATCGAGGACAAACGCGAGGAACTCGCCGACAAGAAAGCACAGATCGACGACGCCGACCAGGACGTGGGAACGACCCGCGACCAGAAAGCCGAGTTGGAAGACGCGCTGGAGTCGTTCCGCGAGGCCCGTTCGGACCTGGAGGACGTGCGCTACAACCTCGACAGCGAGCGCGAGAGCATCGGCGCGCTGGAGTCGGAGATCGAAGAGGTCGAGACCGAGCTCGCCGAACTCCCAGAAGAAGTGTCGGACGACGTGAGCGAGGTCGAGGACCACATCGACCGACTGCGTGACCAGCGCCAGACCCTGGACTCGACGGTCAACGAACTGCAGAAGGTGATCCAGTTCAACGAGGAGATGCTGGAGGGGACGAGTTCGGACGTGGTCGCCGCCCTCCGGGGCGAGGACGACGCCGAGGAGCTGACCGAGCGCCTCGTCGACGACCAGGTGGTCTGCTGGACCTGCGGCAGCGAGGTCGACCAGTCGGACGTCGAGACGACGCTCGACCGGATCCGCGACCTGCGCCAGTCGAAGCTCTCCGAGCGACAGGACCTGCAGTCGGAGATAGACGACCTGAAGACCGAGAAGGCGACCTATCAAGAGCAACAGCGCCAGCGCTCGCAGCTCGAGGACCGCCGTCGCCGCGCCGAATCCGAGCTCTCACAGCGCCGCGAGCGCGTCGAGGGCCTGGAGGGCGACCGCAACCGCCTGGAAGACCGGATCGACGACCTCGAAGGCGAGGTCAACGACCTCCAGGACGAGACCCAGAGCGACCTGCTGGACCTCCACCGGGAGGCTAACGAACTCGAGTTCGAGATCAGTCGCCGGCAGGACGATCTAGACGACGTCTCCGAGGAGATCGAGCGCATCGAGTCGGAACTGGACCGTCGCGGGGACCTCCAGGACGAGCGCGAGGAACTCCAGGACCGGATCGAGGACCTGCGCACCCGGATCGACCGTATCGAGACCGAGGCCGTCGAGCAGTTCAACGAGCACATGGAGTCGGTCCTGGAGATGCTCGGCTACGAGAACCTCGAACGGATCTGGATCGAGCGCAAACAGGAACGCGTCAAGGAGGGTCGGCGGCGCGTCGAGAAGTCCGTCTTCGACCTGCACGTCGTGCGTAGCACCGAGGACGGCACGACCTACGAGGACTCGATCGACCACCTCAGCGAGTCCGAGCGCGAGGTGACGGGACTCATCTTCGCACTCGCCGGCTACCTCACCCACGACGTCTACGAGACCTGCCCGTTCCTCCTGCTGGACTCCATCGAGGCCATCGACTCCGACCGCATCGCCCGACTCGTCGACTACGTCTCCGAATACGCCGAGTACGTCGTCGTCGCCCTCCTCGAAGAGGACGCGCAGGCGCTCGACGACACCTACCAGCGCGTCACCGAGGTCTGAGTCCACCCCCTTCTCGCTTCCGCCGCCGTGGACGTTCCGCTTCGTCACCGCACGCTCCAGCCGCGCTATCGGCCGACAGTCGAACACGTCCCGTCGCGCCGCACTTCTAGAGGTTTACTCGATCCGTAGTGAATATTTGGTATCGTAGAGTTCCAAATTCGTATACGAAATCTGGTAGCTTGTCGAGCCGTGGATGGCCGGTACGGAACGCGGGGGTGGATCCGAGTATATCCCTGGAAAGAGACACACACGACCGAAATATCGGTGTTTCGAGCATCCGAGTCGGCCGACCTGTCGACGCTCCCACCGGAAGCACTGATACACGAAAATCACCGTACAGCGTGGCGATGGCGACTTGAATTACTGTTCGCACGAGCCGAACGACAGTTTCGAAAAGTGCGAAGAACGCCTACTTCATTCGAACGTACCGATATCGTAGTATTCTGTAGATCAGATACGATGGGCGGGAACGGACGACACTGACGGGGCTGGTCGTCAGAGGATCGCCGACGAGGATGAGCTGGTCGTCAGAGGATCGCCGACGAGGATGAGCTGGTCGTCAGGCGCCGCGAGCGCGACGGAGTCGTTCCCGGACTGAGGCGAGGGGCGAGTACTGCGACCAGTACAGTTCGGTTCCGGCCCAGGCGACGGCGGTCAGGGCGGCGAGGCCGCCGAACGCCAGGTCGGTGAACCGGACCCAGGAGGGCGCGGCGTACAGCGCGCCGTTGACGACGAGGCTCGGGGTCAACTCCTTGAGTGCGACCCAGACGGTCTCGACGGGGCCACGACTGGGGTGGGTTATCTGACCGGCCGGCGGGACGGTGTCGGACCCGGTGTCGGGGTTGGCCGGCTGGAACAGGGGGACGCCGACGCCCGAACGCGAGCCCGACCCACCGGCGGTCGTGCCGCGCTCGTCGCGGATCGACCGCATGCTGTGTCCGCCCGCGCTCTCGTCGCCGGTGCCCAGCCGCTCGACGTCGTAGGGCATGCCGACGGTCTGGCTCCAGTTCACGGTCCCGTCGGGGGCGATCTCGGCGATACGGTCGCCGTGCGTGTCGACGATCAGGCTGTTGCCCGACGGCAGGCGGTCGACGTCCCGGGGCCACTGGAGGCGGCTGTCGCGCCAGCCCCACGACCGCACCCACTCGCCGTCGGCGGCCGTCGTCGCCTCGCCCGTCTCGGGGTCGACCCGCTGGTACTCCAGCAGCCGGCTGTTCTCCGAGTCGGCGACGGTGATCGCGGGCCCGCCGCGCTCGGGCGGGATGTAGTCCGGGTTGTGCTGCTCGTAGAGGATGTCGTAGTTGTCCTCCTCGCCGAGCGTCCAGTTCGCGTCGACGCCCTCGCCGGGCTCGACGAAGACGACCCGGTCCATGTTGCGGACGCTGACCATGAATCGACCGTCGTCGAGCACCTCTACGTCGTTGATGTGCGTCCAGTCGCCGGCGGCGCCGCCCACGTCGTCGGGGAAATACGCCGACGCGTTCCACTCGTAGACCGTCTCGTCGGTGGTCACGTTCACCACGCGGACGCTGTCGCGCAGGATGTCGGCGACGGCGACGTGGCTCTCGTTGATGCGGTCCACGTCGTGCCAGCGGCCGGAGTAGATCTTCGGGGTGAGCTCCCCGTAGACCGTCCGGGTCTCACCGGAGGTCAGGTTCACGCGTTCGAAGACGTTGAACGTACACCGGTCGGTGCGCACCGTCGCACAGGCCTCGCCGTCGCGATGTTCCGAGGCCAGGTACTCGACGGTGTAGGGTCGGCCTTCCACGGGGTCGACGTCGAAGTAGACGCGGTAGTCGTCCTCGTAGTAGGCCACCTCGCCCGAGCGATCGAACGCGACCAGTTCGGCCTGTTCGTCGGAGGCGTAGAAGCCCTGCGTACCGACCACGGTCAGGTCGGCGGGGTCGTACTCCGCGGGATCGACGAGCAGGGGGTCCTCGGCGGCGCTCGCCGCGCCGTCCGGCGAGCCGCCGGGGTCGGTGAGACCAGGGGCGACGGGATCCGAGGCGACGCCGGTCGGCGACGCTTCGGGACCCGCGACGCCGGGCGCGTCGGGCCCGGACCCGCTCGCGTCGGCGAGCGACCCGTGCGTGCGTGCGACGTTCGGCTCCGCAGTGGCGTAGCTGCTCGCCACCGCTCCCGCCGCGAGGACCAACACGGCGGCGAACAGCGCGCGAGCGACTCGTTTGGAGGGGCCGTCCATGTCCTATCCGTGTGTAAGGGTCCGTTAAGTTTCTTTAGATCCCGCTTGCGAGCCGGTTGCATCCTCGGGAGACCGTCCCGATCGACCGCACTCTCGGACGCGAAGCCCCGTCGCTCACCCCCGTGCGACGAACACGTCGCTGTCGAGGCGGTCGGTGACGCGGTCGGCGAGCGCGCGGAGGTTCTCCGTGTCGTCGCGGTTGTACGACACTAGCGTCTCCAGCGAGGAGTCGTCACCCCGTTCGTACTCCCGCCAGAGGCGGACGGCATCCTCGCCGGACAGATCCGGGCGGTCGCGGTCGATCCCCGTCTCCCGCTCGATGCGTTTCAGCCCGCCGGTCAGCCCCAGCCGTCGGCAGGGGTACATCAGGTCGACGTGCGGGACTTCGACGTCCACGTCGAAGGCGGTCTCGAGGAACGGCACGTCGAAGCGCTTGCCGTTGAACGTCACGAGCAGCTTCGCGTCGTCGAGGCGGCGCTGGAGGCGCTCACCGGTCAGGTCGCGGTCGGCGACCAGCACCTCGGTCTCGCCGGGCGTGTGGAGGCCGACGACCGTCACGTCGTGGCGGTGCTGGTCGAGCCCGGTAGTCTCGATGTCGAGGAAGCAGGTGTCCTCGCGGAAGTTCTCGTAACAGCGCCAGTGGCTGCCGGAGGGGAACCGCTCGCGGAAGAAGGCGGCGTCGCCGTCGTCGAGGCGCTCGGCGGCCGTCGCGACGAACGACTCGATGTTCTCGGCCTGTCGGGCGCCGACGGCCGACGGGTCGAAGGCGTCCCAGTGAGTGACCCCGGACTCCCACAGCGACCGCTCGGTCTTCTCGCCTACGCCGTCGACCGGGATGAAACTGTTCTCGATACGCACAGTGGTCGATTCGTCCCCGCCGTCTTGTCCCTTTCGGGACCGTCCGCGGACCCGGTCGCAGGGCGCCGCTCGGAGCGCGACTGCCCGGTGGGCGCGCACCTCGCCACGCCGCTTATGTGTCCCTCGTTCTAACGGCCGTCAATGGTCAGACGGCTCGCGCTGGTCGCACTGGTCGCGGTGACGCTGGCCGGCTGCAGCGCGCTCGCACCCGACGGCGCGGCGCCGACGCCGGCCGAGACGGTGACGCCAGTGGCGGTCCCGACGGACGCGCCCACAGAGACGGTGTCGCCGCCGCCAGGCGTCGCGGCCAACGGGAGCGTCTCACCCGGGGCGCTGACGCGTGCCCACTTCGCGGCGCTCGCCGACCGCTCGTTCCGCTGGCGGCTCGACTACCGGCGCAGCGTCGACCGGTCGGCCCCGGTCGGCGGCGAGACCGCGTCGAACGTCAGCGTCGACGTCGCGGAGCGACGACTGCGAGTCGGCGACGACGGGTCCTACCGCCTCGCTCGGCGGATGACCGGGATGGTGGGCGGGACCGTCTACGCCGACGACACCGGGCGATACGTGCGCGGCGCGGACTCGAACGGGACCGGGTACCGCGTCGGTAGCGGCGAGCCCAACTACCGACACTACCTGCGAACGGGCCAGACGCTCGGGCGCTACTTCGCCGTCGACGCCTCGACCGTCTCGACGGTCGAGCGCGAGGGGCGGACCTACTACCGCGTCCACGTCACCGCGCCGCCGCGGACCCTGGCCGAGGGGCACGCGAAACAGACGATCACGGACTACGCCGCGACCGCCTACGTGGCGCCGGAGGGGCTCGTGCGGGCGGTCGTCGTCGAGTACGAGTACACCCTCACGGACGACCGCGTCGCGGTGTCGCTCCGGTCGGCGTACCGCGGCGTCGGCGAGACCGACCTGTCCCGCCCCGACTGGGTCGCCGATTTGGTCGACGGCGGGACGGCGGCCACGGGGACGGCGACAGCGGGACCGACTGCGACCGCGGAGACGGTGACTCCGACGCCCGTTGACGGAGGGGACCAATAGATGGGTCGGACTCGTGGGCCGGGACTGGCCGGCTCCGGTCGCCTGCTCGTCGCCGTCGCGCTGGTGGTCGTCCTCGCTGGCTGCAGCGTCTTCGCCGGTGGCGGCCAGCCCACGCCGGCCCAGACGGTCACGCCGGCGCCGGTACCGGATCTGGGCCCGACGGACACCCCACCGCCGGCGACACCTCGGGAGCGGCTGGGGGCGTTCCCGGCGATCTCGGCCGAGGGCGACATCAACGTCAGCGGGCTGTTCACCGCACATATCGCGTACCTGTCCGACCACTCGTACACGCTGGAGTGGAACCGACGAACTGCCGGCGGGTCGGGCCCGATCGCACGGGAGTACGACCGACGGATCGCCGTCGGTGCCGACGGGAGTTTCCTGGTCCGTAACGCGGACGAGGGCACGAACACGACGGTCACCTACGGCGACCGCGACGGTGCCTACCGACGAGTCGAGGGGTCGAACGGCGCCGACGCCGAACCCGTGCCCGCGGGACTCACCGACCCCGTCGGCCAGCGCTACGCGGAGACCGTCTCCTTCGAGATACTCACGTTCCTGAACGAGGGGTACGACTCCGTCGAGGTGGTGACCAGGAACGGACGCCCGTACGCCCGGGTCGTCTCGGACAACGTCCCGCCACAGATCCCCGAGACCTACAGCGCGTACGCGGTTCACGACTTCGCCGCCACGCTGTGGATCGCCCCCGAGGGGTACGTCAGCGCCGTCCACTACGAGTTCGACCTGCGTAACATCGACGAGCGCATCGCCGTCGAGTGGCGCTACACCTACGACCGCGTCGGCGAGACGACCGTCGACCGCCCCGAGTGGGTCCCAGAGTCCACGCCCGTCCCCTCGCCGACCCCCACGGACGACCCCTCGCGCGTCCCGCCAGCGACGGTCGCCAGCACCTCCACTGCCGACTGATACGCCTCGTCGACAGTTGTCGTGGTACTCCCTGACAACCGCCCCGTCAGCGCCGCTCACGCCCGGATTCCTTTTTCGCTCCCGAGTTAATTTCTCGCAAAATATCGTGAAAAGAATTATGCCGGTGCCCGGTGAACGGTGAGATATGATCGAGGTCGGCGTCAACGGATACGGGACGATCGGCAAACGTGTCGCGGACGCGATACGCGCTCAGCCGGACATGGCGGTCGCGGGCGTCGCCAAGACGAGCCCGAACTTCGAGGCGAAGGTCGCGCTCGAACGCGGCTACTCCCTCTACGCGGCCGACGGAGAGCGGACCGACGCCTTCGACGAGGCCGGCTTCGAGCTGGCCGGGGCCGTCGACGAACTCGTCGCCGAGAGCGACGTGATCGTCGACGCCACGCCCTCGGGGATCGGCGCCGAGAACGCTGAACTGTACCGCGAACACGGCACACCCGCGATCTTCCAGGGCGGCGAGGACCCGGACGTGGCCGAGGTGAGTTTCACCGCCAGGGCCAGCTACGAGGCCGCCCGCGGCGCCGACACCGCCCGCGTCGTCTCCTGCAACACGACCGGGCTCTCGCGACTGTTCGCGCCCATCGTCGAGGAGTACGGGATCGAGAAGGCCCGCATCACACTCGTCCGTCGCGGCGGCGACCCCGGCCAGACCGACCGCGGGCCGATCAACGACACCCTGCCCGACCCCGTCGAGATCCCCTCTCACCACGGTCCCGACCTGAACACGGTCTTCCCCGACCTGGACGTCGACACCATGGGCATGAAGGTGCCCGCGACGCTGATGCACACCCACTCGGTCAACGTGACGCTGGCTTCGGACGCCGACGCCGAGTCCGTCCGCGAGCTGCTCGAGGCGGAGTCGCGCCTGTTCGTCCTCCCGCCCGAACTCGACATCGACGGCGCGGGCAAGCTCAAGGAGTTCGCCCAGGACGCCGGCCGCCCGCGCGGGGACTGCTGGGAGAACTGCATCTGGGGCGACTCGATCACCGTCGAGGGTCGCGACCTCTACCTCTTCCAGGCCATCCACCAGGAGGCCGACGTGGTGCCGGAGAACGTCGACGCCGTCCGTGCCGTCGCCGACACCGCCGACCGTGAGGAGAGCACGACCCTCACCGAGGACGCGCTCGGGCTCGACGGTCAGATCGGCGGGGCGACCCGCGACCCCGTCGCCCGCTCGCCTGCCGTCGCCGACGGCGGCCGCGACGACGACTGATCACACCGCATTCACCTCGATTTTCTACTCGCGTCCCGCCGACAGCGTGAACCGCTCGACGTCGTCGTCTCCCGTATCGACGACCTCGTCGGTTCCGGTGTCGAGGACGACGGCGTAGTGGGGACCGGGCGCGCCCTCGAAGGGGATGCCCCCGGGGTTGATCCGGACGGTGTCCTCGTAGGTCTCGTGGACGAACTGGTGGGTGTGGCCGTGCAGGACGTAGTCGTAGCGGCTGCACTCGACCAGCGCGTCGACGACGGCGCCGCTGGTGCCGTGGTAGACGACGAACTCCCGACCGTCGAGGGTGAGTTCGGCCGTCTCGCCGTGGTAGGTGCCGAAGCCGTCGACCGTCTCGGCCAGCGCCCACTCGCCGTCGTTGTTGCCCCGAACGGCGTGGAAGTCGAACGACGAGTCGAAGGGCGTCGCCGAGAACGGCGCCACGAAGTCGCCGCAGTGGACCACGAGGTCGCAGTCCTCGCGTTCGAACGTCTCGACGGCCGCTTCGACCGCCTCCAGGTCGTCGTGCGTGTCGGAAACGATGCCGAGTCGCATGGGCGGGCTTGGCCCGGTCGGACAATCAACGTGTCCCTCCACGCCAGGGTCAGGGACTGCGACCTCGACGTTGGATCCCGGAGGGGGACCGGCCCCGCCGTCGGGTTCCGGGAGACGCGGGTTCAAGACACTCCCCGTCGAACCGTCGCCATGGACGTACTCGTCACGGGCGGCGCGGGCACGATCGGCACGGCGATCACCGACCAGCTGGGCGACCGCGAGGACTACGAGTTCACCAGTCTCGACGTGACCGAACACCCCGACGACCACGTGGACTCGGTCGTCGCGGACGCGACCGACGGAGCGGTCGTGCGCGACCAGGTCGCCGAGGCGGACGCGGTCGTCCACCTCGCGCGGGTCCACATGGACGACGGCGGGCCGAACGACCGGACGATGGCCCGGAGCGACGAACACCTCGCGAACCTCCGACTCCACGCCACCGCCTACGAGGCGGCCGTCGAGGCGGGTCTGGACACCTTCGTCTACGCCTCCTCGAACCACGCCGTCGGGATGTACGAGGTCGAGGCCGCGCCCGACGTCTACTACGGGTCGGACCTCGAGGTCGACCATCGCGTCCAGCCCCGACCCGACTCGATGTACGGCGTCGAGAAGGTCTACGGCGAGGGGCTCGGCCGACTCGCCGCCGAGACGAGCGACCTCTCGGTGTACGCCCTGCGAATCTGCGCCGTTCGCGACCCCGAGTACGACCACCCGTACGGCGACGCCCAGCGCGGCGTCGACGAGGGCCGATTCGCCCTCGACTCGGCGGCCTACGACGAGCAGGTCGCCCGCATGCACTGCATGTGGCAGTCCCGTCGCGACATCGCTCACATGGTCGAGCGCTGTCTCGCCGACGACTCCGTCGACTTCGACGTGTTCTACGGCGTCAGCGACAACAGCGACCGCTGGTTCGACATCGACCACGCCCGCGACGTGCTCGGCTACGACCCCCGCGACGCCGCCGACGAGTGGGACGCCCCACCGTCCTGAGCGCCGTCTCCTCCCCGCCGCGCCGTCTCCTCCCCGCCGCGCCGTCTCCTCCCCGCCGCGACCTCCGATAGCCGAGGGATTAACTCGCTGTCGAGTTATTTTATTTCACAACTCAGAGAAAGAAATTTATTCCCGCGGCCCGAGCAGGGCACATGGGAGACACCGGCGGAGACTGGACGCGGCGGCACGCACGACTCACCTGGGAGGGTGAACAGGGTGGCACGCCACCGGAAGATGGGGGATCCGGCGGGGGGGTCGTCCGCGCGGACCCGCCCGCCGACGACTGGAGCGCGCGACACGCCTGGTGTCGCCGCGCCTGACGCCGCTCTCCTACTCGCGCAGGACTTCGACGCCGACCAGTCGCTCGCCGGTCAACGCGCGGATGTACGCGCCGCCGGCGATCGAGACGTGCCCGAAGTCGCTCTCCTCCATGCCGTACATCTCGATAGCCCGAGAGGTGTCTCCGCCCCCGACGACCGAGAAACAGTCCGTCCCGGCGATGGCTTCGAGCACGCCGACGGTCCCGTCGGCGAACCGCTCGTCCTCGAACAGCCCCAGCGCGCCCTTGACGAAGACCGCCTCCGATTCCTCGATGGTCGCGGCGTACTCCGAGACCGTGTTCGACCCCACGTCGAGGAAGGCCCGGTCTTTCTCCGCGACGTCGCCGACCTCGATCTCGGCCCGTTCGCCGCCCTCGGCTTCGAAGGCCAGGTCCAGCGCCAGCCGGATCTGGTCGCCGTAGTCGTCGATCAGCCCCCGGATCGTCTCCTCGTTGGCTTCCCACTGGTCGTCGAACAGGTCCATCCCCTCGATGTCCCGGCCGACGGGCACGCCGTCGGCCCGCAGGAACAGCTCGCCCGCGATCCCACCCAACAGGAAGGTGTCGACTTTGTCCTCCAGCGCGGTCATCACGTCGATCACGTCGGTGGCTTTCGTCCCGCCGACGACCATCGTCACCTCGCCGTCGAACTCACGCTCGGCGATGGCCGTGTTGGCCTCGTACTCCGTCTCCATGACGCGACCCGCGTGCGCGGGCAACGCCAGCGCGAATCCGACCAGCGAGGCGTGGCTGCGGTGGGCCGCCGAGTAGGCGTCGTTGACGTACCCGTCGAAGACCGGCGCCAGCGTTTCCACGAACTCAGTCTCGGCCTTGGTCTCGGGGTCCTCCTCGGGCAGTTCCTCGTCGCACATCCGCGTGTTTTCGAGGAGGAGAACGTCGCCGCCGTCGAGGTCGTCGATCGCCGCGAGCGCGTCGTCGCCGAACGTGTCCGGGACGAACTGGACGGGGCGGCCCACGTGCTCGCTCAGGATGTCGGCGTGCTGTTCGAGCGAGACGAACGTGTCGCGGCCAGGTCGGCCCTGGTGAGCCAGCAGCACGACACGGAAGTCCCGTTCGGCCAGTTCGCGCACCGTCTCGGCGTGGCGGTCGAATCGCCGGTTGTCCTGCACCTCACCGTCCTCGACGGGGGAGTTCAGGTCGAGTCGTACGAGCACGCGCTGTCCGTCTTCCAGATCGTCGAGCGTCTTGAACGAGGTCATGAGTCTGTTCGACCCGTCGCCCGGCGGCGAGAAAAAACCGCCCGGTCGGGTCTGGGCGCATTCTGTTCGAGTTGCAAGTCCAGACGTTCTTTCTGGTCGGTCCGCCGCGGAAGAACCGAGGACGACCGTGATCGGACTCGGCGGCAGGCGATGGACGCCCTCGGCGCGCTCGCTCACGGGTCGCTCCGCTCACGGCGCTGCGCGCCGTTCGCATCGAGGGCTCCTTTCAGTCGCCCTCGTACTCACGGTCGCTGACCGGAATTTCCGCGCTCTCGGCACCCCTCGCTCACGGCAGGGCCGTCTGCTCGCGGGCCGCTGGCCCGCTCGCACGGGCCGTGGGAGCATCGCTCCCACGCTGTTCGCTTCGAGGCGCTGTGCGCCTCGCACCGCTCGACAGCGCGCGCCGACCGCATCGCCACCCTCAAATGCACCAACGTCGGACCGTACTGACCGAAACTCGTTCGGAGTGCTCGCCGCGTTCCCGCTCGCTATCGCTACGACACAGACCGCGGGCAAGCAAGCGTTTTCAGGCATCCACACCGAGATCCGATATGCGCTGGGTACTCCGGGGACTGATGATCGTCGTCGGCGTGCTGACGCTGGCGGTGTACCTGGCCGGCGCCTACCTCGTCTACGAGGTGGCGCGGGCGGTCTGGGCGATCCGGCCGCCGCTTGGAACGCTAGCGCTGTATCTCGCGGTCCTGACGGTCGTCTTCGCGTTCGTCAGCTACCGGGTCGGCACCGCTCAGATCCTCCGGAGTCTCCAGGTGTGGGAGCTCCCCGAAGCCCGGGCGCCGATGCTGTACCGACGGCTCGGCGGGTTCAGCGACGCGATGGGTATCGAGCGGCCGGACGTGCTGGTCGCGGAGATGGGCCAGCCCAACGCCCTGGCGCTGGGCGGCGGGTTCGGTCGCGGGCACGTGGTGGTCGACCGACGGCTGTTCTCGCTGTTGACCTTCGAGGAGCTGTCGGCGATTTTGGCTCACGAACTGGCACACATCGAGCGCAAGGACAGCCTGGTTCAGACGGTCGGCTACAGCGCGCTCCGGACGCTGTCGGGGCTGGCTGCGCTGGTGCTCGCGCCGGTGCTGGTCGTCGCGGCGGGGCTGGCCCGCGGGGTGGCGTGGATCCGTGGGCGGCCGGAAGCGTGGACGCGGACGATCCCCGGGAAACTCCAGCGAGCGGTCGTCGGGACCGTCTCGCTCGTATTCTTCGCGCTGACGCTGGCGATACTGGCCCACTCCCGACGCCGGGAGTTCGCGGCCGACGACCGCGCCGCGGCGGTGACCGGCGACCCGCTGGCCCTGGCGCGGGCGCTCCGGAAGATCGAACGTGCGAGCGAGGGACCGTGGTCGCTGTTGTCGCCGCTGTACGTCGACGGTGAGGAGGAAGGACCGCTGACGCGGCTGCTGTCGACTCACCCCGCGACCGACGAGCGAGTCGAACGCCTCCAGGCGTGGGCCGAACGCGACGAGGGGATCCGAGTCGAACGCCGCCGCCCGTAACAGCGCCCGTGGTGGCCGTTCCCGACGACCGCGGGGCGCTATCGGCGGTATCGGGCGGCGACAGGGCACGTCGGGTCGGTCCCCATGGCCGAACGCCCGAGCTGTGCGTTCCGTATTCGAAAACCCTATACTCGCCTCGGGAGACGTTCTATCCAGTATGAGTGAATCTGACGAGGGGACCGTACGCATCGGTCTGAACGGCTTCGGTCGCATCGGACGGAACGTCTTCCGCGCGTCACTGGGAGACCCGCGCGTGGAAGTCGTCGGCATCAACGACGTGATGGACGACGCCGACATGGAGTACCTCGCGCGCTACGACACCGTGATGGGAACGCTCGACGGTGTCACGCTCGAGGAGGGCGTCATGACCGTCGACGGCACCGACTTCGGCGCCTCTATCCACGGGGAGACCGACCCTGCCGAGCTCCCGTGGGACGATCTGGACGTCGACGTGGCCTTCGAGGCGACCGGCATCTTCCGCAACTACGACGACGCGAGCAAGCACGTCGACGCCGGCGCCGACACGGTCGTCATCTCCGCGCCGCCGAAGGGCGAGAAATCGGTCAAACAGATCGTCTACGGCGTCAACCACGACGAGTACGACGGCGAGGACGTGGTCTCGAACGCTTCCTGTACGACCAACTCCATCACGCCCGTCGCGAAGGTGCTCGACGAGGAGTTCGGCATCGAGGCCGGTCAGCTCACCACCGTCCACGCCTACACGGGCTCGCAGAACCTCGTCGACGGCCCGAAATCGAAGACCCGACGGGGCCGCGCGGCCGCCGAGAACATCGTCCCGACCTCCACCGGCGCCGCCCAGGCCGCCACCGAGGTCCTCCCGGAACTGGAGGGCAAACTCGACGGGATGGCGATCCGCGTTCCGGTCCCCAACGGTTCGATCACCGAGTTCGTCGTCGACCTCGACGCCGACGTGACCGAGGCCGACGTGAACGACGCGTTCCGCGAGGCCGCCGCGGGCGAACTCGAAGGCGTGCTTGGCGTCACCGACGACGAGGTCGTCTCGACGGACATCCAGGGCACCCCCTACTCCTCGCAGGTCGACCTCCAGTCGACCAACGTCGTCAACGGCATGACGAAGATCCTCACCTGGTACGACAACGAGTACGGCTTCTCCAACCGCATGCTCGACGTGGCCGAGTTCGTCACCGACTACTGAGTCCTGTCTCAGACCTAACCGTTTTTTGCGTTCGGACGCTACTCACCGATAGCGATGTCCCTCCGAACGAAACTCGGTCAGCGGCCCGAGGAGTGGAACCGCCCGGGACGACTTCGATGGCTGGTCCCCAGCGCCGCCGGGCTCGGCGGCGTCGCCGGCGCCCTGCTCGCGCTCGCCGTCGAACCCTGGGCACTCCCCGGCGCCGTGACGGCCGGCCTGGGCGCCGGACTGGGTGCCGCCCTCGCCGTTGTCCTCGCCGCCGCGCTGGACTGATCTTCGAACGTCACCGTTGTTGACGCAGGTGACGGCTATTGGATTTGGGGCTGGCGGTGCGGTCGGCGTGCGCTGTCGAGCGGTGCGAGGCACACAGCGCCTCGAAGCGAGTAGCGTGGGAGCCGAGCGCCCACTGACCGTACGAGCGGGCCCCTGGCCCGCGAGCAGACGGCCCTGCCGTGAGCAGGCGGTGCGGAGAGCGCGGATATCCCGTCTGGTTCGAGAGGGCTCCGCTCTCTCGTCACCGAGCGAATCGGAGATTCGCGAGGTCTGCTCACGGGCGCTCCGCGCCCGTTCGCACGGTCCGAGGGACCGGCGGTCCCTCGCTGTCTGCGAGAGCTGTGCGCTCGCTCGATCCCGAACATCTCCGTTTTTCAGAGACAGCGACCGCGAGAGCGAGGACGACCGAAGGGAGCTCTCGTCAACGCGAACGGCGACTGCAGGGAGCCGTGAGCGAGCGCGTCGAGGGCTTTCGACACTTGTCGTCGAGTGCGGTCGCGGTTGCTCGACGTCCGCCCAAACCAACTCGAACAGAAACACCCACCCCACACGAGTCTCGGATCGGCCCACACGCTCATACCGTTCGGTCCCCACCTCACGCGCATGGACGGGGACGCGATGCTGAATCTGGTCGGGGCGGCCATCGTGGTCGCCGTCGTCGGGGGGTTCGTGGTGGTGGGGCTCAACATCGCGGGCGGGAACGGGGGGACCGACGCTCCGGAGGTGAACTGGACGGTCGAGCGGGTCGACGATACCGCCGTCCGGATCACCCACGCCGGCGGCGAGCCGGTCCGAGCGGACGATCTGACGATACGCGTCGAGAGCTACCGTCGGGCGACCGACTGGAGCGACCCGGTGACCGAATCGGAGAGTACGGTCGTCCAGGCGAGCGAGGGATCGACGGTCCGGATCGTCTGGAGCCCGGGCCGCGGCGACGACGTGATTATGCACGGCGAACGGGTCTGAACGACCGCCTCGCTCAGTTCGCTGGTGCGGCGGAGAAGTTCGCGACCACGTCGACGCCGTCGGGACCGATCCGGTAGCGACGGTCGGCGTCGAGTTCGACGGTCCGCTCGGTCCCGTCGGGCCAGGTCACGTCGACGGTCGCCCTCTCGGCGTCGCCGAGCCCGATGTGAGTGACCGAGGACTCCTGAGAGATGAAGTCGCTCCGGGAGTTCTGCCAGACGGCCGTCTCCCGGCCGTCGACGGTGACCGTCGCGTTCGCGCCGACGGCGACCGCACCGTTGCCGTCGACGATCTCGAACTGAGCGGCGCCGGCGGGGGCCGACCCGTTGGCTCGTCTTTCGGTGTCGGGCGACCGGACGGTGTTCTCGTAGACGGCGTAGGGCCCGTGGTAGTCGGCGATGATCACGTCGCGGTCGCCGTCGCGGTCGTAGTCGACAGTGACCATCCCGCGGCCGTCCTGCTCGGCGAACCCGCGGTCGGAGGCGTCGAGGCGGGTGAAGTTGTCGCCGTCCCGTTCCCAGACCATCGGGAGCGTAAAGACGGGGTCGGACTGGTTGAGTGCGACGACGGTCTGGGTGGTGTGGAACAGGTCGCGGTCGCCATCGTTGTCGAGGTCGGTGACGCTAGCGGCCCACCCCCAGCCGCCCTCGCGGACGCCGTAGGCGTCGGCGCGGTCGACGAACTCGCCGTCGCCCTGATTGATGAGCATGGTGTTGCCCTTCGTACGGCCGGAGTGGATGACGTACTGGAGGAACCGCTTGAGCCGCTCGTAGCGGTCGGGCGAGAGCGTCTCGCGGGAGGCCGGGATATCGATATTGGTGACGAACACGTCGGGGCGGCCGTCGCGGTTGACGTCGTTGATCTCCGAGGCCATGCCGTTACGGGCGGTAGCGCCGCCCAGTTGGACCTGCTCGAAGGTCCCGTCACCCCGGTTGAGATAGACGGTATCGTTGTTGTAGTCGTTGGCGGCGTGGATGTCGGGGCGGCCGTCACCGGTCAGGTCGACGAAGCTGGCCGCGAGGGTCCAGCGGTCGCCCGTGATCCCCGTTCCGTCGACGCGTTCGAAGCGCCCCTCTCCGGATTCGCCCGTGTTCTCGAAGAGGACGTTGGGGTTGCCGTTGTCGCCAGCGACGGACTTGTTGGTCGAGAAATATCCCTCGGGGCGTTCGTCGGCCCAGTCACCGGACTGATAGACGAAGAGATCGCGGTCGCCGTCGCCGTCGTAGTCGGCGGCGGCCGCGCCGAGCGGGTGCGTGAAGTTACCGAGGCCGACGTCGGTCCGTTCGAAGCTCCCCTCGTCGTTGTGGAAGGCGGCGGCGGGGCCGTCCTTGGCGAGCAGGAGCAGGTCGCGCCAGCCGTCGCCGTCGTAGTCGACGAAGGCGGCGCTCTTGTACTCCCGTTCGAGCCCGGAGAGCTCGCCCGTGCGCTCGAAGGCGCCGCCGGTGTTGCGAAAGAGGGCGGGGTGCTCGCCGCCGACGGCGAGCAGGTCTTCCCAGCCGTCGTTGTCGATATCGGCCACGAAGACGCCGTTGTTGCCGTTGCCGGCGGCGCCGGTGCCGGTGCCGTTGTACGCGAGCCCGGCCTCGGCGGTGGCGTCGACGAACCCGATCTCGGCGCTCGCTCCGTCGGTCTCGGCGCCGTCGAGCGACCCGGGCGCGGCGGCGCACCCGGAGACGACCAGCGTCAGCGCGACGGCGACGGTGAGGAGGGCCCGGTGGGCGGCGCCGCTGGTCCGTCGGTCCGAACCGGTCATTCGTCGATCCCTGTCGGGAGCGCGCGCTGGGAGCGGGGCGGCACGAGCAGCGTCTCGCGGTGGAGCGTCTCCAGGTAGTCGACGATGCCGTGGTCCTCGGCCGCCAGGTCGTCGTCGTACTCGTCGGTGTTCATCGCCTTGCGAGTCTCGACGAAGTCGTCGACGTGGCGCTGGAGGCCGCTGAAGTTGAACTCCGTCCCCTGGGCCGCGTCCGTGGCGACCCCCTCCGAACGCCGGAGGATCGTCGGGACGAAGTCGTCGTCGCGTGCGCGTGCGACTTTCTGCGTGTGTCCCACGCGGTCGTACTCCTCTGCGTACTCCTCGACGCTTCGGGCGTTTTCCTCGGTGATCCTGCTCTCGGCGCCGAGCTTCTCGCCGATCTCCCCGATCTCGTCGGTGTCGTGGGCGGGACAGAACATCTCGGCGGCCCGCTCCTCGTGGGACTGGTCGTACCAGCGGTCCAGATCGATGCCGAGTCGGGAGATCGCCATCGTCGTCCCGCCGGCGAACGGCCCCTCGCGGATGGTGATCCGGTCCTCGGAGGGCTGGCTGTCGCGGTAGCCGGACTTGAACCCCATCGACAGCGGCGCCGACTCCGGGATCGAGTCGTTGTCCAGCACGTCCGCCGGGATACCCTTGCCGACCATCCCGGTCCGCCGATCGGTCTTCGAGAAGACGCCCTCGAAGGTGTCGGTCACCTCGACGCCGTTTATCGTCTCGATCTCGCCGAACAGCGCTGCCTCGGCGGCCATGACGACCGAGCCGATGTCGCTGTTCATCAGCAGGACGGCGTCGAAGTCGTCGGCCTTGTCGGGGTCCTCGCCGACCCGGCGGAGCAGGTCTTCGGCCGGGACCAGCTGCTCGGGGACGCCGCCGGTCCGCTCGAAGTAGCTGGCCGAGTAGCCGAGCATGAAGAGCAGCCCCTGCGTGAACGACGCCGAGGGGTTGCCGCCGGTCCCCCACTGGAAGGCCTCTTCGAGGGTCCGAAGGGTTCCCTCGACCTGTTCACGCTCGGCCTCGGTCGGCGGAGTCGACCCCTCGTAGGAGAGCCCGAGGATCAGCTGTTGTTGCGGGATGACGGTGTTGCCGTGGGCGTCGTGGACGACCGCGTAGTTCCAGGCGTGTTGGCGCTTCGACAGCGCGTCGGGGTTGCCCGTCGGAACCGACAGCTCGAACTCCGTGTCCGTCCCCGTCCGGGTTCCACCCGCCCCCTCCGGTTCGCTGGGACCGTCGGATTCGGTTCCCACCAGGTCCCGTTCCCGTTCCTGACACGCCGAGAGCGCGCTCGCCCCACCGATAGCGACGGCCGTCGCGACGAACTCGCGGCGGCCGATCCCACGCTCGTTGTCCGGTGACATTTTCACAGGGTTAGTCGGTCCGATTGAAAAACCCTTCCACGAACGGTCGCACCGACTGCCACGTCCCACGCGCCGCCGGCGACCGTGCGGCGCCGTCACACCACGATATCTCCCGATCTGTACCGGACCGGACACGGTCTGTGACGCCCGCGCGCGAGCAACCTGGGAAACGTTGCTTTACCGACGATCGCGCACTGGTTCAGCGATGCAGAACGGCCGTTCGACAGCCGTGCATATCGACCGACGGACTTAGGACCCGACTGTCGGGCTTCGAAGCGTGGAATCTCGATCATTGACGATGGCAATTACGGCCTGGGCCCGAGGAGCCGGGAGTCGATCGGTTCCGTTCTCCGAAACGCGGGCGCTAGCGCCCGCTCGCGCCCGCTGCCCGAGCACGGGGGCGAGACCGATCGAATCCTCTGATCTGAGTCCCCCGATTTCGGGAGATTAGAGTCCCAACGACGCGTTCCTCCGATCGGCCCTCGACCGAAACCGACCGAACGCGTCCGCGTCCTTCCAAAAGTTTTATTACCCGTTATCGTAAACCAACCAAAGGCATGTCTGACAGTACCAATGAGTACAGCGATGTCGTAGACCGCCGGAAGTTCCTGACACTTGCAGGAGCGTCCGGTGCCGCGGCACTCGCAGGGTGTGGTAGCGGGGACGGGACACCGACCGACGGGTCCGGCTCCGACGGTAGTGACGGCTCGGACGGGTCCGACAGCAGCGACGGTTCGGACGGCTCGGACGGTTCGGACGGCTCGGACGGCGGCAGTACGAACGTCGTCGACCAGACTCACGCGAGTGGCCTCCAGGCCGACCCGACCAACCGCACGCTCAACCCGCACAACACGCAGATCTCTTCGGAGCCCGCACGACGGCTGGCGTTCGACCGCTACGCCGCGTACTCCTTCGAGACCCAGGAGTTCCAGCTCGCGGCCCTGGACGAGTGGGAGTTCGACGGGGAGACGGTCACACTGACGTTCCGCGAGGATCTCTCGTGGTCCGACGGCAGCGACGTCACGACCGAAGACATCGACGTCCAGTTCCAGATCCTCGAGAAGATCGGTAGCGCCATCTGGGGCTACGTCGAGAGCACCGAAGTCGTCGACGACTACACGTACCAGCTGAACCTCACGGGCCCGACCAACCCGGTCATGGTCAAACACCAGCTGGGTAACATGTGGATCGACACGCCGGCCGCGGCGTTCGAGCAGTTCGTCGACGCCGAGGCTACCGAAGTCCAGACCTGGAACTGGGAGGACAGCGACACCGAGGTCATCACGAGCGGCGCGTGGGCCTACGTCGACAAGAACCAGCAGCAGTGGAACTTCGAGCGCAACACCGAGTTCCACAGCATCGACAACGTCAACTTCTCGACCTACCGGTTCGACTCCTACCAGGAGGCCTCGGCCCCCCAGCAGGACTTCACCACCGGCGGCAAGCGCTTCGACAGCGTCTGGAGCATGTTCGCCGCGCCGGAGACGGTCAACGCGTTCCAGGACTACGTCATGGAAGTCCAGACCATCCCGGCCAAGTGGGGCTACGGGATGATCTTCAACCACGACGACCCGATCTTCGGCGACCGCGCGGTCCGCCAGGCGATCGCCCACGTCATCAACCGTGAGGAGCTCGTCGCGAACGCGGGTCCGCGCACGAAGTTCCCGGCCTCGGTCCCCTGTGGGATCGCCCCGCGCGACATCGAGGGCTGGCTCGGCGACGCCCAGAGCAACTTCGAGGACTACGGCGTCGGTTCGACCAACACCGAGGAGGCGACGCAGCTCCTCGAAGACGCCGGCTACTCGATGCAGAACGGCACGTGGACGAGCCCCGACGGCGAGCCCATCAGCGCCAACTACCTGACCCCCGGCGGGTGGACCGACTTCACGACGATGACCGAGACTATCGTCGACCGCCTCAACGAGTTCGGCTTCGATCTGTCGGTCGCGAGCCGACCGACCAGTGACTGGCAGGGCGCGTTCATCGAGAGCAACTTCAAGGTCGGGACGTTCTACTGGCTGCCCGGCCAGGCCCGGTCGTCGTTCCCGTACTTCCCGCTGCGCCACCAGCTCGCGCTGGCGGCGCTCAACGGCGGACACAACTACGACGCCGAGTCCGAGCAGACCATCCCGTCCATGAGCGGCGACGGCGAGATGACGATCAGCCCGCTGGCCAAGGTCGACGAGATCGCGACCAAGCCGACCAACGAGGAGGCGATGCCGATCGTCCAGGAGGCCGCCTGGCACAACAACTACGACCTGCCGATGCTCTCGCTGGTCTCGAAGTTCGAGCAGTCGTGGGTCACGACCGACGAGTGGAACGTCTCCGTCGAGGAGGGCGACCCCGCTCGTGGTATCAAGTGGCCGCCGTTCTGGTGGCCGCGCCAGGGCAAGCTGTCTGCCCAGGAGTAACGGACTCCGACCAGACCGATGGGGGGAGTATCGATCGGTCTCGCACCGAACCGCTTCTCACGACGCGAGTCGTTAGACCTTAGAGTGCCGGCTGTAAATACGATTATCAAGACGCATGGTTAACTACTACGTGCGGCGGACAGCACGGGTGTTCGTCACGATCTTCGGGGTCATGTCGCTCACCTTCGGGCTGATCCGTCTGCTTCCGGGAGGACCGTTCACGCAGTTGCGGACCCAGTTGCTCCGGCAGGGTATCCCACCCGAGCAGGTCAACCAGCAGATCGAGAACCTGCAGAACGTCCGGCCGGACGCGGGACTGGCGGAACAGTACGTCAACTACATGATATCGGCGTTCCAGCTCGACCTTGGAACGTCGATCCAGTACAGTCGCCCCGTCACGGAGATGGTCGCCCAGGCGGCGCCGTGGACGATCTTCATCGTCGTCGTATCGACGATACTGATGTTCGTGGTCGGGATCCTCCTGGGCGCGATCCAGGCCTACTGGGAGGGGTCGAGGTTCGACACCATCGCCTCCTCGCTGTCGATCGTGGGCATGTCGATCCCGTTCTACGTGGCGGCGATCCTGCTCCTGCTGTTCATGTCGTACCGCTGGGGCCTGTTCCCGGCGTCGGGGACGGCGAACCCCAACATCGAGAACCACTGGAGCCTGGGCTACGCTATCAGCGTGGCGATGCACGGGGCGCTCCCGATACTGTCGTACACGATCGTGGGGGTCGGCGGACAGGCGCTGGCGATGCGTGGTAACAGCATCCAGGTGCTGGGCGAGGACTTCGTCGAGGTCGCCAGGCTGCGAGGCCTGTCGGACGGTCGGATCGCGACCCGGTACGTCGCGCGCAACGCGATCCTGCCGATGTACACCGGGTTCCTGCTGCTGCTCGGCTTCCGGCTGGGCGGCACGGTGATCCTGGAGCAGATATTCAACTACCCGGGGCTGGGGCTGTACCTGTTGGACGCCGTTAACTCCAACGACTACCCGATGATGATGGGCACGTTCCTCGTCATCACGGTGGCACTGGTCATCGGGGTGTACGTCGCCGACCTGACGTACAGCATGATCGACCCGCGGATCAGTTCGGGTGATTCCAGTGAAGCATACTGAATCCGACGCCCCCACCGAGGGGCTCGACTGGCAGAGCGAGAGCACCGGCGCGGACATGACGAGGGGAGACCGGCTCCGGGAGTTCTACGAGCGGAGCGTCTACGAACCCGCGGTCGTCGCGTGGTCCGACATGCGGACGCGCGTCGGGCTCCTGATGCTCAGCGTCTACCTGGCGATCTCGGCGGTCGCCGTCCTGGGGCTGTGGCGCGAGCCGTCGTCGAGCCAGGCCCCCCGGCTGATCGGCATGTTCGAGAACTGGTCGTACCCGCTCGGGACGACCTCCGCGGGCGTCGATCTGACCGCCGAGCTGATCCACGCCACGCCGGACATTCTGCTGATGGTGCTGGCCGGCGGCGTCTGGGCCACCGGCCTCGCCGTCATCGTCGGGACGCTCGCGGGGTACAAGGGCGGCCAGGTCGACACCGTGTTGATGTCTATCTCGGACTTCTTCATGGCGATCCCCGGCCTCCCGCTGGTGATCATCCTCGCGATCACGTTCAGCCCGGAGAACCCGATCTTCGTCGGTGTCGTGCTGACGATCAACTACTGGGCCGGGCTCGGTCGGTCGCTGCGCTCGCAGGTGCTGACCATCCGCGAGGACAGCTACGTCGAGGCCTCCCGAACGATGGGGACCTCCACGTTCCGGATCCTCCGGAAGGACGTGATCCCGAACCTGATGCCGTACGTGACGGTGAACTTCGTGTTCGCCGCCCGATACACCATCTTCGCGTCGGTCGGGCTGTACTTCCTGGGCGTGTTGCCCTACAGCCAGCCGACCTGGGGTGTGACGCTGGCGCGCGCTCAGTCCAACGGCGCGCTGTTCGTCCCCGAGGCGGCCCACTGGCTGATCGCACCCATGGTCTTCATCGTCGGCCTGGCGCTGGCGCTGATCCTCATGGGACAGGGCCTCGACAGGGTGTTCAACCCGCGGGTCCGCACCCGGATGGCCGGGGAGTCCGAATCGACCGCGGAAGGCGACGAGACGACGACCAAGGGGATGATCTAGATGGCAACCGATCAACGATCCGGTTCGAACGCGACGGTACAGTCCACCGTCGAGGACCCGATCGTCGAGGTCTCCAACGCGAAGGTGACCTTCGACGGTGGCGACACGTACGTCCTCGACGACGTGAGCCTCGACATCGAACGCGACGAGGTGCTGGGCATCGTCGGTGAGTCCGGCTCGGGCAAGTCGATGTTCGCCTCGGCCCTGCTCGATTCGATCCCCGACCCCGGAGTGCTCACCGGCGAGATCCTCTACCACTCTACCGACGGTCGGACGATCGACGTGCTCGAACAGAGCGACGAGGAACTCCGGCAGTTCCGCTGGGAGGAGATCTCGATGGTCTTCCAGGGGGCGATGTCCTCGTTCAACCCGACGATGGAGGTCGGGACGCACTTCGAGGAGACGCTGAAGGCTCACGACGCCAACGTCGACGAGGGGATGGCCTTCGCCCGCGAGCTGCTCGAGGACCTGTACCTCGAACCGGACCGGGTCCTCGACTCCTATCCGCACGAGCTGTCGGGCGGCATGCAACAGCGCGCGCTGATCGCGCTGTCGCTGGTGCTCGAACCCGAAGTGCTCGTGATGGACGAGCCGACGGCGGCGCTGGACCTGCTCATGCAGCGGTCGATCCTGATGCTGCTCAACGACCTGCAGCAGAGCTACGACCTGACGCTCGCGTTCATCACGCACGACCTGCCGCTGATCACGGCGCTGGCCGACCGGATGAGCATCATCTACGCGTTCCAGTTCGTCGAGGTCGGGACCCGCGACGGGATCATCGCCGACGCGGGCCACCCCTACACGAGAGCGCTGTTGAACGCGACGCCGAACCTCGACGCCCCGCTGTCGGAGATGCAGCCCATCGAGGGCGAGGGTCCCGCACCGGTCAACGTCCCGGAGGGGTGTAGCTTCCACCCGCGGTGTCCGCTCGCGACCGAGGAGTGCGTCAGCGACGACCCGCCCCTCGAGAACGTCGGCGATGACCACCGCACGGCCTGTCACCACTGGGAAGAGGCTCGCGAGGAGATCACCCTCAACTACGGCGAGACCTCGGCCGACCCCGAGTTCGAGGCGAGCGCGGACCGCGACGTGACCGCACGGACCGACGAGGAACCCGTCCTCGGACTCGACGACGTCGAGGTCCACTTCGAGGAGGAACAGGGGCTGTTCGACATCTTCGGCGACGACCCGGACGTCGTCAAAGCGGTCGACGGTGTCGATCTCGACATCTACGAGAACGACGTGGTCGCGCTGCTTGGCGAGTCGGGCTGTGGGAAGACGACGCTGGGCAAGACCGCCATCGGCCTGCAGCGGCCGACCGGCGGCAGCGTCAAGTACCGCGGTCAGGACATCTGGGAGGCCAAGGACGGCGACGGGGACATCGACTACGACGAGATCCGCCAGGCCCTGCAGATCATCCACCAGGACCCGGGGAGTTCGCTCAACCCGAACCGCCGGATCGTCGACATCCTCTCGGAGCCGCTGCACCACACGCACCCGAACATCAGTCCCAACGAACGGCGGGACCGGATCTACTCGCTGCTCGACCGCGTGGGGATGAATCCGCCGGGTGACTTCGCCGACCGCTACCCCCACCAACTCTCCGGCGGGGAGAAACAGCGGGTCGCGCTGACCCGCGCACTGCTGATGAACCCCGACGCGATCCTCGCGGACGAGGCCATCAGTGCCGTCGACGTGAGCCTGCGCGTCGAGCTGATGGATCTGATGCTCGAACTGCAGAACGTGTTCGACACCTCGTTCCTGTTCATCAGCCACGACCTCTCGAACGCTCGGTACTTCACCGAGCACGGGGACGGTCGGATCGCGGTGATGTACCTGGGCGAGATCGTCGAGGTCGGCACCGCCGAGCGGCTGATCCAGAACCCTCAGCACCCCTATACGAAGGTGTTGCGCTGGGCGACGCCGTCGCTCCAGCTCGACGCGGTGGAAGCGGGCGAGCCGCCGATGCGCTCGATCGACGTTCCGGACCCGGTCGACCCGCCGTCGGGCTGTCGGTTCCACACCCGGTGTCCCATCGCCAGGGAGGCCTGCACCGAAGAGCAGCCGCCGCTGTACGACGTGGAAGGCGGCGAAGGCAACGGCGCCGCCTGCTTCCGCGCGGACCCCGACCACGAGTACTGGGATAGCGAACCGCTCGAGGGCGCCGAGCGTGTCGGGCCCGACGAGGAGTTCGACACCAGCAACGTCACGGGCGAGTTCGGCGCCGAGAGCGCCAGCGACTGACCGCCTCACCCCGACCCGTCTCGAGGGGGAGTCGACGCGCGGACTCGTTTTTTCGCGCCTCGCGTAGCCGATTCACGGTCGCACGCGGCGGGACGCTCACGACCGCACGGAGCCGTGCCACTCGCAACCCCACGGGTCGGACGCGCTCACGGAGCAGACGGTCTCGGCGAGGTGGGCAACCGGGGGCTTGAATACCGTCGGTCGACAGATTCGAACGTGCCCGGTGGAACCAGTGCGGTCGATCTCGTCTGTGCCCAGCGCGACAACATCCCGATAGCGCTGGCGGTCATGATGTCGATGGGGGCGTTGCTCGTGTTCTCGTTCGTCTTCGTCTCGCCCGGCGACGAAGCGTTCGTGATCCTCGTCATCGACGCGGTGTTGATCGGTGTCTCGACGGCTTTCTTCATCGGCACCTACTACTACTGCACGAAGCGTGCGATGGACGACTAGAGGCGACCGTCGTCGCGGTCGCGCGAAGAACGGTGGCGCGTCGGTCAGGCGTCGTCGAGGAACGCGGCGGTCTCCTCGGCGAGGTCGGCGACGTCGTCGTCGGTCTCCACGCGAGCGCGGTCCTCGAGCGGTCCGACAGCGCGGTCGTCACCCAGGTAGCCGAGGGCGCGGATGGCGCGGGCCCGAACGGTGTCGTTGGTGTGGTTGAGACAGGCGACCAGCGCGTCGTAGGCCTCGGCGGCCGCGTCGGGGTCGGCCTGGGCGATCTCGGAGACGGCGTCGATGGCCGCGCCGACGACCGTCACGTCCGGCGTGTCGAACAGTCCGACGAGCGCGTCGAGGTGGTCGGCGGCGGTCTCCGGGTCGCCCTCGGCGGCGGCCGTGACCACGTTGGCGAGTCGGCCCTGTGACTGGACCAGCAACTGGTGTTCCTGCTTGTCGTGTTCGAGCATGGTCTGGCGGGCCTCCTCGTCGTCGACCATGTCGATCCCCTCGGTGGTCTCGTAGGCGGGCGAGCGCCCGTCGAGCACCGCGGCGATGCGGTCGAGGTGCGGTGTCACCGCCTCGGGCTCGTTCAACACGACCTGGACGACGATCTGCGTCCCCAGCAGTTCCAGCGAGTTGAACTCCCGCTCGATCAATCCGAAGACCGCGGGCACCGAGTCGGCGAGGTCCTCGGGGAACTCTCGGGCGACACCCAGCAGCGCGGTCCCGGCCTGCTGTGCGACCGCGTTGCGGTCGTCGTCGAGCAGCGGGAGCAGGTCGTCGACGAACGGGCGTACCGTCGACGGGTCCCGTTCGGCGAGTTGCGACAGCGCCTGGGCGGCCTCGTTTCGCCTGATGTTCGTCTCCGATGTGAGCGCCTCCCGAATCTGGGCGCGGTCTTCGTCGTCGAGTGCTTCGGACCCGGTGTCGACCCCCTCCAGCGGTGCGGATTCCTCGTCGGTCATACCCGAGTCCAGCCCGTCGAACGACAAATACGTGTGGATATCGATACCACGGACGACCGTTCGGCTCACTCGGACGACTCGCACGGATATTCACCTCGCAATGTTTATGTGGACGTCGGAAATCCATCCGAACATGCAATCCAGCGACGCGGATCCCGAGTATCAGCGCCCGGATCTCCCGGTATCGCGGCGGGTCTCGGATCTGCTCGATCGCATGACGGTCGAAGAGAAGGCCGGTCAGCTAGTCGGAACGTGGGCCGGGCAGATGCACCGAGCGGTCGACGTCGAGGAAGTCAAAGATCTGGTGCGCGAGCAGCACCTCGGCTGTGCGGCGCCCTTTGGCTGGGCCGGGTCGACGGGGACGGAAGTCGACGAGATCGTCGACATCGTCAACGACCTCCAGGCGGTCGCGACCGAGGAGACGCGGCTCGGGATCCCCCTCTTTTTCAACGTCGACGCGGTCCACGGCCACGCATACGTCGCCGGATCGGCGGTGTTCCCGAACGGGCTGGGTGCGGCGGCGACGTGGGACCCCGAGCTGGTCGAGGCCGGTGCGCGCGTCACCGCGACGGAAGTGGCGGCGACCGGTGCCCACCAGAACTACGGCCCGACCTGCGACGTGGGTCGGGACCCCCGCTGGGGGCGCGTCTTCGAGACCTTCGGCGAGAGCCCACGGCTGGTCACCGAGATGGCCGCCGCGAAGGTTCGGGGCTACCAGGGCGAGGGGATCGAGGCCGACGACACCGTCGTCGCGACGGCGAAACACTTCCCGGCCTACAGCGAGCCCGAACGCGGCGAGGACGCCGCGCCGGTCGACGTCTCGGAGTACAAACTCCGCAACACGTTCGTCCCGCCGTTCGAAGCGGCGCTCGCCGAGGGCGTCGAGTCGGTGATGCCGTGTTACAACTCCATCAACGGCGAACCCGTCCACGGCTCCGAACGCTGGCTCACGGACCTGCTCCGGAGCGATCTCGGTTTCGACGGCACCATCGTCTCGGACTGGGGCGGTGTCCGCCACCTCACCGACGACCACAAGACCGCCGCGGATCTCCGCGAGGCGACTTACGACGCCCGGACGGCGGGCCTCGACGTGGCCTCGGTCGGCAACGACCTCGAAGTCGAGGAGCTGGTCGACCTGGTCGAGTCGGGCGACCTGGCCGAGTCGGTGCTCGATTCGAGCGTCGAGCGCGTGCTCGAACGCAAGTTCCGGATGGGGCTGTTCGAGGACCCCTACGTCGAGAAAGACGAAGCCCTGGAGACGGTCGGGTCCGACGACCACCAGGCGGCCGCCCTAGAGACAGCCCGCGAGGCGATGACGCTGCTGAAAAACGACGATTGCCTCCCGCTCTCGGGCGACGAGGACGTGTTCGTCGGCGGGCCCAACGCCGACGACCTGGTGAGCCAGGTCGGCGGCTGGTCGGTCGAGGACGAGGACCACGTCGACGGGACGACGATCGTCGAGGAGATCCGCGCGCACGTCGACGGTGACGTGACCCACGAGCAGGGGGCCACTCACAACGAGACGCTGGACGTGGACGCCGCGGCCGAGCAGGCCGCCGAGGCCGACGTGGCCGTGCTCGCGCTCGGTGAAGGGTGGTACCTCCACGAGTTCGGTGCGGGCGACCCCCGCACCGAGACGGGCGAGTTCCCCACGCGCGAGCGACTCGCGCTGGGCGAGGCTCAGCAGGAACTCGTCGAAGCGGTCGCCGAGACGGGCACGCCCGTCGTCGGCGTCCTCGTCACCGGCCGCCCGCTTGCCGTCGAGCATCTCGACGAGCGGGCCGCGGCCGTCCTGATGGCCTACTTCCCCGGCACGATGGGTGGGAAAGCCGTCGCCGAGACGCTGGTGGGCGAGAACGACCCCAGTGGCCGGCTGGCGGTGACCGTCCCCCGCTCGGGGACGCAGGTCGACCTCCATCACGACCACCTCCACCAGCCCCGTCCGATCGGCGACCACGAGCATCCCGATTCCTACGACCCCCTCTACGAGTTCGGCCACGGACTCTCGTACACCGAGTTCGAGACGGGTGACCTTTCGGTCGACGAGGACGTCGTCGGCCCGGGCGAGACGGTCGAACTCGACGTCACGGTCGAGAACGTCGGTGACCGTCGCGGGACCGAGGTGGTCCAGGCGTACAGCACGACCGAATCGAAGACGCTCGTGATGCCCGAGCGGCGCCTCCAGGCGTTCGAGCGGGTCGAGTTGGACGCCGGCGAGTCCGCGAGTGTCGCCCTCGAAGTCCCCGTCGAGAATCTGGGCGTCTACGCGCCCGGTGACGGCCACCGTGTCGAGGCCGGCGACTACGACCTCGTGGTCGACGGCGAGTCCCTCACGGTGACCGTCGACGGCGACTACCTCTAGCCCGCCGGTCGCCGGTTCGGTTCTCGGTGCTCTCCGTCCGGATAGCCACGGCTGGGGCGGCGAGACCCACCGATCCGCGGCTGTTCCCGTCAGCGGGACGCTCGACCCGCCCGTCCGGCGGCGACCAGCACGGCGACGGCGACCGCCAGCGCGGTGAGCGCGACGCCGAAGCCGGCGCCCGACCCGGCGGTGCCGTCGGTCGCGCCGGAGCCGACACCGGTCGCTCCACCGGGCGACGTGCTCGTCGGAGCGGTCCCGGCGGTTCCGTCGCCGTCGGCGACTGGTCCACCCGCCTGTGTGGCTGTGGCCGACGCTTCGGGAGCGGTCGTCACGGTCGGCGTGTTGATCAGGGGACCGTCGTCCGTGGCGTTCCCGGCCGCGACGGTCAGATACGTCCCGACCGGTCGGTCGCCGGCGGTGATCGGCGGGTCGGACGGGTCGAAGACGCCGTCGCCGCCGTCGCGGTGGGCGACGACGCGGACCCGAAAGTCGCGGTCGCGCTCGGCGACGAACGACTCGTTCAGCGCGACGGTGACGTTTCGGTGGACGCCCGCGGCCAGCGACCGGGACCCGATGCTGGAGTTCCGCCCGACCGGGGACACCGCGACGTGGCCGGGCGTCGAGAGGTCGACCCGGCGGACCGTGAGCGTCCCGTCGGCGACCGGCTGGGCTTCGAACCGCATGCCGAGGACCCTGGTCACCGAATCGCTCTTTCGGACCGTGATCTGCGTCCGCGCGGCCGGACTGAGCCGCGCGGCCGACGCGTCGGTCTCGGGGTCGAACGTCTCGTCGCCGTCGACGTCGGTGTGCAAGACCGCCCAGACCGTTCGGGTGCCCGACCACGACCGCCAGACCGAGTCGTCGACCCGGACCGGCACGCTCGTCCGGTAGGTCAGGTCCGGCGTCCGGCCGACGTACTCGTGTCCGATCGGGGCCCCGGGACGCCCGCCGTCGTCAGCGTGGAGGACGACGAACCCGGGCCGCAGCGCCGACACCGCCTCGACGACGACGGTCCCGTCGTCGGTCACCTGTGAGTCGGCCGCGACGTGGTCGCCGTGGGCTCCGACGGTCGCGACCGCCAGCGGCGTCGTGAGTGCCAGCGCCAGCGCGAGGACGACGGCGACCCGGCGCGAAGCGGTTCCAGACATGTCAGGCGGTGATCGTCGCCGGTTCCATCCTGAGGAACGCCCGCTCGTACCCCTCGTGGCGGGCCAATTGCGGAGGCGTCCCCACTCTGAGGGTCACTTCGTCACCGGACTGGACGGGTTCGGGCAGCGCCGCGCCGTAGTGGTGGCCGAGTTCGGGGTCGAGCGTGGGCTCGAGCGGCCCCTCGAAGCCGGTCTCGCCGTCGCGGGCCACCGAGGCGGACAGCGCCATCGCGGGGAGGACCAGCCGATTGAACGGCGTCCGCGCGGAGACGGCGAGGTACGGTCCG
This sequence comes from Halosimplex litoreum, assembly GCF_016065055.1. NCBI lineage: Archaea > Methanobacteriati > Methanobacteriota > Halobacteria > Halobacteriales > Haloarculaceae > Halosimplex > Halosimplex litoreum. The sequence continues at coordinate 3,037,262 of NZ_CP065856.1, forward strand.
CCGTCGGTGAACCGGCCGGCGTCGGCCGCGGGGACCTGTGTGGTGACGAGTTTGGCGTCGCCGCTGCGGCCGGTACCGAGGACGCGCCCGGGGAGGGCGGCCGGTTCGGGCGCGCGGGGCTGGGGCACGTCGCCCATCTCCATCGGGCGGAGCGCGCCACGCTGGCCCGCCTGATCCAGCTGTTCGGTCGTGAGCCGTTCGCGCAGCCGTTTTCCCCACTCGAACTCGACGGCCGCAGTCGCACCGTCATCGAAGCGACCCTCGAAGGCGCCGGTCGTGCGCGCGCTCACGCCGCCGACGCTGAGCCGCGCGGCGTACGTCCCGTCGCCGTCGAGCGGGAAGTTCGCGCCGTAGTGAAAGCCCATCCGCTGGGAGAGCATCCGGTAGATGACCTCCTGGGTGACCAGGTCGCCGTCGCGGGTGATCTCGACCGAGAGGTTCGAGTCCGGGAGTACCGTCTGGGTCTCGGGGTCCCAGACCGTGGCCATCAGGTGGACGTCGTCGCCCTCCTCGATCTCGGTGACCGAGCGCTCGTCGAGGTTGACGGTCCAGAAGCGGTGGGGGACCGCGACCATCAGTGCGAAGCGGTAGTCGCCGGCCCTCGCCGTCCCGGGCATCACCATCGCCTCGCGGAACGACTGGACGTAGACGCCGCCGGGTCCGTCCGGGGTCGACGTGACCGTCGAATCGTCGGCCGGGGACCGTGTCGGTTGGGGTGTCGATCCGGTGGCGGGGCCAGCGGTGTCGGTCGCGTCGCCGCCGTCGCCGAGACAGCCGGCGAGGCCGACCGCCGCGGCGCCCGTCGCGGAGTGGAGGAATCTCCGTCGGTTCATCGCCCGGACGTTGGGCTATCTCGCCGTTAACCGTTCTGGTCGAACCGTCGACAGGTTTGGGACGAACCAGACGGCGACGCCGCGAGGTGCTCGCCGGCCGCTCGCCAGTCGCACCGACTCGGTCCGGTCTGTCAGCACGGCTCAGTGTGCAGTTAAGTCGTCAGCGGTCGTAGGTATCCCATGGTATTCGAGAACGTCACCCTGTTCGAAGTACACCTCGACGACGCCCAGTTCAGCTCCGACGCCGGCCGATCCGACGGTCGGAGAGCCGACGCGGTCGACGACGAGGCGGTCGTTGACGCCGAGGCCGTCGCAGACGCGGAACCCGCGGACGGTCGCGCGACCGACTCGCCGAGCGGTCGCGGTCGGTTCGTCAAGCTGGCGGCGGCGAGCGTCGTCCTCAGCGTGGTCGCGACGGTCGTCGCCCGGCGGGTCGCGGGCCGCGGGGACGAGTCGGTCGAGGTCGATCTCGAAACCGACTCCGCGTTCGACGACTCGGAGGTCGCCGGGGAGTCCGAGCGGACCGACGGTCCGGTCACGACTCCGACGCCCGACGACGACGAACGAACTGCCGGCGAGTGAGGCGGTGATCCGCCGTTTCGAAGCGCCCGTCCCCGGAACGGCCCCGACCGGGGCGCTCGAGCGAAACGTTAAATCGTTGTTTTAGTCTCGCGAGGGGTTATTGTGGCGGGGGTCCACGGTTCGATTGCGGTCGGCGCGCCCTCCACCTGGCGAGCCAACCGCGTACCCGAAAACCCCACCCGCGACCCGACACGGCCGGGCGGCTGCCCGCCGCCCGTGCCCGGCCGTCCCGTCGCCCGCGGGGCGGTCCGTTCGCCCGTTCGAACCCGTCGCCCGCGGGTTCGAACACCCATTCCGCGCTCGCCGAATCGCCCCCGAGCGACTGCGTTCCCGAGCGACAGTGCGCCGAGGGCCACCCGGCGGGGCCGGCGGACTCGACTGACAGCTCTTATTCGCTCGGCGATCCCATCGCGATCATGGAACGCCGTCGGACGGTCGTCGTGTCGGTCATCGTCAGCACGTTCCTCGTCGGACTCGGCGGCGGCGTCGTCTTCCCGATCCTGCCGAACCTCGGCGCCGTGCTCGGTATCTCGCCGTTCCTCGTCGGGTTCATCCTCAGCGCCAACCGCTTCACCCGCATCCTCGCCAACGCGCCGGCGGGCTCGATCGTCGACCGCGTCGGAACGCGGACGCCCTTCGTCGTCGGGCTGTTCGTCGAGGGGCTGGCGACGGCGGGCTACGTCGTCGCACTCCGGGCGTCGCTGCCCGAAGCGTGGTTCCTGCTGGCCCGCATTCTGTGGGGGATCGGCAGCGCGCTGGTGTTCGCCACCGCCTACACCATCGCCGCCGACGTGAGCGACGGTGAGGACCGGGGGACGAACATGGGCGTCGTCCGCGGCGGCATCACCCTGGGGTTTCCCGCCGGCCTGGTCATGGGCGGCGTCGTCAGTGACACCTACTCCGTGTTGGCTGCCTTCGCCGTCGCCGCCGGCTTCGCACTGCTGGCCAGCGCGGTCGCCTACCGCACCATCCCCGAGACCCACGTCGACGAGGAGCGTCCCGCGGTCAAACCCTGGGAGATCGACACCGCACTGCCCACGCTGACCGTCGGGTCCGTCAACTTCGGACTCTTCTTCGCCTACCTCGGCGCGCTGTTCGCCACGCTCGTCCTCTTCGTCGACGCGAAGGACATCGCGGTCTGGGGCTACGGCCCCCAGGGCATGTCCGGACTGCTCATGGCCGTGACAGTCCTCTCGGCGTCCGTGTTCACTCTCACCGGAGGGAAGATCAGCGACGAGCTGGGCGCCCGCGTGCCCACGCTGCTCGCGTTTCTCGTCGTCTCCTTTCTGGGCTTTCTCGCCCTCTCGACGGCCGCCAGCCTGGAGCGACTCGTCGTCGCCTGCGTCCTCATCGGCACCGGCCAGGGTGGCGCCAACGGCCCGCTGATGGCGCTGCTCGCCGACCTCACCCCCAGCGACCGTACGGGCCGCGCGATGGCAACCAACAACGTCCTCGGCGACCTGGGCGGCGGCCTCGGCCCGATGGTCTCGCTCCCCGTCGTCGAAGCGATCGGCTTCGCCCCCGTCTACGCCGCCTGTGCCCTGATACTACTCCTCGCCGGCGGGCTCCTCGTGGTCGGCATCTACTCCCAGACCGGGACCCTCAATCCCCGGACTGCGACCCTTTCCAACGACTAGTGATTTCGAAACCGAATGTATTCGATTCCGCTCTGTCGGCCGAAACAATTCGAAAGTGATACTTTCGGGGTCGCTCCGAATCATTTCCCGAAACAGCCTCGAGAACGTCCGAAACCAGTAATTACCGACATATTCGGTTCGATCGGTCTGGGTCGCACTGAGGACGGCTGACCACGACGTCGGGAGGTAGAACCGAAACGTCGGTAACGGGACTCCAGGGGTGTGCTCGTAGTTTCGAACGTCTGTCTATGATACGGTTCGAACATGTTCTTCGATCTAGCTCGGAACGCGGAGATCGAGTCGGTTATCAGTGGTCATCGGTGAGAAGTGGTGTGACCTCCTCCGAAACCGAGGATCCGGCGACGCTGGATCCCCTGACGACTGCCGCCTACCACGTCACCGTCGACGGTGGCCGTGACTCGTTCTACGCGCTGAGCATCGAGCGCGAGGACAGCGACACCGCCTATCTGATGTCCGATACCGTCGTCGCGCTCGACGAGATGCGATAATCCGTCCTCGAGACGTTGCTCGCAGTCGCTCTCCGGCGAGTCGGTCCGTTGCTCGGTGAAACCGGACGCAGACGCACTCGTTCGTTCTACGCGCTGCGCTCGACCGCCAGGGTTCGGCTCTACGAAACCAACGACAGACGGGACGAAGGCGAGCGACATGGAAGTCGCTTGTAGAGTCGTGCCGGCAGAAGATGGGTTGGGGCGGAGTTGAACCGGAATCAGACGTGCTCGCTTCGCTGCGCGCGACTGATGGGGTTCAACTCCGCCAGACCCACCTGCCGCTCACGGGTTTGTTCGCGGCAGGATGGGTTGGGGCGGAGTTGAACCGCCGACTTCCTCCGTGTGAAGGAGGTATCATAACCGGACTAGATCACCAACCCGGACACTCGACGGTAAACCAGGCCCGCCCTTAAGAATTGCTTTCCGCGGTCGCTACTGCGACGGGGTTCGCCACTCCCGTAGTCGACGACCGACTCACGTGTCTCGGCGACGACCGCCACGGTTTCGTCTCGAACCCGAGCCGATACCGTCTCAAACTTCGACCGAACGGTCTCGAACCGCCCCGGTTCGGGCTCACGCTCACGACCGACCAGCGATCGCACCCGCTTCCCCACCGACGCTACCTCTTCGCGAACGCCCGTTCGAGCCGTCCGCACCGCTCGCTCCAGGTAGTACCGGCTGTGTTCGAAGTACCGATCCATATTTGCCCGCACGAGTCCGACGGAGAGTCACTCCCTCTCCATCGCAACGTTTATATTGGTTTAGGCTAACCTAAAACACGTCGGCGTGGGGCCACTGCGGCCCGCGCCGCTGTCTGTCCCATACTGTCAGGCTTGCACGCGACGGTGGGCATCGCCGTGTGCGGCCGTTCCTCGGGGTCGGACGGAGACGTCCACCCGCCACACCCTTACGCTCGCACGCTGTAGCGGGGGCCATGTTCGAGCAGGTCCCGGTGCCGACGCCGTTCCAGGTCGGGCCGGTCAACGCCTACCTGACCGACCGGACGCTCGTCGACCCCGGTCCCGACAGCGACGAGGCCTGGACACGTCTCACGGACGCGCTGGCCCAGCGCGACCTGGCGCCCGAGGACGTCGAGCGATTGCTCATCACGCATCCCCATCCGGACCACTTCGGCCTCGCCGAACGCTTCCGCGAGCGCGGCGCGACGGTCGTCGCTCACCCCGACGCGGCGTCGATCATGGCGGACTTCCCCGGCCGACTCGACGCCGAACAGGCCTTTTTCCGCGACTTTTTCGAGCGCTGCGGCATGGCGCCCTCGACGGCCGACACCGTCACCGAACTCCCCGGCGCGTTCGTCCACTACGCGCCCAGCGTGACCGTCGACCGCGAGGTCGCCGCGGGCGACCGGGTCACCGTCGACGGCACCGAGTTGCTGGTCGACGACCTGGTGGGTCACGCCACCGGTGAGGTACTCTTCGCCTTCGACGGCACGGCGGGACGGGAGGCGCTGGTCGGCGACAACGTCCTCGTGGAGATCACGCCCAACCCGTTCCTCCAGCCGCCGCCGGATCCCGAGTCCGACCGCCCGCGAGTGCTCCCGGCGTACAACGACTCTCTCGCCGACCTGCGGGAAGACGGATACGACCGCCTCCATCCGGGCCACCGCGACCGTATCGACGACCCCAGCGGGCGGATCGACGACATCCTCGGCGAACACCACGACCGTACCGAGCGCGTCGCCGGCCTGCTGGACGAGCCGACGACGCCGGTCGCGGTCATGAACGAGCTGTTCGGCGACCTGCCCGTCACCGAGCAGTTCCCCGGGATGAGCGAGGCGGTCGGCCACCTCGACGTGCTCGAAGCGGCCGGTCGCGCGGCCGCTCGCGAGCGCGACGGCGAGCTCGTCTACGAGCGGACCGAGTGAACGGAGCGGGGTCGCACACTCGACCGGGGGCGGCGGCGAGTCAGTACGTCGGCTCCTCCTCCGGGACGCCCTCGCGGTGGTTGACGACGCGGGCGAGTGTGAACAGCAGGTCCGAGAGCCGGTTGAGGTAGACGAGGCCGGTTTCGTTGACGCCCGCTTCGGCCCCGGCGAACGCGACGGCGCGGCGCTCGGCGCGTCGGCAGACGGCCCGGGCCCGGTGGAGTCGCGCGCCGGCCTCGGAGCCGCCGGGGAGGACGAAGTGCTCCAGCGGGTCGAGTTCCGCGTCGAACTCGTCGATGCTGTCCTCGATCGCCTCGACGTGGGTCTCGCGGACCCGCGGGTCGTCCTCGTCGGGGTCGGGGTTGGCGAAGTCGGCCTGGGTGACGTGGAGGTGGTTCTGCACCTCGCGCAACAGCTCGTCCACGTCGTCGTGGCCGGTCGGGCGGACCGATCCGACCATCGCGTTGACCTCGTCGACGGTCCCGTAGGCCTCGATGCGCGGGCTGGCCTTCGAGACGCGGGACATGTCCCGCAGGTCGGTCTGTCCCTCGTCGCCGCGGCCGGTGTAGATCTTCATACCGACGCTCGGGCCGCCAACGTCTTAACTCCGTGTCCGAACGGGCGACGGGTCGGCGATCACCGCCCGCGACCGACCCGCCGCCAGCTGGGAGCCGGGCCGGCCGTCCTCGGTCGGGCCGCCCCGACCAGAGATCGGGACGTTAAATTACCGCGACTCGGAACTGGGGGTATGAGCGAAGTCCTCACCCACGAGTGTCCGGTCTGTGAGAGCGAGCAGGAGTTCTACCAGGCAGCCAGCACGAACGTCCACATCGGCGAGAAGGTCAAGTGGCACTGCTGGGAGTGTGACTACGGTTTCGTCCGCATCGACCACACCGTCGACACGAGCGAGACGTCGGCGTAGCCGACTCGAACCGGTCGCTTTTCCTACCGAGACCGTCCGATAGCGGCGTCCGTGGTCAGCCGTCGGTCGCCTCCGTCTCGGCTGGCGTCAGCGAGAGGACGACGGCGGTGCCACCGAGGTCGCTCTCCTCGAAGCGCAGGCGGCCGCCACAGGAGTCGGCGACCCAGCGGACGATCCAGAGGCCGAGCCCGCTGCCGTGTTCGAGCTGGGTGATCTCCGTCGACTCGTCGACGACGGTCCGCTCGTAGTCGGGGATGCCGGGACCGTCGTCGTCGACGCGGAGTTCGACGCGCCCCTGCCGGCGCTCGGTCTCCACGCGGACGCGGACGCGTTCGCCGCCGTACTCGACGCTGTTTTCGAGCAGTTCCGTCAGCGCGAGCTCGATCCGGCCGTCGCCGACGACCCGCGCGTCGTCCACGTCGGTCTCGATCCGGGCGTCGGCGTGGTCACCGCGGTACTCCGAGACGACGGCGTCGACCACGGACTCGACGCCGATCTCGTGGTCGCGGAGCGACCCCTCGCGCATCGTGCGGTCGAGCGAGCGAGCGCGGTCGCCCAGCGAGGCCACGTCCGAAGCGGTGTCGATGAGCGTCTCGGCCCACTCGCCGACCGTCTCGTCGTCGACCCGTCCCGCGATCATCTCCGCGTAGCCCAGCACCACGTTGAGGTCGTTGCGGAGGTTGTGCCGGAGGACGCGGTTGAGCACCTGTAGTCGCCGCTCGCGCTCTTTCTGGTCGGTGATGTCCGTGTAGATGCCGAAGCTGTTGATCTCCTCGTCGCCGGTGTCGTAGGGGATCCCCCGGAAGAGGAAGTCGCGGTACCCGTCGGCGGTCTGCCGGCGGACCTCGCTCTGGACGGTCTCGCCCTCGGCGGCCTGTCGGTCGAGGTTGCGGCCGCTCTCGTACTCGTCGTTCGGGAGGACGAACTGGTTGAGCGACTCGCCGGTGATCGTCGCCGCGTCGTAGCCGAACACGTCGGTGAAGGCGTCGTTGACCGCGGTCACGACGGGCTCGCCGTCGGTGTGGGTGGCCTCGACGACGGCGTCCGGGAGGTTGTCGAAGAGGTATGTGAACCGGTCGCGCTGGGTCTCCAGTCGCTGGCGGGTCTCGTTCAGTTCCGTCCGGTCGCGGACCACGCCGACGGTGCCGGCGGTCTCCTCGCCGGGGAGCGGCGACACCTCTATCTCCGCCGGGAGCGACGCGCCGTCGACCCGTTCGAAGTTCGCCTCCAGCACGCGGCTCTCGGTTCCGTCGCTCACCTCGCCGACGGCCGCGTCGAGCGGGCCGGCGTCGGCGAGCACCGCGGCGACCGGTCGGCCGACCAGGTCCGAGCGCGCGACGCCGAGCCAGGTCGCGAGCGGCTCGGTCACCAGCGAGAAGCGCCCCTCGTCGTCTGCGACGTACACCATGTCCTGGACGTTCTCGAGGACGGTCCGGTAGCGGACGAGTTCGTCCTCGTAGGCGACGCGTTCGAGCGCGACCGCCGCGTTCGACGCGAGGATCTCGGCCAGCTCCCGTGCGCGCTCGTCGAAGGCGCCCGGTTCGGTCACACCGATGCTCACGGCCCCCTGGTCGCCCAGCGGGACGTACAGCGTCTCGACGGCGTCGCCGGGCATCTCAGACGGCGCGATCGCGACGTTCGATGGTGCGTGGCGGATCTCGCCCGACTCGAAGGCGCGCCCGGGGCCACCCTCGCCGACCGCGTAGTCCGGCCGGTCGTCGACCGCGACCGCGTCGCTGTCGGAGGCCGCGAGCGGGACGAGCCGGTCGCGCTCGGCGTCGTACAGTCGGACGACGTTCATGTCGAACCCCAGCGTGTGCGCGACGGCGTCGACGACGATCTCGCCGACCTGCTCGACGCTGTGGGCGCCTAGCAACGCTCGCGAGGTGTCGAGTAGCTCGGCGAATCGCTCGCGGGCCGCGCGAAGCTGGCGCTCGCGTTCCTTCCGGTCGGTGATGTCGCGGATGACGCCCGCGGTCCCGGCGAACTCGCCCTCTTCGTCGGACAGCATCACCATGTGGTCCTCGGCGTCGATCGGCTCCCCCGACTTCGGAAACAGGTCCACGTCGAAGGTCGTCTCGACGACGTTACCGTGGATGAGGTCCCGGAGCTTGTTCTCCGCGCGCTGGACCGTCTGTTCGTCCTTGACGATCGAGGTGTGTTCGCCGAGCAGTTCCTCGCGCTCGTAGCCGGTCAGCTCGACCAGCGCGTCGTTGACCACCTCGAAACAGCCCTCGTCGTCGAGCGCGTAGACGCCGTCGTCGACCGCTTCGATGATCGACTCGTAGCGCTCGAGCTCGCGGGTCCGCTCGCGCTTGTCGGTCACGTCCCGGAGCACGCCCGCGACGCCGACCACCTCGCCGTCCTCTTCGACGGCCGTCAGGTGGTCTTCCGCCGGGAACGGCTCGCCGTCGTCGGGGACGATCGTCGTCTCGACGGTCTCGGCCGCCGTCTCGCCACGGACCACGCGACGGACCGCCGGAAAGGCCCGGTCGGCGGCTGCCTCCGTCGTGATAGTCGAGACGTGCTCGCCGATCAGCGCATCGGCGTCGCGGCCGACCATCGCCGCCAGCGACTCGTTGACGATGGCGAAGTTCCCCTCCAGATCGATGACGTACAGCCCGTCGTTGACGGCGTCGAGCGCCGCCGCCGTCTCTTCGAGGGCCGCTCGGGAGACGGCGGCGCCCTCCCCCGCGGGCTCCGGCTCGTCGTCGGTCGTATCGGGCCCCGCTTCCAGATGCGCCCGGACGCGCTCGCTCAGCGGCTCGTCGACCGTCGTCCGCGGGACGTACTCGGTGACGCCGAGCCGCGTCGCCGCGGCGGCCAGCTCGCCGTCGGGCTCCTCGGAGGTCAGCAGGACCGGGCGGTCGTAGCCGAACTCGCGGACGCCGGCGAGCGCGTCGAGCGGGTCGACCGTCGTCTCGCCGTCCCCGGTCCCGTCGCCCTGTTCGACGACGACACAGCGCACGTCCTCCCCACCGATGGTCAACAGGGCCGCCCGCGTCGACGCGGTCGGGACTACCTCCCACCCGTCGGCTTCGAGGTCGTCGACCCAGGGCGAGTCGCGATTCGGACCGACCGCCAGCACCGTCGCTCCCATTCGTGACCCAAAGCAACGAAAGCCGCCCATATATCCGCTTCCCCCCGATTATCGAAACTGAGGCGCGAGTCGCGAGCGACGGAGCCGTCCGGCCGGCCGCGCCGCGTAGAACGCAGGCGTGGGGTGCGACCGCGACTCACTCCTCCAGTGCGTGCCAGGAGAGGCGCGGTTCGCGGGCGGCGCTCACCTGGTCGATCCGTCGGGCCGCCGTCCGCTCGGGGGCGGCGTCGAGCGTCGCGTCGTCCTCGGCGGCGACCGCGTCGAACGCGGCGGCCAGGTCGTCCAGCGACCCCTTCCCCTCGGCCTCGGTCGGCTCGGTCATCAGCGCCTCGTCGACGATCTCCGGCCACTTCGTCGTCGGCGGGTGGACGCCGTAATCGAGCATCCGCTTGGCCGCGTCGGCCGCGTCCTGCTCGCCCGCGCTCGCGACGAACTCGTGGTGGAACGGCCCGTAGGGAACTTCGTAGTCGATCCGACTCGCGAGATAGTTGGCGTTCAGGACGGCGCGCGCGCTGGCGTCGGCCAGCCCCGCGTCGCCCAACCGTGCGATGTAGGCGAACGCGCGCACGAGCACGAGCCAGTTGCCCGAGAAGCCGTGGACCTTGCCGATCGACCGCTCGGGCTCGTAGCGCTCGTACCCGCTGCCGTCCGCTTGCTGGCGGACGTGTGGTGTCGGGAGGAACGCGGCGAGTTCCTCGGTGACGCCGACGGGGCCGGCGCCGGGACCGCCGCCGCCGTGGGGCGTCGCGAACGTCTTGTGGACGTTGTAGTGCATCACGTCGAAGCCCATGTCGCCCGGTCGGGCCCGGCCGAGCAGGGCGTTGAGGTTCGCGCCGTCGTAGTACAGCAGGCCGCCGGCGTCGTGGACGATCTCGGCGATCTCCTCGATGTCGCGCTCGAACAGCCCGAGCGTGTTGGGGTTGGTGAGCATCAGCGCCGCGGTGTCCTCGCCCACGGCGGCCTCCAGGGCCCCGATGTCGACGCGGCCGTCCTCGGCGCTGGGGAGTTCGACCACGTCGAACCCCGCCATCGCCGCCGTCGCGAAGTTCGTCCCGTGGGCGCTATCGGGGATGACGACCTCCGTCCGGTCGTCGCCGTTGGCTTCGTGGTAGGCGGCGGCGATCCGGATGCCGGTGAACTCCCCCGCGGCGCCCGCGGGCGGCTGGAGCGTCACCGCGTCCATCCCGCCGATCCGGCCGAGGTAGCCCTGGAGTTCGGCCTGTAGCTCCAGCGTGCCCTGGACGCTCGTCGCCGAGCGGTCGGGGTGGACCGCCGCCGCGGGCAGCGCCGCAACCCGCTCGGTGAACTTGGGGTTGTACTTCATCGTACACGACCCCAGCGGGAACGGCCCGCTGTCGACCCCGTAGTTCATCCCCGAGAGTCTCGTGTAGTGGCGAGCGAGCTCGGGCTCGGACAGATCCGGCAGCTCCAGCGAGTCGCGCGTCAGGTCGTCGGGCAGCGGCGCGTCGTCGCCGACCGCGACCTCGGTCGAGTCCTTCTCGGCCAGCAGCGGTTCGTACTGGCCGTCGTCGGTCCAGCGGGCCTGGTCGTAGCGCGTCCCCGCCTCTGGGGCGTGGTCGTCGGTGGCGTCGCGGTCCTCGCTCATCTCAGGCCACCTCCGCCATCGCGTCGACGAACCGGTCGATCGCCGGTTCGTTCGCATCGGTCACGCAGACCTGGATCCGGTGTTCGCCGACGACGTGGACGGCGAACCCCTCCGATTCGAGGTCGCTCGCTACCGCCGCGGCCGGCTGGTCGGTGTGGGCCTGGAACTCGCGGAAGTGGTGGCGGTCGTTCACCGGCGCCTGCAGGCCCGATACTTCGTCCAGTCGGGTGGCCAGGTCCCGGGCGAGGCTCACGCAGTCCTCGGCGAGACCCACCAGGCCGTCGGGACCCAGCGTCGCGACGTGGACCGCGGTCCGCAGCGCCATCAGCGCCTGGTTCGTGCAGATGTTGCTCGTCGCTCGTTCCTTCCTGATGTGCTGTTCGCGGGTCTGTAGCGTCAGCGTGAACGCTCGCCGGTCCGTGGCGTCCGAACCGATCCCCACGAGCCGGCCGGGGACCTGCCGGAGGTACTCCGCCCGGGTGGCGAAGAGTCCGGTGCCCATGCCGTAGGCGGTGCCGGCACCCAGGGCGCTCGCCTCGCCGACGACTACGTCGGCACCCACGTCCGCGGGCCGCTCAAGCAGCGCGAGCGCGACCGGGTCCGACCCCAGAACGAACAGCGCGTCGTGGTCGTCTGCGAGCTCGCCCACCGCACCGAGGTCGGGCTCGATGGCGCCGCAGACCGTCGGGGTCTCGGCGTACACCATCGCGGCGTCGTCGTCGAGCGCGTCGGCCAGCCCGTCGACGTCGACGGTCCCCTCGGCGGTCGGGTAGGTCTCGACCGAGAGGTCGGGGCCGTCGGCGTAGGCCGCGAGCACTTCGCGTTTGCCCTCGCGTAACTGGTCGGGCACCAGGATTCGCTCGCCCGACACCGACCGGACCCGCTGAGAGAGCGTCGCGGCCTCGCCCAGCGCCGTCGCGGCGTCGTACATCGAGCAGTTGGCCACCCCGAGGCCCGTCAGTTCCACGAGCATCGACTGGTACTCGAAGAGCGCTTGAAGGAAGCCCTGGGCGACCTCGGGCTGGTACTGCGTGTAGGAGGTGAGAAACTCCTGGCGGCTCGCCAGGTCGTCGACCAGCGCCGGGACGTAGTGGTCGTAGTGGCCCCGGCCCATGAACTCCGTTAGCTCGTCGTTGCGTCCCAGCGTTCGTTCGACCAGCCGCCGCGCGTCGCGCTCGCTGCGCGGTTCGACGCCGAGCTCGCCGTCGAAGCGGACCGAATCGGGGATGTCGAACAGGTCTTCGACACCCTCGACGCCGATCGCGTCGAGCATCGCCGCGGTGTCGTCGGTGTCGCCTGGCGCGTACGGGCTCCCGCGCCTCTGTCGTGTCATGCGTGTCCCTCGCGTGTCATAGTAGACTCCCGTCGGGAGATAGCGATACTATCGGACGCTCGCACATGAGCCTCCCGTTTCGGCCGCTCGGTGGGTGGCGTCGACCCGCTGGAGACGGGCGCTGACCCGCCGCTCAGTACTCGCTCCGGTACCACGAGAGCGTTCGGTCCAGCGCCTCGGCGTGAGGCGTCGGCTCCGACGCGAAGGCGTCGGCGAACTTCTCGTGGCTGACGACGAAGGGCTCGGCGCGCTGGTAGCGGGTCTCCCGGAGTTCCCCGACCTCCGAGACGGCCAGCCCGAGCAGGCGCGCCAGCCACGCGGGCGTGGCCCGGACCGACGGGTCCGTCCCCGCGACCTCGCCGGCCAGCGCGACGAACTCCCGCGTGGTGAGCGTCTCGGCGTTCGGGACGTGCCACACCTCGCCGAGCGCCCGCTCGCTGGCACCCAGGGTCACGAGCGCTCGCGCGAAGTCGGGGACGTAGGTGTAGGTGTGTGGCTGGTCGGGGTCCCCGAGGTAGTTCACCGTCCCGCCGTCGAGGATCTCGGGACAGAACCGTTCACCGGCGATCGAGGCGGTGACACCCGGGCCGTAGAAGTCGCTGGCGCGCCCGATCGTCGCCCGGACCCGCCCCGACTCGTGGGCGTCCAGTACTGTGTCGGCCATCTCGGCCCGCGTCCGGCCCTTCTCCCCCGTCGCGGCCGCGGGCAGGTCCTCGGTGAGCGGCCCCTCTGTCGGTCCGTACGCGTAGCAGTTGTCGGCCATCACGAACCGGGCGTCTGCGTCCGCCGCGCCGTCGAGTGCTCCCTCTAGCAGCGGCGGGAACTGGTTCGGCCACTCCGCGTAAGGAGGGTTGAGACAGAAATACACGACTGTCGCCCCCTCGCAGACTTCGCGAGCGACTTCGGGATCGGACACGTCGCCAGCGACGGCGTCGACGTCCCCGGCGATCCCGTCGGGCGCGGTTCCCGACCGGTTGACTACCCGCACGTCGGCGCCCCGTTCGAGGAGCGTCCGCGCGACCGGCACCCCGACCTGCCCCGTCCCGAGGACGACGTGGGTCCCCGTCGCGAGGTCCCCGTCGGTTACCATCCGCCTCCCTCCCAGCCGCCGCTCGCTCCGGCCCGATACCCTTCCCTACCGCTCGCGGCCGGCACGACCATCGTCGCAGTGACAGTCTCGACGCGAACGTATCACTCTTCGTGCCGTTTCCACGGGAATTTGCGATCGGTCGGATCGGAATCGCCGGATTGGGGCGGGCTACGACTGCAGTCGCTCCAGCGCCTCGATGCACTCGATCAGCGCGCGGCCGTTGTGGTAGGCGCCCTTGTACATCGCGCCCTTGCGGCCCACGGGTTCCAGGTCCTCGGTCACGCCGGAGTGCCACTCGCCGACCTCGCGGTCGACGTGGTACTCGTCGACGAAGTCGTAGGTCTCGGCGAACACTTCGGCGTAGCGGTCGTCGCCGGTCAACTCGTACATCCGCAGGGCGCTGGTCAGCGCCTCGGCCTGGACCCACCAGGCCTTGATCCGGCTCGTGGCGGGCTCCTCGAAGGGACCGTAGAAGTACAAGCCGCCGTCGTCGTCGTCGTAGCCGTATTCGAGCGAGTAGTCCCACAGCGTCTCGTAGAGGTCGCGGTAGTAGCCCAGCGGGTGGTCCAGCGCGGCGGCGGCGTCCATCGTCAGCCAGACGTTCTCGACGTCGTGGCCGTAGGAGACGATCCGGTAGTTCTCGTCGTCCAGCAGCGGCTGCCAGTCGGGCGCGTACTTGTCGGTACAGGCGCCGAGCTTCTTGCGGACGACGGTGTTGGTGTTGATCGTCAACAGCTCCGAGAGGCGTTTCCCGGCCAGATCGTGGCCGGTGGCCTCGTAGAAGGTCGTAAAGGCCTCCATCAGGTGGAGGTGGGTGTTCATCAGCTTCGTCGTGGGGTCGAGTTCGGCGTCGACGTCCTCCTTGGGTGACCAGTCCGGCTCGATGTTGTCGAGGTAGGTGCCCCCGTCGGTGACCGGCGTCCAGTCGGGTTCGAAGTACTCGACGTAGCCGCCGTGTTCGGCGTCGTAGGCGTGCTCTTCGAAGCGCTCGAACAGGTCGACTGCGGCCTCGCGGGCGGCCTCGTCGTCGCTGGCGCGATAGTACTCGGCGAGACCGTAGAGGACGAACGACTGGCCGTACATGTGCTTGTTCGGCTCGACGAGTTCGCCGTCGCGTTCGACCTGCCAGTAGTAGCCGCCGTGGTCGTCGTCGCGCATCTCGGAGACGAGGAAGTCGAACCCACGCTCGGCGGCGTCGAGCAGTTCGTCGCCGTAGCCGGCGCGGTAGAGCCGCGCGGAGAACCAGAGCATCCGGGCCTGGGTGACGACCATCTTGCGGTCGTCGCCGGCGAACTCGCCCTCGGCGTCGTAGCTGGTGAGAAAGCCGCCGTGTTCGGTGTCGACGGCGCGGGGATACCAGAAGTCGATCACCGTCTCGCGGAGGTTCTCCCGGAGTCGGGGCAGATACGCCTCGGCGAGGTCGGCGGGGTCGCGTGTCATGATCCCGGATTCACTCGGCCGGTACTTGAACGCTCTCAAGGCGGAAGCGAGCGCGGGTGCTACCGGGATCGACGACGACCACGGCCGGCCCCACCGAGCGGGAACGGGCGATGCCCTTTATTCCGTCCTGGTCCCGTGTTCCGGTATGGACGTTGTCGCGAGTGACGACCCGATGATCGACGCCGAACTGCTGGTCGAGCGACTGGACGGGAGCGCGACCGTCACCGTCGCCGAGACCGGAACCGAGGAGGCGGTTCGCGAGGCCGCGAGCGACGCCGACGCGCTGGTCACCGACGTGTCGACGCCGGTGACCGCCGACGTGCTCGAGGCGTGTGCAGACCTGCGGATCGTCGCGCGGGCAGGGGTCGGTATCGACACGATCGACGTGGCCGCCGCGGCCGAGCACGACGTGATCGTGACGAACGTTCCCGAGTACTGCACCGAGGAGGTGGCGACCCACACCGTAGCGCTGTTGCTCGCCTCGCTCCGCTCGCTGGGGCGCTACGACCGCGACGTGAAGGCCGGCGGCTGGGACTGGCGGGTCGGCGGCGAGATCCACCGCCTCTCGGGCCTCACCCTCGGGTTCGTCTCCTACGGCCCCATCGCCCGGCGGATCCGCCAGTTGGTCGAGGGGTTCGGCGTCGATCCCGTCGCCTACGACCCGTACGTCGACGCCGAGGAGATGGCCGTCGACGGGGTGGAGAAGGTCGACTTCGCGGAGCTGCTCGACCGGACGGACCTCCTCTCGGTGAACGCGCCGCTGACCGACGAGACTCGTGACATGGTCGACGCCGCCGCGTTCGAACGGCTGGCCGACCACGCCGTCGTCGCCAACACCGGCCGCGGCGGCGTCGTCGACGAGGTCGCGCTAGCCGACGCGCTCGAAGCGGGCGAGATTTCTGCCGCGGGACTGGACGTGTTCGACGAGGAGCCGCCCGAGGAGTCGCCGCTGTTCGAGCGCGACGACGCGATTTTGGCACCGCACGCCGCCTGGTACTCCGAAGAGGCCCGCGCGGACCTCCACGAGACGGTCGCGGCGAACGTCCGGGCGGCGCTGGCGGGCGAGCGGCCGCCCGACCAGATCGACCCCGACCTAGACTGGGTCTGAGCGCCGGACCGTCGAAGGTCCGATCCCCGACGGCGAGCGCCGAGGTGGCCGCTCGCCGGCGAGCGACCTACCCGTCGACCTCGATCCGCGTGCCGGGCCTGTCGCCGTCGTCGGTGACCGGAAGCCGTACCGTCAGCACGTCGTCGCGGTAGGTCGCCGAGATGTCGTCGCGGTCGACCCGCTGCGGGACCGAGACGTGGCGGTTGAACACGCGGGTCTCGCCCGCTTCGGCCCGGTGTTCAGCCGTGACGTGGAGCCGACCGTCGTGCCAGCGCAGGTCGACGTCGGCGCGGTCGTAGCCCGGCAGGTCGACGTACACCTCGTAGGCGCCCTCGTCTTTGAACAGTTCGACCTCGTGGTCCGGGTGGTGTGTCACGAGTTGCCTCCACTCGAACCGACGGGACCGAACCATTTCAACCGTCGCGACGATTCCCGGCGCGCGGGAGTGACCGTGGGACGCGTTGACTAATCGGTCAGTCAGTTCGGAACGCTTTTGACTGACCGGTCAGTTAAGATCGCTCATGACTGGAGCGACGGACAGCGCCGCGGCCGACGGCTCCACCCCGGAGGCTATCATGGGGGCCACCTACCGGGCGCTGTGCGAACACGGCTACGCGGATCTGACGATGCAGGACATCGCCGACGAATCGGACAAGAGCAAGGCGTCGCTGCACTACCACTACGATACGAAAGAGGAGCTGCTGCTGGCCTTTCTGGACCACCTCTACGACGCGTTCACCGAGGACGTCGGGGAGACCGACGGCGACGACGCCGTCGACCGACTCGTCACGTTCGTCGACGAACTACTCTGCCCGGCCGAGCAGACGGACGAGTCGCGCTCGGAGTCGGGCCGCGACGGGACGAGCGACCGGGAGACGGGTAGCGACGGTCCGAACGACGCCGACGGAGCGGACGAGTTCGAGGAGTTCCAGACGGCGCTGCTGGAGATCAAGGCCCAGGGACCCTACGTCGAGGCCTACCGCGAACAACTGGAGCGGGTCGACGCCTTCGTCCGCGGTCGCGTCCGTGAGATCGTCGCCGACGGGATAGACGAGGGGACGATCCACTCGGACGTGGACCCCGACGACACCGCCGCCTTCGTCGCGACGCTCGTCGACGGTGTGAACACGCGGCGGGTGGCTCTCGGCGAGACCGACGGGAGCGTCCGCGACACCTTCCTCGGGTACGTCCGCGAGAACCTCGTGGCCCCCGACGCCGACGTGGCGGTCGACCTCGTCGGCGATACGGGGTGTGAGGCGGGCGGCGACACCGCCGACGCGGCCGGAGTCGACGGCGACGACGGTCGAGCGACGGCGGGAGGCGACGACTGATGGCCGGCTCGTCGCTCGACCGTCTGGTCGCGGGCGTCCGCAAGCGGGTGAACATGGTGTTCAAGGGCCGCGAGGAGTTCGACCTGACCTCCGGGGGCATCGCGCGGCCGCTGTTTTACCTCTCGATCCCGATCGTCGTCACGAACCTCCTGCAGACGATGTACAACCTGGTCGACACGATCTGGCTCGGCCAGTACTCCACGGAGGCGTTGGCGGCCATCAGCTTCGCGTTCCCGCTGGTCTTTTTCCTCATCTCGCTGGGACTCGGGATCTCGATCGCGGGGTCGATCCTCGTCGCACAGAACGTCGGCGCCGGCGACGAGCGCCAGGCGGAGTTCGCCGCCTCTCAGACCGTCACCTTCGCGATCATCGCGTCGCTCGTCCTCGGGAGCGTGGGCTACTTCGCCGTCGGCGACCTGCTGCAGTTGCTCGGGGCCTCCGACGACGTGTTGCCGGGCGCGACCGCGTACCTCCAGATAATCTCGCTCGGGATGGTGTTCATGTTCGCCTTCTTCGTGTTCATGTCGCTGATGCGCGGCTACGGCGACACCATCACCCCGATGCTCGTCATGTTCGTCACGGTCGTCGTCAACATGGTGCTGGATCCGTTCCTCATCTTCGGCTGGGGGCCGTTCCCCCGTCTGGGCGTCGAGGGCGCCGCCTACGCCACTATCTTCTCGCGAGCGCTCGCGACCGTCATCGGCATGTACATCATGTTCGAGGGCAGTCGGGGCGTGCGGATCCGTCTCGCGGACATGGCGCCCGACCTCACGTACCTCCGCAAACTCCTCCGAGTCGGCATCCCCGCCTCCATCGAGGGGACCGGCAACTCCATCGCGGTCAACCTGATGCTCGTCATCGTCAGCACCTTCCCGACGGTCGTCGTCGCCGCCTACGGCGTCGGCGTCCGGATGTTCTCGGTCATCTTCCTCCCCGCCATCGCCGTCGGCCGCGGCGTCGAGACGATGTCCGGCCAGAACATCGGCGCCGGCGAACAGGAGCGCGCGGCCTCGGCCACTCACTTCGCCGCCCGCGCGATGTTCCTCGTCCTGCTCGTCGTCAGCGCGCTCACCTGGCTCGGCGCCGGCAACATCGTCGCCGTCTTCTCCGACGACCCCGAGGTCGTCGAGGTCGGGACCGTCTTCCTCCGCTACGTCGCCCCCACCTTCGGCTTCACCGGCATCTTCCACTCCTACAAGGGCGGGTTCCGCGGCGCCGGCAAGACGATGACCGCCGCCCTCATCTCCATCGGCATGCTCGGCGCCATCCGCTTGCCCGTGGCGCTCGTCGCCTCCCAGGAGTTGGCCTACCAGGGGTCCTGGCTCGCCGGACTCGTCGCCGCCATCCCCTTCGATCCCCTCGCGGCGCTCGTCGACGCTCCGCTCGCCACGCTGGCCGCCTTCGAGATGGGATACAGGGGGATCTGGGTCGCCTTCGCCGTCTCGAACGTCGCCGGCGCCGCCATCGCCTTCGGCTGGTACATACGGGGCACCTGGCGCGACGCCGACCTCACCGACGATACGACCGGAATGAGCGCCTCGACCGACCCGGAACCCGACCCCGAACCCACCGACGACTGAATCCGGGCGCCTCCCTCCTGCCGACGGTCCGCTCACGCGCGAGAGCTTAAAAGGTATGGCGCCGTACCACCGGGCGAGGCGACCACATGCCGGCGCGTGACCCCTCGTTCGCGATCCCCGGGCGACCGGAGCGCACCTATCCCCGCAGCGGCGGCGTCGAGTACGAGGGCGAGACGGTGTTCGTCCTCACCCCCGCGGCCGACCGCCCGGACTGCGACCTCGAAGCGCTCGTCACGGACGTGCTCGACGCCGAGACGTATCGTTCGGGCGACTTCATGGAGTTGCCCATGCCGCTGTATCTCGTCCGCGACGAGGAGACGGCCGACGTGTTCCGCGTGACGGTCCGCGACGGCGCCGTCCGGTTGCACGTCCTCCCGGAGACCGACTCCGAGGGGCTGCGACGGTTCTACGAGCGACTCCGGGAGCGGTCCGACTACGAGTGGTCGGTGGCCTGCCGGACCGACTTCGGGTGAGCGCCGCCGGCGTGGAGGCCGTGACCGCGTCGCCGTCGCCGAACGACGCCGCTCACCCCTCGAGGTAGTCGGGCCGCTCGTCGTAGTCGATGGGGTCTTCGACGCCGGCTCGCTGGAACGCCTGCAGTCGGAAGGCGCAGGCGTCGCAGGTGCCGCAGGCGGGCGCTTCCTCGCGGTAGCAGCTCCAGGTGATGTCGTAGGGCACGTCGAGTTCGAGCCCGCGCTCGGCGATGTCGGTCTTCGACCACTCGACGAACGGGGCGACGAGTTCGATCTCCGTCTCCGGTTTCGTACCCACGCGCATCACCTGCTGGAAGGCGTCGAAGAATTCGGGACGACAGTCGGGATACCCCGAGAAGTCCTCGCTGTGGGCGCCGATGAACACGGCCGAACAGTCGGTGGCCTCGGCGTAGGAGGTCGCCATCGCGAGCAGGTTCGCGTTCCGGAACGGGACGTAGGAAGTCGGGATCTCCTCGCTGTCGAGGTCGGCGTCGGCGACGTCCATCTCGGCGTCGGTCAGGCTCGACGCCCCGATCGCCGCGAGGTGGCGCGTTTCCACGTGACAGAAGTCGGCGGCGTCGACGTCCCCGGCGAGTGCCTCGGCGCACTCCCGTTCTTTGGTCTCGGTCTCTTGGCCATAGGAGGTGTGGAAGAAGTACGGCTCGTAGCCCCTGTCCATCGCCTCGTAGACCGCGGTTGCGCTGTCCATCCCGCCCGATACCAGAATCACGGCTCGGTCGTTGTCGGTCATGTTTGAATCGTCGTGCGGTCGCAATTATTCAGTTCAGGTCCCCGGCGCGTCGTTCCACAGGTCGACGTGTAGCCGCGGCGTGTACCGATAGCCGTACGCCGCCGCCAGTTCGGCCACCGTCTCGCGCGTCTCGTCGAGGCGCTCGCGGGTCTGTCCCTCCGGCATCAACAGCACGTCCGAGTCCGCGACGGTCGCGGTCGCCGCCGCGCGCACCCGCTCGACCAGGCGCTCGATCTCCGCCACGTCGTCGCGGTCGGTGACGACGAACTTCAACTGGGTCTCGTAGGCGTCGACCAGTCGCGCGAGCGCCTCGATATCGACCCGCCGGTCCTCGTGGCGGTCGGCCCACTCGCCGTCGCCTTTCGGGTCGCGCTCTGCGGTCGGCGTGCTGCTCGCCAGTTTCGGACTGACGCTCGCCAGGTCGATCGGCGCGTCGCGGTAGACCGTCCCGTTCGTCTCGACGGTAGTGTGATACCCCGCCGCGTCGAGCCGTTCGAGCAGATCGACCACCTCGTCGTGGATCATCGGTTCGCCCCCGGTCACCACGACGTGGTCGGCGCGGCCGTGGTCGGTCCGGGCGCGCTCGGCGACCGCGTCGACGACCTCGTCGACCCCCATCCAGGCGTGGGTCGGCTCCCAGGAGGTGTGATAGGAGTCACAGAACCAACAGCGGAGGTTACAGCCGCTCGTTCGGACGAACACGCTCGGGACGCCAGCGAGTTTTCCCTCTCCCTGCAGCGAGTGGAACAGCTCGTTGACCGGCAGCGCCTCCTCGGCGTCGGCGGGGCGGTCGGCTGCCCCCTCGACCGCGTCGTTCACCGGCATCAGTACGTTGCACAGAGTTCGCTCGTCTCGCTCACCGCGACGGCCACCTCGGAGACGGTGTCGGGGAACGCCTCGCGCAGCTTCCGTTCGAGGACGACCGCCATCACCTCCGCCGTCGGCGGCCGTTCGAGCACGACCACCGCGTCGCCGTCACCGCTCGCCTCGAACGCCTCGACCAGCGGGTCGCCCCGTTCGAGCAGGAACATGTGGTCCCACTCGAAGATGACTGCAGTAATATCGCCTTTGTCGACGACCCATCCCTCCTCGCGGAGCCGTCCCGTCACCTCGACGCGGATCTCGTAGTTGTGCCCGTGCGGTCGCGAACACTTCCCGTCGTGGTGCCGGAGTCTGTGCCCCGCGCTGATCCGGATCGGTCGGTCGCCGCCGACGACGAGCGTCCGCTCCTCGCTCCCGGCCGCGTCCGATCCGCTTCGCCCCCGTCCAGTCATACTCGGGTATTATCGAAGGTGTACTAAAGTGTGCCCATCGACCCGATCCCGACTCGGGGAGCGTTCGAACGACCGGTGGGCTTCGGTGGCTCGACTACTCCGACTTCGACGACTCGTCCGTGTACCACCACGCCCACGCGACGAGGACGGCCTGGAGCGGCAACCGTGCCCACAGCGCCGCGTCGCGCGGGTCGCGTAGCTGCTCCGGAACGTCTCGTACGTCGAAGTCGTCGCCCGTCGCCATGTAGACGTTCGCCGGGAACACAGCGACGAGCAGCGCGATCAGACCCCACGCCGAGCGACGGCGGGTCCGTTCGAACAGCACGCCGACGCCGAGCGCGACCTCCGCGACCCCGGACAGGTAGACGAGTGTTCGCGGCCGCGGGAACTGCGGCGGCACGACTCGTTCGTACGCGTCCGGAGCGACGAAGTGGAGCACTCCCGCGAGGACGTAGACGAGCCCCATGACGTACCGGAGCGGCCGTTTCGACCCGGCGAGGAAACTGGTGCGCATAGGGGCACCGTTCGAGCGCGACGGTCGAAAGCGTTGCTCCCGTCGGTCTGATTCGGAGAAATGCCGCCTCCCGGATTTGAACCGGAGGAAGACGTACTCACTCGCTCCGCTCGTTGCGCGTGACTTCCAGGGTTCAAATCCACTCGACGTCGTTTTCTCGACCGTTCGCTGTCGCTCACGGTCTCGAAATATGCCGCCTCCCGGATTTGAACCGGGGACAGCTCGATCTTCAGTCGAGTGCTCTCCCAGTCTGAGCTAAGGCGGCTCGCCGTCGGGCGTATCTCCGAGTGCGGGGAGGGGAGAAAAAAGGATTTCGAAAGCGGGCCCGACCGTTCGACTCGTTGACGCGCCCCGCTCAGGGGAGAAACAGGTCGGCGGAGTCGAACTCCGTGCCGCAGTCGTCGCAGACGTAGGTGGTGCCGTCGGTGGTGCTGACGTGTCCGCTACACTTCGGGCAGGTGGAACCGTCGATCATGGCCACCCCTCTCTCGGCGGGACACATAGCCCTTGTGAGTCGCCGAGATCCGTGTCGAACCGGCGCGAGCGGCCGAATCTGACGCGTGACCACGAAGTATTTGTTTCTGGCACCCGACCGTTCGACGAATGCATCGCCCGGAGTGGACCGCTTTTACCCGCCCTTCCCACCGATACTGACCGATGAGCGACGCCGACGAGCGTTTCGAACTCGGTGAGGCTGCGCCGACCCGCGAGTACGGGGTCGCGGCGCTGGCGGTCGCCTGCGTGGTCGCGGCGGTCCTGGCGACGGCGCTGATCCCCGCCGCCGCGTCGGTCGGGCTCGGCGACGCACCCGCGGAGTCGCTGATCCCGCTGCCCGCCGGCGCGGAGAACCGATCGGGGGACGGTGCCGGCCCGCCGGGGGCCGGCGGTGGCGGGTTCGGCGCGCTGAACGTCGGCAACAGCACGACCGTGGGCGAGCCGGTCGGCGAGAGCGGGGGGAGTCCGTTTCGCTCGCAGGACACGGAAGTCCACTTTCGAGTGCGGAGTCAGGAGTCGAACTACTGGCGCACGGGGGCGTACGACACGTACACGGGGAGCGGATGGTCGCGCTCGCGGCCGAGCGACGCGACGACGCCGGTCCGGGGGTCGGAGACGCGGTACCGCGTCGAACTCGTCCAGTCGGCGAGCGCCGCGCCGACGGTGTGGCGACCGACGGGTCTCGAACGGGCGGAGGGTGTCTCGCTGACCGATGGGGGGCTGGCCCGCGCGGACGACCGACTCGCGACGGGGGCCAGCTACGTGGGGGTGAGTCGGACGCCGCCGCGGGACCCGGCGGTCCTCCGGGCGAGCGGGCGGGACTACCCGGACGAGATCGAGGACCGGTACACGCGGCTCCCGCCGCGTACGGCGGTTTCGTTGCGGCCGTTCGCCAACAACGTCACGGGGGGCGCCGAGAACCCCTACGAGGCGGCGACGCGGATCGAGCGGTGGCTGGAGCGCAACAAGGCGTATTCGCTGAACGTCTCGCGGCCGTCGGGGGGCAACGTCGCACGGGAGTTCGTCACGGAGATGGACGCGGGCTACTGCGAGCACTTCGCGACGGCGATGGTGACGATGCTGCGCAGTCAGGAGATCCCGGCCCGCTACGTCGTCGGCTACTCGCCGGGCCGGCAGGTCGGCGCGAACGCGTTCCAGGTGCGGGCGATGAACGCCCACGCGTGGGTCGAGGTGTACTTCGCCGACGTGGGGTGGGTCCGATTCGACCCGACGCCGGGCGCCGAGCGCCTGCGAGCCGAGCAGTCGGCCTACGAGGAGAGCGGCGCGCCGGGGCAGTACGCCCCCCAGGAGGAAGGGAGCCCGGGCGAGACGTTCTCGCCAGACCCCACGGAGAACGGGACGGAGTCGGGGGCGGGAACGGTCACCGACTCGGGGGCCCCGGAAGGTCCGGTCGCGACGCCACCGCCGTCGACGCCGGTGACGCCGGGCGGTCCGGTCGAGACGCCGGAGAGCGACCCGAACGAGCCGACCGGCGGGTACGACGTGTCGCTCAACCGCACGGCCGCGCCGGGGGCGACCGTCGAGGTGACGGTCGAGGCGGGCGCCCAGCCGGTCGCGGGCGCGACGGTCGCGTTCGACGGCGAACCGGTCGGCCAGACTGGGCGGGACGGGACCGTCACGGGCCGCGTTCCGTTCGTCGAGAACCTGACGATCACGGTCTCGGGCGGAACGACGGCGGGGTCGAGCGTGGGGACCAGCGGGGCGGTAGCGATCGACGCACCGGAACCGGAGCCCGCGTCCGCGAGCGGGTGGTTCGCAGACGGGACGGCCGCAGCCGTCTCCCGCACGCTGGCGGACGACGACTCGCGCCGGGGGCCGAGTAGCGCGTCGCGCCGGCAGGCGGCGAACGACACCTCGCGGTCGTTCGACGTGGCGACGAACGCGACGCTGTCGATTTCGGGAGACGTGCGGACCGGAGCCACGGTACTTCTCACGGCGACGGTCGACGGCGTGGCGGTCCCGAACGCGACCGTGACGGTCGACGGCGAGCCGGTCGCGCGGACGGACGACCGTGGCAGAGCGAACGTGACACTGCCGGGGTCGCCGGGGAACGTCACGCTGCGCGCCGTCCGCGAGCCGGTCGTCGGGGAGCGGACGGTCGAACTCGCCGGGTTGACCGTCGGGACCGATCCGCTCTGGCCGCTCCCCTTGGCGGGCACGGCCGTCGAAGTGACGGCGCGACTCGGAAACGAGTCGGTCGCTGGGGCGCCGGTCCGCGTCGGCGGCGAACTCGTCGGCACGACCGGCGTCGACGGGACGCTGGCGGTGACGCTCCCGTTCTCGTCGTCGGCGTCGGTCGCCGCCGCCACGAGCGGGCAGACCGCGCGAACGACGGTCACCAACCCGCTCGTCAACGCGGCGGCGGTCGGGTTCGCGACGGTCGCGTTGGTCGCGCTCGCGGCGTTCGGAGCCGTGCGCCGGTCGTTCGACCCGCGAGCGGTCTCGCGGCGGGTCGCCGTCGGGATCCGGAGGGTCGCCCGCTGGGCGGTCCGCGGATTCGTGGCCGTCGCGGTCGCCGCAGCGGCGCGCCTCCGGGCGACGCTCGCACACCTCCGTAGGCTGGTCGCGGGCGAGCGCTCGCCGGCCGAACTGCTGGCGGCACTGGCCGCGTGGCTGGCCGGGTGGTCCGGGCGGCTGCGTCCCGGTGCGTCCGCGGGCGGAGCGGCCGGACGGGGCGGCGACTCGATAGCCGGACGGGGTGGCGACGACACCGACGCTGCCCACCTGACGATCCGGGAGGCGTGGGGCCGGTTCCTCGGTCACGTCTCGGTCCGGCGCCCGTGGACGAAGACGCCGGGGCAGCTGGCCGACCACGCGGTGACGGCCGACGGCCTCCCGGCCGAGGCGGTCGCGACGCTGCGCGACGAGTTCCGGGCCGTCGAGTACGGGCCCCGATCGCCCGACGAGTCCGTCTCGGCCGTGGAGGGCGCCATCGGGCGCATCGAGTCGTCGCTCGACGCGACCGACGCGACCGACGTCGACGGCGGGGACGCCACCAGCGGTGACGAGACCGGAGACGAGGGGGCGGGAGGAAACTGATGGCGGGAACGGTCCGGGCGGCGTTGGGCGGTCTCGGCGTCCTCGCGACGCTGCTGGGCGCGCTGGCGGTCGCTGCGCCGGCGGCAGTCGCCGAGACCGCGCCGCTGTCGACGCTGGTGAGTGCGGCCGCGAGCGTCGGGCCGCGGGACCTGTTCGTCGCCGGCAGCGCCGCGCTCGGCCTCTCGCTACTGCGTGCGGCCGTCACCTCTCGGGAGTCGCGGCTGGTCTCCGGGTCGGCGGCGGAGAGCCGGCGGTTCGCGGCCGTCGTCGCCGACGAACCCGAGACCGCGACCGCACCCGACGGGACGCTGGCGGCGAACGAGTTCGCCGAGGCGATCGAGCGGGCCGTCGACGGTGACGACCGAGCGCTCGAGACGGTCGACGAGCGGCTCCGTCGACTCGCCGTCGCACGACTCGTGCGCGAGGGGATGGACTGCGAGTCCGCCGACCGCGCCGTCGCCGCGGGGACGTGGACCGACGACCGCACCGCGGCGGCGTTTCTCTCGGAGGAAGACGGCCCCGTCGCGACGCTTCGGTCGCGACTCCGGCTCTGGCTCGACCCGGCGCGCGAGCGCGAGCGCCGTATCCGGCGGACGGTCGCGGCGCTGGACGAGGTCGCCGAGTCGGCGGCGGACGAGGAACCCGGAGGTGCGGCGTCGTGAGCCACGAGCGCGTCTTCCGCTGGCGGGCGGGTGCGGTCGCGGCGGGGACGCTCGTCGCGCTCGGGCTGCTGTACGCCTCGCCACTGCTGCTTGCGGCGACGACGATCCCACTTGGGTACGTCGTCTACGGTGCGCTCTCGTCGGTTCCGGCGGACGCCGCGGTCCGGATCGATCGGTCGTTCGACGAGGCGACGCCGCCGCCGGGCGAGGCGGTGACCGTCCGGCTCACCGTCGAGAACGTCTCCGAGGCGACCCTGCCGGACCTGCGGGTCGTCGACGGCGTGCCCGACGACCTCGCTGTCGTCGACGGGTCGGCCCGAGGTTCGTTCGTCCTCCGTCCGGGCGAGTCGGCGACGGTCGCCTACGACGTGGTAGCCAAGCGCGGCGACTTCGCCTTCGCCGATCCGGTCGTGCGCCTGCGGTCGCTGAGCGCGGGCCGCCTCGTCACGGAGACGGTACCGGCTGCGGGCGAGGCGGAGCTGTCCTCGCTCGACCCGGTGTCGGCGGCGCCGGTCGGGGCGACGACGCCGGTCGGCACGGGGACGCACCCGACCGACAGCGGCGGCGAAGGCCTGGAGTTCCACTCGACGCGGGAGTACCGACCGGGCGACTCGATCGGCCGCATCGACTGGCGCCGGTTCGCCAAGAGCAAGGAGCTGTCGACGGTCTCCTACCGCGAGGAGCGGGCGGTCCGGGTCGTCCTCGCCGTCGACGCGCGACCGGTCGGGCGCGTCCGTCCGCACGCGGGCGCGCCGACCGCCGCCTCGCTGGGCGGCTACGCGGCCGAGCGGCTGTACGAGACGCTCGTCGACGGCGACGTGACGACGAGCGTCGCCGCGTTCGGCGTCGACGGGGGCGCTCCGTCCGTCCCGACCGGGGCGGGACCGATCCCCTGGGTCGACGGTGAGCGCGCCGACGCGGCCGCGGTCGCGCGGACGCTGTTCGACGCCGTCCAGCGCGTCGCCGACGACCCCGATCCCGACTCGGGTGCCGGCGAAGCGGGGAGCGTAGCCCCTTCGGCTGACCGCGACCGCGCCGGCTCGGCGGCCGCAAACGGGGCACCGACCGCCGGTGAGAAGAGTGCGGCGGCGAACGGAGCGGTCGGCGACGACGGGCCGGTCGACGGCGATGGTGCGGTCGGCGACGACGGAGCGGTCGGAAGCGGGGCGGCTGGCGACCGGCAGCGACCGACCGAGCGACCCGACCAGGCCGCGCCGGACGGCGGTGCGGACGCCGTCGAGTTACTGCTCTCGCAGTTCCCGGCGACCGCGCAGGTCGTTCTCGTGACGCCGCTGGTGGACGAGTGGCCGGTCTCGTTCGCTCGGCGGCTCCGTCGGCGCGGGTATCCGGTCCTAGTTCTCAGTCCGGACGCGACGGACGGGGGGTCACTGGGTGGCCGCGTCGCCGGCCACGAGCGTGACCTTCGGCTCGCGGACGTGTCGGCGACCGGCGCCACCGCCGTCGACTGGGACCCCGACGACTCCGTCGAGGGCGCGCTGGTGGCCGCGCTGTCGCGGCTGTCGGGAGGTCTCGGTGGCTGACGAACCCCCTCGTGCCGCGACGAGCGGGGCGACCCAACGGAGCAGCGGATCCGATTCGAGTGGAGAGCGCGACCGGGGTGGCCCGCCGACGAGGGCCAGCGCCGCGGTCGTCCTCGTCGTGTCGCTGGCGGCCGCGACCGGACTGATCGCGGACGCCGGATCGACGCTCCCGGTCGTCGTGGCCCTCGCGCACGCGGCGGTGTTCGCGGTGAGCCTGTGGCTGGTCGACCGCGACCGATGGCGCGGCGCGGCGACGGCGGTCGCCGGCGTGCTCGCTCTCGGCGTCGGCGCGAGCTTCGCCGTCGCCGTCGGCTACACGTTCCTCGACCTGCTCGCGGCCGCGTACCCGGTCCCCGAGGTCTCGCAGATCCGTCCCCGCGGACTCCGGATCGTCAGCGCCACCGCCGTCGTCCTCTGCGGGACGGTCGCGCTGGTCGGTGGGTTCGCGACCGTCGCCGGGCGGCTCCGGTCGGAGACCGTCTGGGCGTACGCGAAACTCGCCGTCGAGACGTTCGTCGTCCCACTGACGGTCGCCGCGCTCATGCTCCTGACCGCGCTGCTCGCCCGCCTCGGCGGCGCGAGCGAGGCGCCGCTGTACGCACCGCTCGCCGAGCGCGTCGCCGGGGCCGTCGGCGCCGTCGTCGCACCGGTGCCCGGACGGACGCATCTGCTGACGTTCGCGCTCCTCGTCGCGGCGGCGTCGCTGGCGGTCGGTCGCGGAGTCGACGCACTCCCGGTCGCCGAGCTGTCGACGCCGCGGACCGACGACCGCGTCGAGGCGACCGCCGACGCGGTCGTCCGCGGCGCTCGTCGGACGCTCGTCGTCACGGCGTTCGCGCTTCCGGTGACGCTCGTCGAGGTGGTCCTCGCACCACCGGACCTCCGATCGCTCGCCTCACCGGGCGTCTACGGCGTCCTCGCGGCGGTGACCGCGAGCCACGCGCTCCGCGCGCTCCTCCTCGCGACCGCGCTCGCCGCCGGCGGGACCGCGGCGGCCGTCTCGCTGCTCGCCCGCCTGGCGCGGACCGACGCGTCGGACGCCGTCGTCGCGCTCACGCCGTTCCTCGGCGGCGGCGCGGTCGTCGCGCTCGCCGTCGCGCTCCACGGGGTCGTCCTCCCCCCGACGCTGTCGTTCGTCGCCGACGCGCTCCCGGGTGGATTCGAGACGGCCTTTACCCGTCGGTCCGGTGCGGTGGTCGAGTTCTACGGGTCGCTCCCGGTCGTCGCGACGCTCGCGGCAGTCCTCGTCGGCATGACCGCCGTGCTCTCGATCGTGCTCGCGCTGGTCACGAGCACCGGCGCACTCCCCGAGTCGGCGCCGGGGCCGGCGCTCGCCGCGGCCGGTCTCTTCGTCGCCGCCGTCTTCGCCACCGGCGCGGGCGTCGGCCCGCCGCTCGTCCTCGGCGGTATCGTCGCCAGTTTCGTCGTCTGGGACGCCGGTGCGTACGGCGCCGCGCTCGGTCGCGAGGTCGGCACCACCGCCGACACGCTCGCCCCCGAGTCGGTGCACGTCGGCGCCACGCTCGCCGTCGGCGTCGGCGGCGCCGCCCTCGCCGCGGCCGTCCACCGCGTCGCCGCGAACGCGACGATCGCCGACGTGACGACGGTCCCGTTCGCCCTCGCCGTCGTCGTCGCGGGGCTGTTGTTGCTCGTCGCCGCCTTGCGGTAGCTCGGAACCCGAGCCGACTCGACGCTGCACCGACGCGCCGACCCTACCGCGGCTCGTCGACGGCCGGGACGGCCACCCGTTCCAGTGCGTCGTCGACTACCTGGGCAGGGTCGGCGTCGCGCACGCTCGCCTCCGTCGTCAGCACGAGTCGGTGGGCGAACGTCGCGTGGACGGCCCGCCGCACGTCCTCCGGGACGACGTAGCTGCGTCCCTCGACGACCGCCGCCGCCCGCGCCG
Source organism: Halosimplex litoreum (assembly GCF_016065055.1). Lineage (NCBI taxonomy): Archaea > Methanobacteriati > Methanobacteriota > Halobacteria > Halobacteriales > Haloarculaceae > Halosimplex > Halosimplex litoreum. The sequence goes on from NZ_CP065856.1 coordinate 3,066,894, forward strand.
CCTCGAACAGCCGCTGGACGCCACGGGGCGAGACGCCCACGTCGACGCGGTCGTCCTCGCGGGTCGCCCGCCCGAGTTCGACGACGTAGTCCCGCAGTTTCCCGTCGACGGAGACCGTCTCCGTGACTGCCTGTAGCTCGGCGACCGTCTCGGGGTCGACGACGGGGTCGACGCTCGGCGACTGGCTGGTCCGGTCGGCCCGGCGGTCGATCAGCGTCCGCTCGTCGTCGAAGCCGGGGTAGCCCATCGCGAGCTTGAAGACGAAGCGGTCGCGCTGGGCCTCCGGCAGGCCGAACGTGCCCTCCTGCTCGATGGGATTCTGCGTCGCGATGACGAAGAAGGGATCCGGCAGCCCCGTCGTCTCGCCGTCGACGGTGACCTGGCCCTCGCCCATCGCCTCCAGCAGCGCGGCCTGGGTCTTGGGCGGCGCGCGGTTGATCTCGTCGGCGAGGACGACGTTCGCGAAGATAGGCCCGGGGACGAACTCGAAGTCGCCGGTGCCCTCGTCGTAGACGTTCGAGCCAGTGATGTCGGAGGGCAGGAGGTCCGGCGTGAACTGGATGCGCGAGAAGGAGAGGCCGAGCGCGCTGGCGAACGACCGGGCCGTCAGCGTCTTGCCGGTCCCGGGCACGTCCTCCAGCAGGACGTGTCCCTGCGCGAGGACCCCCGTCAGGACCTGTTCCAGAAAGCGGTCGTCGGCGATGACCGCCTCGCTCACCGCGTCGAGGATCCGCCGGCAGGTCCGCCCCGCCTCGTCGTAGTCCATGTTCGCGTTGCGGGATGGCGCGACCAAATGCTTTCGGCCTCCGGAGTGTGTGAATCCGGGTCCAGTGGTGAGACCGCGACGGGCCGGACAACTGCGCCAACAGCGGTTAGCGACATCACCGCCACGAACAGCGTGAAAGCCGCTTAAACAACCGCTGGTACCGCGACTGCACTCGTGCTCGGAACCGCAGACAGCGTGAAAGCCCCCGGCACCTGCGGTCCCGGGGCTCGCTGCGCTCCTCGTCGCTCGCTTTGCTCACTCCTGCGGTGCTTTCGTCGCCCGGGTTCCCGCAGGTGCCGGCCCCTTTCATTCCCGCCCGCGTCGGCTGGTCGGCCAGTCTGTGAGGGCGGGAATGGAAGGGCGACCGTCTCGGCGACGGCTGGTGACGCAAGCACTGGACCGAGCGCAGCGAGCCACTCGAGTCGAGACGGCCGGGGCTTTCACGCTGTCTGCGGTGTCGAGCCGATCACGTTCGCGGTCGGACCCCCAGTCACACACCAGTTAGACGTGCTCCATCCCGGATCACCACTCGGCGTCGACCAGGTCGTCGATCCGTTCGAAGGCAGTCCGCTCGCGCTCACCGCCCGCGGTCTCGACGACCGACTCGAAGTACGCGAGCCGATCGAGCAGCGTCTCCCGTTCGTAGCCGGGCACGTCCAGCCGCGAGGCCGCGACGGTGGCCTCGACGACGGCGTAGAAGCCGCGATTCGTCGTCGGGACGACTCGTCGCTCCACGCCGCCGTCGACCGGTCGGAGTGCCCAGGTGACGATCTCGGTGTCGCCTTCGTGGTCGGTTCCGACGCGCTCGGCGTCGATCTCGACCCAGGCGTCGGCGCTGTCGAGGACGGGGCCGTCGACCTCGTAGACCGACAGGGCGGCGTCGACGAAGTCGACGGGGTCGCGCGTGAACTGGACGACGCCGCCGCCCTGCTCGCTGAAGTTGCGCCAGGTGCGAGTGCGGCCGTAGGTCCGGGCGGTGACGGGGTCGCCGGCGTGCAGACCGAGCGCGGCGACGTTCCAGCGGTCGTTCGGGCCGAGCGTGGTGACGACCGACTCGACGACGCCCGCGAGTTCGACGGGCCAGTCGGCGTCGGTTCCGCCGCCATCGGCGTCGCCGTCGCGCTCGCGACTCACACCTCCAACCCCCGTTCGAGCGCGACGAACAGCGCGGCGGCGACGATATCGGCTGTCGTCCCGGGGTTGACGTCCTCGGCGACGAACTCCTCCGCGAGGGCTTCCGTGTCCACATCCCCGTCCAGCGCGGCCTGCGCGCGCTCGGTCGCCCGCTCGGCTGTGGCGCGGTCGTGCTGGGTGACGACGAAGGTGTCGACCTCGGCGGCCAGCAGTTCGAGGAACGCGTCGGCGGCGCGGTCGGCGACCGGCCGTCCGGGGTCGCCCGACTCGATCGACTCGGCGGCGGCGAACGTGCGCTCGAATCCCCGGACCCACTCGCGGGCGACGCCGTCGCGGTCGGCCGACCGCGCCATCACGTCGGCGAGGGTCAGCCCGCGCTCCTCCAGGGCGGGGACGGCGTCGCTCCCGCGGCGCACGTCCAGTGCCGCCATGTCTTCGGGCGGGTCGTCGACGGCCACGTCGACGGCCTCGAAGGCGCGGTAGAACCCGGCGGCGTCTGCCACGGTCGTCGACTCGACTACGGCCGTGGCGGTCTCGGGCGAGAGCGGTCCGTCCTCGGCGCCCGCGGCGGCGACCAGGGGCAACTGGAGCAGGAGCGCGCCGAACTGGGTGTTGCCGCCGCGTTGCTCGGCCATCCCCTCGATCGCTCGTCGAAACGACTCGCCGAGCGGTTCCCCTTCGGCGACCATCTCCAGCCCCGGCCGCGCCCCCACCGCGCCGGCGAGGAAGTGCTCGAACTGGAGATCATCGTACTCCCGGCGGCGGTCGACGTTGCCCGGCTTGGGCGTCCCGGCGACTTCGAGCAGGAGGGCTAGCTCGGCGTTCTGGGCGGTCGTCCTCACCGCTCGGTCCCTCCCGATCCGACTACGCCAGCCCGGCCGTGCGATCCGTCGCCGCTCGACTCGCCGCCGGCACCCTCGTCGAACCACTCGTCGACGGCGGCGCGGACCCGGCGGAGGACGCGCGGGTCGTCGCTCGGGCGGCCGACGCTCACCGCGTCGGCGCCGTAAGTCAGGTACGCGCGGACCGTCTCGCGGTCGCGGACGCCGTTGTTCGCGACGACGAACGCGTCGGTGGCCTCGACCACGTCGGCGACGACGCTCTCGGAGTCCATCGCGTCGACGTGGACGACGTCGGCGCCCGCGCCGGCCGCCCGCGCGACGACGGCGGGCAGGTCGACGCCCGCCAGTTCGGTTCGGACCTTGACGCTCACCGTCACGCCCGTTTCGGCGGCGGCCACGACGTAGTCGGCGAGTCGGTCGGGTTCGCGCAACAGCGACTCCCCGGCGCCGGCGGCGCACATCTCGTCCTGGCGGCAGTGGGCGTTGATCTCGAGGAGCGCGTCCCGGTCGGCACAGATCGCGGCGGCAGCGCGGATCGGTTCGGGGCCGCTCGCGCGGACGTTGAACGCCGGTCGGAGCGGCGCGTCCGCGAGCGCGGCCAGCTGCTCGTCGACGAACGAAAGCGGGTCCGCCGGGAGGAACTCCTCGCGGTCGCGGTCGACCATCTCGCGGGCGGCCTCGCGGGTCGGTTCGTCGAGCGCGATCCCGCCCAGGAAGGCCGCGCCGGCGAACTCGCTGGCGGCGCCGGCCCACTCGGCGTCGGCGCGTCCGCTCAGGCTCGCCAGGGCGAGTCGGGGTTCGAACGCCCGGGCGGGCGCTTCGGTCACGATATCGCCTCCAGCGCCTCGCGTGCGGCGCGGGCGACCCGCTCTGCGTCGCCCTCGTCGTCCATCCGGGTGTCGGTGCGGACGACCGGCCGACTCAGATCCGTGCCGTCTGCGTCGTCGAGGACGAACGCGTCGGCGAAGGGGTACGCCTCGGCGACCCCGGCGGTGCTGGCCTCGTAGCCCGCCGCTTCCATCAGGTCGTCGGCGGGACCGGAGAAGACGGTGTCCTCGACGAACGGCGAGACGGCGACGACAGGCGTCTCGGCGAGCGCGTCGGCGATCCCGTCGAGCGCGAGCATCGGCCCGAGGCTCGTGATCGGGTTCGAGGGCCCCACTACGACCGCGTCGGCCAGCGCGTCGAGCACGGCGTCGGTCGCGGTCGCCTCGTCGCTCCCCCGGAACTCCACCGATTCGATCGCGGGCTCGCCGCCGCGAGCGACCCAGAACTCCTGGAAGTGCATCGGTCCCGACTCCGTGTGGACGATGGTCGCGACGGGGTCGTCGCTCATCGGCAACAGGTCGAGAGTCAGGTCGAACGCGTCGGCGAGGGTCCGGGTCGCCTCGGTCAACGTCGCGCCCTCGTCGAGCAGGCTCGTCCGCGTCACGTGGACGGCGCGGTCGGCGTCGCCGATCAACATGAACTCGCCGACGCCGGAGAAGCGACGCCAGCGGGCGATCTCGCGGCCCGAAATCTGGCGCTCGTCGTCGAGATAGCGAGGCTCGGTTCCCAGCCCGGCCGATTCGGCGATGTCGACGAGTTCCCCGTGGGTGGTCGCCGAGTCGTCGGCGATGCCCCACCAGGTGTCACGGTCGAGGCGGCCGCCACGGAGGTAGAGGACGGTGTCGACGTCTGGGCAGACGAGGTGGCCGCCCAGTTCCACGTCGTCGCCGGTGTTGCCGACGACGGTCGTCTCCGTCGGCTCGAAGACGGCGTCGGCGCCCGACAGGAGCTTCGGCGTGCCCGTCCCGCCGGACAGAAGCGTCACCATACCCCGGCGTAGGGGTGAGCCCGGGCTAAAGCTTTGCGTACGGCGAGGGCGGGGACGGGGGCGACGGCCGCACCGAACCAGTTCTATCGACTCCGGAACCGTCCGCCGATGCCACAAGCTAGTTGCCGGGGCTGGGCGACCTGTGGATATGTCAACGGCCGACGGTCCCGACGAGGAGCACCGACGGACACGCCGCCTGGAGACGGGCTGGCGGTTCACGCGCGGCGACGTCGACGACGGCGCCGACCCCGCGCTCGACGACGGCGACTGGGAGCGCGTCGAAGTCCCCCACGACTGGAGCATCGAAGGTCCCTTCGACCCCGACAACCCCAGCGAGGCGGCGGGCGGGTTCGCCCCCGAGGGCGTCGGCTGGTACCGCCGCGAGCTGCCCGCGGACATCGACGGCGAACCCACCATCCGATTCGACGGCGTCTACCGAAACTTCGACGTGTACGTCGACGGCGAGCACGTCGGCACCCGCCCGTACGGCTACTCCACCGTGAACTACGACCTGAGCGAGTACGGCGTCACCGGCGGCGAGACGCTGGCGGTCCGCGTCGCCAACGACGAACACCCCCACACCCGCTGGTACACGGGCTCGGGCATCTACCGCGACGTCCACCTCACCGAGACCGACGCCGTCTCGGTCGCGCCCTTCGGCACCGACGTGCGGACTAACGCCGTCAACCGCCAGCGCGCCGAGGTCCAGGTGCTGACCGAGGTGACTAACGGCGACGAGGAAGCGGTCACCGTCGCGCTGGAGACCGACATCGTAGACGCCGACGGCGAGGTCGTCGCCACCGCCGGCGACGAGGCGACCGTCGAGCGCGGCGCCGCCCACGAGTTCGAGCAGCGCCTCTCCGTCGCCGACCCCGACCGCTGGACGCTCGACGAGCCGGCCCGGTACTTCGCTCGCAGCGTCGTGTACCGCGAGGACGGCGGGGGCGCGACGGCTTCACAGTCGCGTAACGATGGCGGCGATGGCGCCATCGCAGTCGACGACTACGTCACCCCCTTCGGGATCCGCACCTTCGAGTGGACCGCCGACGAGGGCTTCTTCCTCAACGGCGAGTCGATGGACCTGAAGGGCGTCAACCTCCACCACGACGCGGGCTGTCTCGGCGCGGCGGTCACCGAACGGGCGCTGGAGCGCCGCCTGGAGACCTTGCAGGAGCTGGGCTGTAACGCCATCCGCACCGCGCACAACCCACCCCAGCCAGAACTGCTCGACCTCGCCGACCGGATGGGCTTTCTCGTGATCGACGAGGTGTACGACAAGTGGCGCCACGTCGGTGCCGACGAGTGGTTCGACGAGTGGTGGGCCGAGGACCTCGCGGCGATGATCGACCGCGACCGCAACCACCCCTCGATCGTCCTCTGGAGCGTCGGCAACGAGAACTTCGACCAGGGCGAAGACGAGATGATCGAAGACCTGGCGATGCTCACCGAGGCCGCGAGCGAGATGGACCCCACCCGTCCCGTCACGTACGGGAATCCGCCGTGGGGCGACGGCACCGAGGGCGTCGTCGACAACATCGAGCGCGTCGCCGAGCACGTCGACGTGCTCGTCGGCAACTACCAGGAACACTGGTACGACGACTATCGCGAGGCGGGCATCGACCTGCCCATCCTCGGCTCGGAGAACCGCCGCTTCTTCCGCGGGTCGGGCGACGACCCGCTCGCCTTTGTCCCGCGCAACCCCTGGTACGACGTGGCGGAGCGGTCGGACGTCTGCGGGCAGTTCCTCTGGCCGGGCATCGACTACCTCGGCGAGGCCCGCGACTGGCCGAGCAAGGGATGGCCCACCGGCCTGATCGACACGACCGGTGCGATCAAGCCCTCCGGACGGTTCCACCAGGCCGCCTGGTCCGACGAGCCCGTCGTCTTCGCCGCCGCCGTCGACCACGACCGCGAGCGCCCGGCCTGTCGCCCGGCGTGGAGCGGCCCGCCCCTCTCGGAGCACTGGAACTTCCCCGACCGCGAGGACTCGCAGGGATTCGTGAACGTCTACACCTACACGAACGCCGAGACGGTCGAACTCTACCAGAACGACGAGTTCCTCGGGACCCAGCACGCCGCCGACTACGGCCCCCGTCCCATCGAGTGGTACGTCCCCTACGAGTCGGGCACCCTGCGCGCCGTGGCGAAGGAAGACGGAGAGGTCGTCGCCGAACACGAGCTGGCGACGGCGGGCGAGCCCGCGGCGGTCGAGCTGTCGGCCGACCGCGAGACGCTGGCCGCCGACGGCCGCGACCTCGTGTACGCCGAGGCGACCGTCGTCGACGACGACGGAGTGCGCGTCCCCCGCGCCGACCACGAGGTCGACGTCTCGGTCTCCGGCGCGGGCGAGATCGCCGGCGTCGACAACGGCGACCTCGACAGCGACGAGCCCTGGGTCGGCGAAACTCGCTCGGCCTACCACGGCACCTGTATCGCCGTCGTCCGCGCCGACCGCGACGGCGGCCGAGTCGAGATCGAAGCTGCGGCCGACGGACTCGACGGCGACGGCGTCACGCTCCCGGTCGGCGCCGACGGCGACTGACCGGGCGGATTCGGCCGCCGAACGGTCTGTTCAGCAATACTTTTTTGGCAGGCGTGGGCGCATCCGGAGTATGCGCGCCCGCTTCTACTGGCCGCTGAGTATCGCTTTCGGGCTCGGTGTCGCCGCCGTCCTACGGGCGGTCGTCGGGCTGCACCTCGGCGCCGTCGGGTTCGGATTCGTCTACGCCGTCGGTCTGGGCCTGTTCTGGAGGGCGCACTTCGACCTGAAGTCGCGCGTCGGCTCGTGGAAGCGCCCGTCGCTGTGGTCGGGCGCGTTCGCCGGCCTGTTCACGTTCACGATGCTGCTCGTCGGCGAGACCGCCGGTTCCGACACCGACCCCCTCGTGGTCGCCTTCGGGCTGGCGGGAGCGGCGATCCTCGGGACGGCCGCCGGGATCGGGATCACGCTGGAGAACCTCGACGCCGCCGACGCGGCGGAGTGAGCGACCGATAGGTCGAACGCCGCCGGAGTTCCCAGCCGGCGGTAGACACACCGAACCGGACCCGTGTCGTTCAGTGCAGGTGATAGAGTGAGCGGTCGCAGTGGCGCGCGCTGTCGCGGCCGCGAGTCCGGAGCGGACGAGCGGCCGCGACGGAACTGCGCGAGGGACGAGTGAGCGACCGGAGGGAGCGAGCGAATCGGCTGGGGAGGTGTGTGGCGTGGTGCGGTTGCTGTGGTATCCCTGGTGGACTGAACGGGCGAGGTGCGGTCGGGCGGTCTGGGCGGCCCCTATCCGAACGGAGCGAGGATATGTCGCACAGATCGCGCGAGCGTGCCGAGGGCGTTCGGCGCCTCCCGTCGACCGCGGTCGCCGTCGCTCGAATGCAGTTCAGAACACGACCGCCCGACACGACCGGTCCACTCGGACGCGATACCGAACGTCGCCGTCGGAGTCCGACAACTGATAAACCGTTGGCCGTCGAAGAGCGACCAATCGCGATGTCTCGCACGACGATTCCGGACCTCTACGAGAAGTACGAGGGCGGCGAGCCGCTGACGATGCTGACGGCCTACGACGCGCCGATCGCCGCGCAGGTGGACGCGGCGGGCGTCGACATGATCCTCGTCGGCGACAGCGCCGGCGACAACCACCTCGGCTACGACGACACGCTGCCGGTCACACTCGACGAGGCGCTGTCGAACGCCGCGGCGGTCGTCCGGGGCACCGAGGAGGCGTTCGTGGTCGCCGACCTGCCCTTCCTCACCTACGGTACGTCGACGGCCGAATCAGTGGAGAACGCCGGTCGCTTCCTCAAGGAGGCGGGCGCCGACGCAGTCAAGCTGGAGACGGCGCCCTACGGCGAGACGACGATCGAGATCGTCGACCGGCTCACCGAACTCGGGATCCCCGTCCAGGGCCACGTCGGGTTCACGCCCCAGCGGAAACAGGAGATCGGCGGCGCCTACGTCCAGGGCCGCGACACCGACACCTCCTCGTCGGGCGAAGCGATCGTCGAGACCGCTCGGCGGCTGGCGGAAGCGGGCGCGTTCTCCATCGTCCTCGAAACGGTCAGCGAGGGGGTCGCTCGCGAGGTCACCGAAGCCGTGGACGTGCCGACCATCGGCATCGGCTCCGGCCGCTACGTCGACGGCCAAGTGCTGGTGATCAACGACGTACTCGGGCTCGGCGCCGAACCGTACAGCCTCTCGAAGCAGTACGCGGACCTCGATGCCGAGATCCGCGACGCGGTCGAACGGTACGTCGAAGAGGTCGAATCCGGCGCGTTCCCGACGCGGGACAACGCCTTCGACCCGATCGACGAGGAGTGACGCCGGTCGCCGGTGCGACTCGGCGGACTCACCGGAACTCGATCCGCCGTTCGCCGGTCTCGACCTCGACCCGACCGCCCATCGGTACGGGTGCCGTCGGGTTCGTGTGGCCGAAGTCGAGGTCGAAGACGATCGGGACCCCGGGGTTGTACGCTCGAACCCACTCGCGGACGGCCGCTCGCTGGTCCGCGCGGTATTCGGCTCGTTCCTCGTCGGTCCGCTCGACCTCGCGGCTACGCGTCTGCGGACGGCCCACGAGGACGGCAGCGAACCGTTCGAGCAGGCCGCGCTCGCCGAGCGTGGTGAGCTTCCGCCGTACCGCCTCGGCCGTGGGGAGTTCCTCGGATGTCTCCAGCGCCAGAACGGCCCCGTCGAGCGCCTGCGGGGCGGGAACCGCCCGGTCGGCGGCCAGCAGCCACGGGAGGACGGTGAGACAGCCGCCCCAGAGCCGCCCCGAGATCACCTCGCCCTCGCGCTCGTCGGGCACGTCCCAGCGCGGGCCGTCGTTGGGCTCGTACTCGGGCTCGACCTCACGGAAGTCCTCGCGAGCCCACTCGACGGTGTCGTCGGTCCATCTCTCGGCGGGAGCGAGTTCGCCCAGCGACGGCTCGAACAGCGCTCGCCGAAGGTACCGCTCGGTGTACTCGGGGAGGTGGCCGGCGGTCGCCACGTCGTTGAGCAACTGTCCGCCGTAGAACGAGACGACCCCCTGGGTCCAGAGGAAGCTGGCGAGGCAGGTGTTGTCGCTCATCCCGAAGAAGCGAGTGGGGTTGGCCCGGAGAATCTCGGGGTCGAGGTGTCGCAGCACGCGGACCTGGTCGTCGCCGCCGATGGTCGCGAAGACGGCCGAGATATCGGGGTCGCGGAACGCCTCGTGTACGTCGGCGGCGCGCAGTTCCGGATTCGCGCGGAGTTCGTCGGGGTCGGTCTCGGCGGTGTCGTAGACCACCGGGTCGAGGTCGAAGCGGTCGCGCAGGCGTTCGAGCGCGAGGTCGAGCACGTCCGGAAACACCGTCGCCGCGCCGCTGGAGGGCGCGATCACGGCTACGCTGTCGCCCGGTTCGGCGGGCCGTGGCGTGGTGAACTCGTCGGGAGCACCGCTGTCGTTCATGTCCGGGTCGTCACGTCCCGGAGGAAAAGCGGTTGCGTCGCCGTGCGGTGTAGTGCCACGGGCTACCGACCGCGCCGGTCGCGACCGGCGAACCAGGGTCGGTGCCACCACTGCCAGAGCCGCTTGGTGAGTCTGGTCACCGGGAACGGCCCGTGGCCGAGCATGGTCGTCGCGAACCCGACCACGAGCGTGCCGAGGAAGACGGCGACGCCCGCGCCGGCCGACAGGACCCAGGGGTTCGCGGCGTCGACCCACGGGTCCACGGCGAAAAAGAGGACGGTGAGCGCGGCGACGACGGCGGGAACGAGGGCGTCGACGACGCTGAGGACGGCGACGCCGACGACGCGGAGGACGTTCATGGGACTGGGGGCTCCGTTTCGAGGGGCGGTCAGTCGTCCGCGGAGACCGCGTCGGGGTCGGCGCCCGCGGCCCGTGCGGCGTCGTCCTCGATGCTCGGCGGGTACTTGCCGCGGTCGAGGACCAGATCCGACTGCGGGCGGGCCATACAGGTCAGCGCGTAGTGCTCCGCTTCCTCGTCGGTGAACCCGCGGGCGGCGGGCTGGGTGACCTCCCCGGATTCGATCTTCGCCGAGCAGGCGAGACACATCCCCACGCGACAGGAGTACTCCTGGGCGATGCCCTCCTCGATGCACCGACTGAGGATCGTCTCTTTGTCCGAGACCGTGATCGTCTCACCGGTCCCAGCGAACTCGACGGTGTAGTCGGTCATGGCCCTCGATTCGACACTCTCCGCCTAAACTCTTTATGCCCGGCGCGGACAGCGCTCGATTCTCGCGCGGGCGACGGCGACCCCGCTCGACGGGACCTTTCACCGGAGTCGCCACCCGCGGAGGAAGGCGACGGCGACGCCGCCGACGACGACGCTGAACAGCAGCGTCGCGGTCCGGACGACCAGCACGCCCGCGGCGGCCGTGGCGGGCGAGACGGCGGTGACGAGGCCGATCGCACCGCCGAGCAGCACGTCGTAGGCGCCGAGGCTCCCGGGGATCGGGACCGCGCTCGCGACCTGCGGGAGCGGGACGACGACGACCAGCGGGACGAGGGCGAGGACGCCCACCTCCGCGCCGACGCCGACGAGCGCGACCCACAGCGCGGCCGCGGTCAACACCTGTTCGGCCACGCCGCCGACGACGATCAGCGCGAGCAGCCCCGGTCGGTCCCGGAACCGGACGATCCGGGTCCAGAACCGGTCGAGCGCCCGCTCGACGACGGAACGATCGTGGGGGGTCTCGCGGTACAGCGAGGAGGTCCACCGGACCACCGGCGCGAGGACGACCGCGAGGCCGTCGCCGATCGGGTCGCGGAACCGGACGACGACGGTGCCGAGGACGGCGAGTCCGACGACGGCGCCGCCGAGGGTCGTGAGGAAGTACCGGGGCGCGGGACCACCGAGGACGACCACGAGCGCGGCGGCCGTCGAGACGACCAGCTGGGCGCCGGACTTGACGTACTTGGCGACCGAGCGGACCGCGAGCGCCTCGCTGTAGGTCGTGTCCGTCGCGGTCCCGACGAACGTCGCCATGATGGGTTCGGAGCTGACCGGCCCGGCGGGGCTCAGCGTGTCGAAGAAGTCACCCGCGACGGCGAACTGGACGCTCCGGCTGCCAGTGAGTCCGTCGCCGAGCGGGCGGACCGAGGCCCAGAAGCCCAGGCCGTCGACGACGCCCTCGGCGACGACGAGGACCGCGACCGCCGCGAGCAGTCCGGGGGCGACCGCCGAGAGGCGAGCGGCGACGCTGTCGACGCCGACGAACGCGAGGTAGCCGGCGAGCGCGCCGCCGCCGACGAGGACGCCCGCCAGGAACCGGAGACTCCGGCGCACGCCCGTGGGTCGGGCGGGTCGGGAGAAAAGCCCTCCGGGAGCGTCGACAGTTCGACTCGCGGGAGATGACCGGACCCGCGGTCACCCCTCGACGCGGCGCCAGTACAGCGCGAGGTCGAGGGTCACGTCGTCGAACTCGACGGTCTCCTCGCGGACGCAGGCGTAGCCGAGTGACTCGTAGAACCCGCGGGCCTGCTCGTTGTCCGCGCCGGTGTTCAAGACCAGCGCGCGGTAGCCCCGGCGACGCGCCCGGCGGGCGAGTTCCTCGACGATCCGGGTACCGAACCCACGGCCCTGCATCGCCGGATCGACGCGGACGCGGGAGAGTTCGCCGGTCCCCGCCGCGGCGTCGAAGCGGTCGGCCATCCAGCCGTCGAGCGGTTCGACGGCGCCGGTGGCGACGATCTCACAGTCCGGTTCGCGGATCGTCCCTCCCCGCTCACCGTTCGAGGTCTCCCTGCGGTCGACCTCGCCCACGAGGAACTCGCCGCCGGCCTCGAGGTAGTGGTCGCGCACGTCGTCGAGGTCCGTATCGGGTGCGTCGACGACCCACTCGGGCGTCTCGGCCATCGCCTCGCGGTTCAGTTCGCGGACGCGCTCGCCGTCGCCGGCGCGGTATCGGCGGATCGTCAGGTCGGTCGACTCGGGCATACTCATACCGACGCGACGGGCGCGTCGTCGTCGACGGGGACCCGCTCGCACAGGTCCGAGGCGGTCTCGGCGTCGTCCTCGGCGCCCGCGTCGTCGGCCGGCGCGTCACAGCCGGGTGAGAGATCCGTGGTCATAGTTGAGAGGGGCGACGGTCGCGGCTTAGCTACTGTGCTGACACGGGTCTCTCCGACGTGAACGAAGACACAGTCGACACAGTCACGCCAGGAAGTACTCGATGTCGTCGACGGCGTCGCCGTGGGCGTGGTAGGCGTCGTCGGGCACCTCGTCGAACCACGCCAGGTCCAGATCCGACCACTCGCCGAACGTGGGGTCGTCGGCGACGGGTTCGCCGGCCACCGGTTCGGTCCCGACGACGGCGTCGTAGCTGGTTGCGGTCCGGTCGGGGTCGCTCCGCAGTTCGTGGGTGACCGCGCTGACCCGGAGGACCTCGGCGGCCGCGGCGTCGACGCCGGTCAGGGTCGTGGCGATCTCCCCGGCGCGGTCGAGCCAGTCGGCACCACCCGGAACGTGCCCGTAGGGCAACCGCCGGCCGTGGGGGCTGTCCATCAGCAGGACCGCACCGTCGTCGTTCGTGACGCCGACGGCGACGAGTCCCTCGATCTCGGCGTAGTACTCGAAGGCGTCCGCGCTGTCGGTCGTCCTGGCCTCGGTGTACTCGACACCGGGCTCCTCGCGCAGCGTCGACGGGTCGCGGAGTTCGTCCATACCCCGTGCGTTGTCGGGCGCGGTATTTGGACGTTGGTACCTCGGTCGCGGTACGCCCTCGCGGCACACCGGACGCGCGGGACGGCGGCCCGACCGCCCGAATCGGTGAGTATGGCGAGAGAAACCCCGATTTAACCGGTAACAACTGGCATATCTCTGGCGTCCCGACCTCCGAGCGGGTCGGGACCTATGCCAATCCACTGGAACGCACGGCGCCCGAATCGATCGCCGGACGGCGGCGAGCAGCGACACCCCGCGACACCGGGCGTCGGTCCGACGCCTGGACGGACGTACGTCTGTCTGACGTGCGAGGTCGAGTTCGTCATCCCGCGGAGCGAGACCGCGGTCTGCTGTCCCATCTGCCGCATGAACCGCATCCGGGCGATCGACTGAGCGGCGCCGGCGCCCGACGGAGCAGGGCCGACGCCGGACCGACGATGACCCGCGGTCTCGAAGCGGCGCACTCTCTCAGTCCGAGCGGTCGCCCAGCGGGTCGTCGGCCTCGAAGTCCGGCCAGAAATCGTCGGCGCGGACGGCGTTGGCGGGCTGGAGGCGCTCGGGCGGCTCGGCGAACCACGCCGCCCCGTTGAGTTCACCGGGCTGGACGGCGATGTGACCGTCGACGTAGGCGGCGTCGAAGAAGACGTACAGCGCGTGCAGGCGCTCGTCGCGGTCGCCGGTCGATTCCGCGGTCACGCGCCGCAGGTGGAAGGTATCGGTCACCTCACAGTCGACCCCGGTCTCCTCTCGCACCTCCCGGACCGCGGCCGCTTCGAAGGTCTCGTCGCCCTCCTGTCCGCCCCCCGGGAGGCCCCATCGCTCGTCGGCGCGATTGAGGATCATCAGGACGCGCCGGTCGGCTTCGAGGTCGTCTGGCATCGACTCCGTGAGCGGCGCCGTCTGGTCCGGCTCGCGGACCACCCAGCAGTACGCACCGCCGATGTAGCCCTCCCGGGACTCGGCACAGAGCGTCGCGAATCGCTCCGGGGGGACCTCGTCGCGGATCCGCTCGACCGGGACCTCGCCGTACTCCGCCTGGAGGCGGTCCCGCCGTCGCTCCACGGCCTCGCGGTTGACGTGTTCGGGCGCCATGGGTCCGGTTCGAGACGGGGCGCTGAGATAAAGGCGCCGGGACCCGGCGCCGACACCGTCGCGGGCTCACTCGACCTCGGCCAGCGAGTCGAAGCCGCTCCAGCACTCGCAGTCCAGGTCGTCGATAGCGGTCACCTCGTCGGGCAGGTTCGATATCGGCATCCCGTCGTCGAATCGGTCGCAGTCGTCCGTGTGGACCGAGAAGTCGTCGCTCGCCATGACCGGCATACGTCGGACGAAAGTGAGACTCCCTCAAAAATCCCGCGGGGCGTTCTCGGCGAGCGTCGCTATCTGTGTCGGCTGTGTCTGGACAATCGTTTTGAGGGCGGGCCGAGACGGAGTGATATGGAAGTCGCCGAGCGGGTCCACCTGATCCCGGTGGGCTACGAGAACGACCGGATCGTCCTGCCGGCGGTCGAGTTACGCGCCGACCGGGTCGTCCTCCTGCGCTACGAGGACGAGACCGACCACCCTTCCTACGTCGAGACGGTCCGCGGCCGGTTCGAGGAGGCGGGCATCGACCACGAGACGGTGCCGTGCGACGTCTTCGATTTCTACGACTCCATCGGGACCGTCGCCGAACTCGCCACGCGCTTCGCCGACCACGAGGTGTACGTCAACCTCGCCTCTGGGTCGAAGGTCACCGCCATCGGCGGCATGATCGCCTGCATGGCGACGGGTGCGACCCCCTACTACGTCCGCGCCCAGCGCTACGCCGCCGAGACCGACGGCGACGTGGCCGAGGGCATCCGCGAGATCACCGAACTCCCCACCTACCCGATGCAGAGCCCCGAACCCCAGCACGTCGCGGTCATGGACCACCTCGACCGCCAGGACGGCGCCCGGAAACGGGACCTCATCGACTTCGGCAAGAGCGAGGGCCTGCCCTTCATCGCCGACCGGGACGCCGCCAACCGCAAGAGCGAGTACCGCCTGCTTGACAGCCACGTCCTCGGCCCGCTCGCCGACACCGGCTACGTCGCCCTCGAAACCGTCGGCCGCTCGACCCGCGTCTCGCTGACCGAGAGCGGTCGCAACACGCTCCGGGCGTTCCGCTATCTCGTCGAGGACGACTGACCGCCGAAGCCGGCGCTCGCGACCGCGACCCTGCCACGCCGGCGCACGCAATTGTCAACGGTGAGAATTGCACCGCGTGACTCAAGAGGGGGCGTCGAGTGGTACGACCACCCCCAGATGCCAGACGTTCACGACCGCGAGTCGGGGTCGGACGCCCACCGGCTCGCCCCCGCCGCACCGGACGAGGAGTACGTCTACGGTGCCTGCAGCCCCGGCTGGCACAGCGCGGCCGACCGGAGCGACGCCCTCGCAGACTGGATCGCCGTCGCCCGCGCCAACGACGTCGAGCGGGTCTGTTCGCTCCTCCCCGGCGACCAGTCGCCCGCCGACCCCGCAGTCGACGGGTACACGGACGTCTTCGGCGAGGAAGACGTCCTCCACGCCCCGATCCCCGACGGTCGCCTGGCCCGTCCGGCCATCCTGAAACAGGAGGTGTTGCCCTTCCTCGACGACGCCGTCCACGCGGACGAGCGGGTCGTCGTCCACTGCCTCGACGGGATGGGCCGCACCGGCCAGGTGCTCGCCGCCTGGCTCGCCCACGACCGCGACTACGCGCCCGAAGCAGCCATCGAGGCCGCCGAGGAGATGGGCCGACAGCCCCGCGAGCCCGTCCGCGAGGGCAACGCCTCCGAACAGGAGTTGCACGACCTGCTCGCGGTCGTCGGCTGAGCGGTCGGGTTACCACTCGGAGATACTCCCGTCCGTCCGGCGCACGACCGGCGCGTCCCAGGCGTCCTCGGTCGCCATCTCGCGGACGAAGTCCTCGTCGACCTCGATGCCGAGTCCGGGGCCGCTGGGGAGGTCGACGTACCCCTCGTCGTCGTGCTCGAAGACGCTCATGTCCGTGAGGTAGTTCGGGACGTCCTCGTTCAACACGATCTGTTCCTGGATGATCGCGTTCTGCGTGCAGGCGTCCACCTGGAGACTCGCCGCGAGCGCGACCGAACTCAGCGGCGAGTGCGGTGCCAGCGCCACGTCGTACGTCTCGGCCATGCTCGCTATCTTCCGGAGTTCCGTGATGCCACCGGCGTGGGAGACGTCCGGCTGGACGACGTCGACGGCGCCGCTCTCGAGGAGGGGTTTGAACTCCCAGCGTCCGTACAGCCGTTCGCCGGTCGCGATGGGGACGGCCGTCCGCTCGGCGAGATCCGGGAGCAGGTCGTTTTTCTCCGGGCCGAGGAGCTCCTCGTAGAACATCGGGTCGAACTCCGCCAGCTCGCCGACGAGTCGCTTCGCCATCGGTTTCGACGGCTTGCCGTGGAAGTCCAACATCAGGTCCACGTCGTCGCCGACGGCCTCGCGCATCGCCCGCACGTTCTCGCGAGCCGCCTCGACGGCCGGGGTCCGGTCGATGTGTTCGAGGTCGACGCCGGGGCCGCTCTTGATCGCACTGAACCCCTCCTCGACGCGGCTGCGTGCGGCGTCTCCCGGGTCCGCTCCGTTGGCGTGGGCGTACAGCTTGATCCGCTCGCGGGCCTTCCCGCCCAGCAGCTCGTAGACGGGTGCCCCGAGTGCCTTCCCCTTGATGTCCCAGAGCGCCTGATCGATGCCCGAGAGCGCGCTCATCAGGACCGCCCCGCCGCGGTAGAACCCGCTGCGGTACATCTGCTGCCAGAGCAGCTCGATGTCGTAGGGGTCCGCACCGAGGACGTAGCTGTCCATCAGCTCCCGAACGGCCTCCGCGGCCGTCTGCGCTCGCCCTTCCAGAACCGGTTCGCCCCAGCCGACGAGGCCGTCGCTCGTCTCGACTTTCAACAGCAGCGAGCGCGGCGGGACCTCGAACAGCTCGTAGTCGGTCACGTCCATACGTCGGCCCCGGCGTGAGTCCACAAATAGCTACGCCCGTCGGCCCCGTGTGCTCGATTTTGCGCACCGTCGGGACCGGACTGCAGTCGACGAGGCGGAGCCTTATGTCCGGTGGCGCACAACTCTCGGGTGATGACGACGATCAAGGACAGCGTCCACGACCACATCGCGGTCGAGGGCGTCGCGGCGGCGCTGCTGGACACGCCGCCCGTCCAGCGGCTCCGACGGGTCAAGCAACTCGGCACGGTCACCTTCGTCTACCCCTCCGCCAACCACACCCGCTTCGAGCACTCGCTGGGCGTCTACCACCTCGCCAACGAGGCGCTCGCCCACCTCGGTATCGAGGGGCGTCAGGCCGAACGGGTGCGCGCGGCGGCGATGCTCCACGACGTGGGTCACGCCCCCTACAGTCACAACGTCGAGGACATCGTCCACCGCCGGACCGGCAAGTACCACGACGACGTCCACGACATCCTCGACGACGGTCCCGTCGCTCGCGCGCTGGCCGACCACGACCTCGACCCCGCGGCCGTGGCCGACCTCGTGGCCGGCGACGGCGAACTCGGCCAGATCGTCTCGGGCGAACTCGACGTCGACCGGATGGACTACCTCGTCCGGGACGCACACCACACGGGGGTCCCCTACGGCACCATCGACGCCGAGCGGCTGGTGCGCGCGCTGCGGTTCGTCGACGGCGACCTCGTGCTGGACGAGGGCAACGTCCAGACCGCCGAGAGTCTGTTGCTCGCCCGGGCGCTGATGAACCCGACCGTCTACAGCCACCACGTCGCCCGCATCGCCAAGGCGATGCTCCGGCGGGCGACCCAGCGGCTGCTCGACCGCACCGACACCGACGCCGGGCAACTCCGGCGGATGGACGACTGTGGGTTGCGCGTGGCGCTCCGGGAGTGCGACGCGACCGCCGCGCTCGCCCACCGGCTCGACCGCCGGGACCTGTACAAGCGTGGCGTCTGGGCCGAGATGGAAGCCGTTCCCGAGAACTTACTCGACACCGATCAGGCGGCGATCGCCGACCACGAGCGGGCCGTGGCCGAGGCGGCCAACGTCGACCCCGACGCGGTGATCCTCGACGTGCCCGGTCGCCCCTCGATGAAGGAGTCCAGTAGCAGGGTGCTGGTCAACGGCGAGGTGCGCCGGCTAAGCGAGCAGTCGACGCTCGTCAACGCCCTGCGGGCCGCCCAGCGCGACCAGTGGCGGCTGGGCGTCTACGCGCCCGCCGAGAGCGCCGAGCGAGTCGGCAACGCGGCCGTCCGGACGCTCGGGCTCGACATCGACGACACCAGAGTCCGGGACGTGCGGCCGGGCGTCCACGCGACGTTGGACGAGTTCAACTGATCGGGTAGAGCGGGGTCCCCTTCCTCAAGGAACGAGCGAAGCGAGTGAGTAGGGAGGGGAGGAGCGCGTTCGTATCCGTCACAAACTCCCATCTATAAGTGGCAACTCATCTACATTGAATATGTGGCAGATGAGTACGTGCGTCGGACGGCAATCACTCGCCTCTCGGTAGATGACGAGCAACGCGAGTTGCTTGAGGAAACCATCTCCGAGTGGAAGCGTGGCTGCCAGCTCGCCACCGACATGGCGTGGGGCAAGTGCAACGCCAAGAGCGACGTCCAACCCCTCGCCTACGACGACGTGCGCGAACACACCGGCCTCGGAAGTCAGCACGCGATCCTCGCCACCCACCAAGCTGCCCAAGCCATCACCGGCTGTCTCGAACGCCGCTCGAACGGCCAGAAGGTCAGCAAGCCCACCTTCACCGCACCAACGATTACATACGACACGCGGAGTATGACACTGTTCGATGACGACACGGTGTCACTCGCCACGACGAGGAGTCGAATCCGATGTCCGCTCGCCCTCCCCAACGCCGAGGATGGCTATCAGCGCCAGTACCTCGATTCAGACGAATGGAGCGTCACCGAAAGTACGCTCACCGCCCGCGACGGCGAGTACTTCTTACACATCGGCTTCCGCCGACACAAAACCAATACTGAACGGAACACCGCCGAGGACGGAACGGTTCTCGGGGTTGACCTCGGTATCGAAAACCTCGCCGTCACCAGTACTGCCCGCTTTGTCAGCGGGCGGGAGCTAACCCACGACCTCCGCGAGTTCGAGAAAGTACGCGCCGGGCTCCAGCAGACCGGAACGCGAAGTGCCCACAGAACGCTCGAACAATCGAGTGGCCGTGAGCTTCGGTACGTTCGGGACGTGCTTCACCGAGCGTCGAACGCCATCGTAGACGAAGCACTCCGGTACGAGTGCGACGTGATAGTATTCGAGGACTTGACGCATATCCGGGACCGAACCGGTGCGTCGTGGGGGCACAAGTGGGCGTTCCGAACGCTGTACGAGCAAGTGGTATACAAAGCCGAAGCAGAAGGCATCTCGGTGATGCAAGTGGGTTCGGCCTACACGTCGAAGCGATGTGCTGAGTGCGGGTTCACCGCAGACGAGAATCGCCCGACTCGCAGCGGCTTCCAGTGCGTGAAGTGCGAGTCGGAAGCGAATGCGGACTACAACGCGGCGAAGAACATCGGTATGCGGTACGTCCGTCGAGGCCGACAGTCGTCTCGGCGGACGGGCAACAGTCAGCTTGCCCTGAAGTCTGGAACGGTGACGCCGAGCGGTGGATTTACCGCCCACCCGGATGGGTTCGAGGCCGAGTTCATGGACAAACCCCACTCTCCACGAGCGAACCCCTCAGGGTGAGCGAAGTAGGGTGGGGTCGTTGACCTGACCGGAACCCGCCACCGACCGCACCCGCCACCGACCGCACCCACGGCGGCTGCGACCGACGCCGGGGCTCCCCGACGAGTTTAATTGAGGGCTCCCGAGTCTTTCAGTAATGAGTTCCACCACGTTCGAGGGGCGGATCCTCCGCGGGCGCGAGTTCGAGCCCGTCGAGGGCCGCGTCGTCGTCGAAGACGGCGAGATCACCGCCATCGAGGAAGATCCGACCCACAGCGACGACGTCGTCCTCCCGGCGTTCGTCAACGCCCACACCCACGTCGGCGACTCTATCGCCAAGGAGGCCGGCGGCGGTCTCTCGCTGGAGGAACTGGTCGCGCCACCGGACGGCCTGAAACACCGACTGCTGCGCGCGGCGAGCCAGGAGGAGAAAGTCGAGGCGATGCGGCGGTCGCTGCAGTTCATGGTCGATTCCGGCACTGCGGCTTGCATCGAGTTCCGCGAGGGCGGCGTCGAGGGCGTCGAGGCCTTCGAGGAGGCGGCCCACGGGCTGCCCATCGACCCGATGGTCATGGGTCGCGAGACGGTCGCGGCGATGGCGGCCGCCGACGGGTTCGGCGCCAGCGGCGCCAACGACGCCGATTTCTCGCGGGAGCGGACGGCGACCGCCCGCGCCGGCAAGCCCTTCGGCATCCACGCCGGCGAGGTCGACGCCTCCGACATCAACCCCGCGCTCGATCTGGACCCCGACTTCCTCGTCCACATGGTCCACGTCGAGGGGCTCCATCTGGACCGCGTGGCCGACAGCGAGATCCCGGTCGCCGTCTGCCCGCGTTCCAATCTCGTCACCGACGTGGGTCTCCCGCCGATCGCCGAGCTGTTGGAGCGGACGACCGTCGCGCTCGGGACGGACAACGTCTTCCTCAACAGCCCGTCGATGTTCCGCGAGATGGAGTTCACCGCGAAGCTCGCCGACGTGAGCGCCCGCGAGGTGTTGCGCATGGCGACGGTCAACGGCGCCGCGATCGCCGACCGCAACTGCGGGCTAATCGAGCCCGGTCGCGACGCCGAACTGCTCGTCCTCGACGGTGACTCGGACAACCTCGCCGGCGCGAAAGACCTCGTCCGTGCCGTCGTCCGGCGGGCAGGCGTCGCGGACGTGTCCGACGTGTATCTCGCCGGCGACTGACGGACTCGCCCGGGCTTCCCGCTCGATGTCGCCCCTGCCGAAGGGTTATACTTCCGTGTGTGGTACTCACATGCATGGGGATGTACGACACGATCCTGCTGCCGACGGACGGCTCGGCGGGTATCGAACTGGTGGTCGAGCACGCGGGGGAACTGGCCCGGGTCCACGACGCGACGGTCCGGGCGCTGTACGTCGTCGACGCGACGACGTTCACCGGGCTCCCGATGGAGACCACCTGGGAGGGTGTCCGTCAGGTACTCGAGTCGGAGGGGGAGACTGCGCTCGAGGTGGTCGAGCGGCTCGCACCGGACGACGTGACCGTCGGGACCGAGACGGTCGAGGGGACGCCCAGCACCGAGATCGTCCGCTACACGCGCGAGCAACCCGTCGACGTGGTCGTGATGGGTACGCACGGCCGCGGCGGTATCGACCGGCTGCTGCTGGGGAGCGTCGCAGAGCGCGTCGTCCGGAAGTCGGCGGTCCCCGTCGTGACGGTGCCGGTCAGCGAGCGCGCGACCGACTCCGAGGCGGTCGTCGAAGCGGACGCCGACCCGGCGGCGGGCGTCGAGCGTTCCTGACCCGGTCGGCGGCCGCTCCGCCGCTCCGCCGCTCGCCCGAGCCGCCGGTCTCGTCAGTCGACGATCGGGCGCAGATGCTCGCAGTCACCCGCGGTGACCTGCACTCGCTCCTCGCCGGTGTCGACGACCAGCGTCCCCGGGAACTCGATGTCGACGGCGTCGCCCACGACCTCTCCGGCCGGCGTGTCCACGCGCACCCGCTTGCCGAGCGTCGTGGCGTGCTTCTTCCAGGCCTGGATCACCGACTCCGGGTCCGCGCGCAGTTCGTCGAACGCCTCGACGACCCGCTGAGTGAACAGCCGGCGGTCGACGGCGCCCACCTCGTCGAGTAGCGTCGCGGGCCGGGCCTCGCTCGGCAGCGCCGCCGGCTCGAGGTTGGCGTTGATCCCCGTCCCGACGACGACCCACGAGACGCGGTCGGCCTCCCCCTCCATCTCCGTGAGGATCCCCGCGAGTTTCCGTTCGCCGTCGTCGCTCTCCGCGTCTTCCCCGGCGACGACCACGTCGTTGGGCCACTTGATCCGTGCGTCGACGCCGGCTTCGCGGGCGGCTCGCGTCACGGCGACGGCGGCCGCGAGGGTGAACGCCGGTGCGTGGGCGGGCGGCACGTCCGGGCGGACCAGCAGACTCAGCCAGATCCCGCCGCTGGGCGAGGACCACGCGCGGTCGAGTCGCCCCCGCCCGCCGGTCTGCTCGTCGGCGAGGACGGCCACGTCAGCGGCGCCCTCTCCCGCGAGGTCGCGAGCGCGGGCGTTCGTGGACGGGATCGAGTCGTGAAACTCCACGTCGAAGGGCGCTTCCAGCCCGTACTCGACGGCGGCACCGCCGAACTCTGGAACCTCGACGAGTTCGTAGCCCTCGTCCCGGCTGGCGATCCCGAACCCCTCTTCGCGCAGCGCCTCGACGTGTTTCCAGACGGCCGCCCGCGACACGTCCAGGCGTTCTGCCAGCTCCGGCCCGGTGACGGGTCCGTCGGTCAGCCCATCGAGGACCCGCTCGCGCGTCTCCTGCATGGGGACGCGTTGTCCGGGCAACGTTGTAAGTCGTCCGGAGCGATCCGGCCCGCGACCGCGAGAGACGGTATTAGTATCGAGAGGGAGACTGTCCCGGTCGACCCCAGTTACGTCGTCGCGGGTGGCTCCCGCCCGCGACACAGTCGACCGACGCGGTGCCCTCGGGCCCAGGCGGCGATCCGACCGGGATGGTGTGGTTCTGACCGACGTTAGACGTTCAATTATCCAGTTTCGTTGTCGTGAACGAACTGCATATTTTACCGTCTGAAACGAGTTGGTGTGATCGATGGTCCGACAAACAGTCTCCGAAATTTTCGATATCTATAACAGACGAACGGAGCTGCTCGGTCTGGTCTGTGGCGGGACCCTCGACAAGCGGGCGGCTCAGGAACGTGTCGATTGCTCCCGGCCGACGATCGACCGATCCTTTCGGGAACTGGAGGAACTCGGCGCGGTCACGTCGGTCGGGACCACGTACGAACTGACGAAGTTCGGCCAGTTGCTCTGCGAAGAGTTCACACGAACGCGCGCGACGGTCTCGACGCTCGCCGATCTGAGTGATGTCCTCTCGCATCTCCCGGACGACTGTGAGATCGACATGCAGTTACTGGACGGGGCCAGCGTCCGCCGAGCCGCCGAACACGCGCCTCAGGAGCCGTTTTTGGACATCGTCGAGGTGGCCGACGGAGCGTCGGCGATCAGGGGCTATTCGAGTACGGTCATGCCGTCGTACGTGGACGCGTTCGCGTCGCTCGTGGTCGAGGACGAGGTGCCGGCGACGTTCGCGTTCACGACCGACGTCGTCGAGACGCTGGCGCGCAACTACCCTGAACGCTTCGAGCAGGTGCGCCGGGCCGAGCACGTCGAGATCCACGAGATCGCGACGACCAGCGGCTACGGATTGCTCGTCGTCGACGACACGGTCGCCGTCCCCGTCGGCGGTGACGGGGGCGGACTCGCGGCCGTCATCGTCAACGACTCCGACGGCGCACGAGCGTGGGCCGACGACCGGTTCGAGGCGTTGCTCTCCGACGCGGAGACGGCGACGGCCTGATACGGACTATCGCAAGCGTTTCTCGGGTCGACCACGGAACGACTCGCGATAATCCGTATGAGTCGTCCTACTCGCCGTCGTCGGCCGGGACGCTCCCGACCGGGATGCCGAGGACGTGGTCGGCGCCGTGGGCCACGTCCTTCGCGACGAGCGCCGCGCCGTGGGCCGACGCGTACGGTTCGACGAACCGGACCGGAGCGAGATCGACGCACCGTTCGTAGACCCGCCGTCCGACCGGAAACGGCTGCTCGCGCCGCATCAGGCGGCCGCTCAAAGCGACCGCGTCGAGCCCCTCGTCGAGTGTCAGGGCGAACGGGTAGAGTGCGTAGACGTTCTGAATCGCCGCCAGGGAGACGAGTTCGAGCAGTTCCGGGTCGGTGATATCGTGAACCTCGGTGAGGTCGTCCTCGCGGCGCGCCACGAGCCCGCACTGCATGAACACGTCGTCGAAGCCGGAGTCGGCGGCCCGACGAACTGCCTGGGGGTCCGGCCAGCCGTGGACCGGCCCGATCCAGTGGAAGAAGCCGGCGAGCCGTCCGTTACAGACGAGCCCGGCCATACAGGACGAGCTGGCGCACGCCCAGATGAACGTCCCCGAGGCACCGAAGTCGGCCCGCACGCGTTCGAGCGCGTACCGCATGGAGGCGACCTTGTCGGCGCCGGCCAGCACGGAGTAGTGTCTGAAGTAGTCGTGGAGCGTGTCGAGTCCGCGATGGACACCCGGGAGGACCACCGCCGGAACGTCGGCCTCACGCAGCCTGTCGAAGACCGCCGCTCCCGCTCCCGTGCCGTAGTCGAGCCCCACGAGATCGGTGACGCCTCTGTTCGGGACGCGTTCGATCGCTTCGATCTCGTCGATCGCGTTGCCGAACGCGTACGTGATCGTTGCGAGCGTGATCCGGGAGAGGCCGACCCGGTCGTCGAGGATCGCCAACGTCTCCTCGACCGTCTCCAGGTCTCGGCGGTCTATCAGGAAAGCCGTCCGTAACTCGCCGTCCTCACCGGTACACGCGACTTTGATCCCCGTCGTCGAATGGTCGATACCGACGTACATCGTGTCCTCCTGCCGTCCGACACCCCGCTCGAATCGACACCCACCACCCACCTCGCTCGAATCGACAGCTACGATCGCGTCACCGGACGGATCGATCCCATCGACCGCTTCGGTGACCCTCACGAGTGGTGACTCACGCGAGACGGGCGCATTGTTAATCGTACACTAGCAGCCGCCGGGTTCCGATCGGCCACCGGCCTCTCACGTCGGGTTGCCGACCACCGCTCGGATCGATGCCGACGCAGTGGCGTCGACGTCTCCTCCCGCGGTAGGGAGCCGTTCCGCCGAGTAGGGTTCACGTCGAGTCCGATAATCACGGCTTGAACAGCGTTCAGTGTGTAATACTTTGCTACTGGGGAGTCACTGTGTTACTAGGGAACGTGTATTTCACCGGTTCCGGTGACGTGGCGCGTTCCCGGGCAAAACGATGCCTGTACGAGACAACGGATGCGACACGAAATCGACCGCCCGCCAGCGCCCGTCCGGCGAGATGGGTGCCGAGCAGCTGAGTATCGTCCTCTTGCGGACAATTTCGGGCGGCCAGCGGTGGCAACAGATACTGGTCGCTATCTCGGTCTTCGGTGCGTATCGGGGCCGACGGTGGCTGGTGTTCGCCACACTTTCGGCACTCGTCCTCCTGGCGTGCTCGCGGTTCGTCGCGAGTGCCGTACCGTCGCTCCTGGCGCTGTACGACGACTACGTCACGGTCCGTGACGGTGCGAGCGACTGTCCCTGTCGCGAGTCCGACGCGCCGACCGACGGGGGGCCGGTCCCGTGTCCCGGCACTGCCGAGTCCGCCCGGTCGACGTCCGATGACTGCGTGGTCCTCCGGGTCGACGGGGCCGAACTGCTTCGGGCGGACGGTCCGGGCGGTCGGATCGCGCTGGACGTCGAGGAGGACTGACCGACGAACGAGTTGCGACCGCTCGTCGGGGGCGAGCTCACCGTCGATTTCAAGCCGACTCCGGTCGTCGGTTCCGGTAGATGACGACGGTCCTCGCGTTCGACCGCGACGAGACGGTCGACGTGAACCCGCCCCCGGACCGCGAGGCGGTCCCGCTCGCGTGGCTGCGGTCGTTCGACGAACGCGCGGCGGTCGAGGTCTGGGCGATCGGCAACCAGCGACTGCGCTACGAGGCGTCGGTCCCCGGCGTCCCGGAACTCCT
This sequence comes from Halosimplex litoreum, assembly GCF_016065055.1. Lineage (NCBI taxonomy): Archaea > Methanobacteriati > Methanobacteriota > Halobacteria > Halobacteriales > Haloarculaceae > Halosimplex > Halosimplex litoreum. The sequence continues at coordinate 3,092,839 of NZ_CP065856.1, forward strand.
CTCGGGAGTCGGTGCCGGCCGCGCCCGTCCGCGACTGCTCGCCGGGGCACTGTGGATCGAGTGGCACCTCCACGACTACCCCGTCCTCCGGAGGCTGTTCGCCGCGGCCGCCCCACACGTCGACGCGGGCGCGATGCCCACGCGCGAACGACGCCTCCGACTGATCGCGGACCTGCACGACGACGCGTCGGCGTGCGTCGTCGTCGACGACGTCGACCGCTCGCACGTCGACGGGTGGGATCATTACTACCCCTGGGAGTTCGTCCGCGCGGTGCGCGACGGGGCGTTCGCGTTCGGTCCGCCGGACTGACCCGACCTGCAGGGCCGCGACCCACGGAATCGGGACTTGCTCGACGAGACGAGCGCCGCCAGCGCGTCCCGAAATCGGCGGTGCGACCCGCTGGGTGCGCTCGGATCCGACCCGACGACGCTCTCAGCCGAGATTACTCGCGAGTTCGCTCGCCTTTCCCATCGCCACCGATCCGACCGGTCCACCGACACACCCGCACCGTTTCCAGGTTTTCGTGCGGTCGCCGACCGGTAGCCGCTGGATCGAACCACGTCGCGGTAACTGCCGGCACACGAGGGCGAAAAGGTGACACTAGCCGATCGGGCGGTGACCGTTCCCGCCATGCGTCAGTATATAACAAAGATTGGCAACCGACGAGTTCGAAGCGTGATGTCACGGACACCCAACAGAAGACTGATAGCGGTACTGCTCGCGGCCGTGCTGGTCGGAAGCGTCGCGACGGTCGGCGTCGTCGCAGCGATGAACGCGGCGGGGAACTCACAGGACACGACATACCTCAGAGTGGCTCACGCCTCGCCGGACGCGCCGTCGGTCGACGTGACGGTCGACGACGAAACGGTCCTCTCGGACGTCTCGTTCGGAACCGTCAGCGACTACCTGACTCTCGAAGCCGGGACCTACAACGTCACCATCGCGGCGGCGGACGACCCCGATACGGTGGTGTTCGACGACGAGGTCACCCTCGAGGCGCGGTCGGTGACCACGCTGGCGGCCAGCGGGGAGATCAGTGAGGGCGCCGAAACGTCCTTCGAGCCGGTGGCGTTCGAAGACGACGCGTTCACGCCCGCCGAGAACGAGAGCGCCGTCCGCGTCGCTCACCTCTCGCCCGACGCGCCCACCGTCGACGTGACGGCCGAGAACGGGAGCGTCGTGCTCGCCGAAAACGTGAGCTTCGGCAACGCCTCGGACTACGTCACCGTCCCCGAGGGCGACTACACGGTCGAGATCCGCGAGGCGACCGAGGGCAACGACGGGTCGGTCGTCACCACTGTCGACGTCTCTCTGGAGGGAGAGACGGCGTACTCGGCGCTGGCGGTCGGCTACCTCGACGCCGAAGCGGCGCCTGCCGACACCCCCTTCGAGGTCGTCCTGACGGAGGACGCCACGAGTAGCGTCGAGTTGCCGTCCGAGCAAGAGGAGTAGCCGAGCGAAGCGACCGATCGAGGACAGCGACTAGTCGAGGACGAACATCGCGTCGCCCATGTCGACGGAGTCGCCCTCGCTGACGGCGACGGCGGTGACGGTGCCGCCGTTCTCGGCGACGATGTCGTTTTCCATCTTCATCGCTTCGAGGACGCAGAGCACGTCCCCGGCCGCCACCTCGTCGCCCTCGGCGACGTTGACCTCCAGGATGGTGCCCTGCATCTCGGCGGTCACTTCCTGGCCCTCGGCGGAGACGCCGCCGGAGTCGCCGCCGCTCGACCCGCCGCCACCGCCCGGTTGCGGGCGCTGGGCCTGTCCACCGCCCGAACCGCCGTCGACCTCGGTCGGGATGGCCGGCGCGCCGCGCTCCTCGAGTTCGACCTCGAAGCGCTTGCCGTTGACCTCGACGGTGAACTCCCGCTCGACGACGTCTTCGTCGTCGCCGCCGCTCGCCGACTCGGTGCCCCACCGCTCCTGTGCGGCCTCGATGCGCTCGGGGTCCACGTCGTCGTCGAGGTACTTCGTGGTGTGACGGCCGTCGAGGAACGGCTCGTCGGTGAGCATCATGCGGTGGAAGGGGATGATCGTCGGGAAGCCCTCGATGGTGTAGTCGGCCAGGGCGCGCTTGCCCCGGGCGATACACTCGGCGCGGTCCTCGCCGTGGGTGATGAGCTTCGCGACCATCGAGTCGTAGTCGGTGACCAGATCGTCGCCCTGGCGGTGAGCGTCGTCGACGCGAACGCCGATACCGCCCGGCGGGTCGTACACCTCGTACTCCCCGCCCGTGGCGGGCGCGAAGTCGTCGGCGGCGTTCTCGGCGTTGATACGGAACTCCATGGCGTGGCCCTCCAGTTCCACCTCGTCCTGCTCGAAGGTCAGCTCCTCGCCGGCGGCGACGCGGATCTGCCACTTCACCAGATCGATGTCCGTCAACTCCTCGGTGACGGTGTGTTCGACCTGGATCCGCGTGTTGACTTCGAGGAAGAAGAAGTCGGTGTCGGCGTCGAGCAGGCCCTCGTCGTTGCGGTCCTCGTCCTCGACGAGGAACTCGAAGGTGCCGGCGTTGTAGTAGTCGCCGGCGTCGGCGCCCCTGCGGGCGGCCTCCCTGATGTCCTCGCGCAGCTCGTCGGTCAGTGCAGGGCTCGGTCCCTCCTCGATGACCTTCTGCTGGCGGCGCTGGAGCGAGCAGTCACGCTCGCCGACGTGGCGGACGGTGCCGTGTTTGTCGGCGATGATCTGCACCTCGACGTGGCGGGCGTTGTCGAGGAACCGTTCGAGGTAGACCGAGGCGTTCGAGAAGTACGCCTCGCCCTCGCGCTGGGCGGTCTCCAGCGCCTCTTCGGCGTCCTCGGCGCTCTCGACGACCTCCTGTCCCATCCCGCCGCCGCCCCCTTCGGCCTTGATCAGGACGGGGAAGCCGTGTTCCTCGCCGAACTCCCGGACCTCCTCGGGGTCCTCGACCGACTCGGTGGTCCCGGGGACGATGGGCACGTCGGCCTCCCGCATCACCTGGCGGGCGTGAGTCTTCTCGCCCAGCCGTTCCATCGCCTCGCTGGCGGGACCGATCCAGGTGATCCCGTCGGCCGCCTCGACGCGGGCGGCGAAGTCGGCGTTCTCGGCCATGAACCCGTAGCCCGGGTGGATCGCGTCGGCGTCGGCCTTCCTCGCGGCCTCGATGACGGCTTCCCCGTCGTTGTAGGAGTCGGCGGCGCGGGCGGGGCCGACGTTGTACGCCTCGTCGGCGTAGCGGACGAAACCGGCGTGTTTGTCGGCCTCGCTGTAGACGGCGACCGTCGCGACGCCGAGCTCCTCGCAGGCGCGCATCACGCGGACGGCGATCTCGCCGCGGTTCGCGACGAGGACCTTCTCGAACATATCACCCTGTACCGAGCGTCGCCCTTTAAATCTAATCGGAGTTCGCGGCGCTGGTCGACCGGTCACCCACCCGCCCTGTCGTTCGTGTCTAGCCCGATCGTTGATGGGGAATTTCGTCCGTCTGTGGCCTCTTCCGTTCGATTTCGGCCGATCGGTTTGTTGGTGTTAAGTCGATCCGATACCAACTTCCTCCATGGAACGTCCCCACTGGACGGCGGCCGGCGCGTCGCCCGAATCGAGCACCCGCGAGACGGTCGAACGCGGCGACTACGAGACGGTCGAGCGACGAGTGCTGGTGATCGGTGCCGGCGCCGCCGGCGCCCGGACGGCGATCGAGCTCGTCGAGCAGGGGGTCGACCCCGAGGACCTGCTGGTGGTCGGCAAGCGGGGCCACGGCGACGCTCACACCACGTGGGCGCGCGGCGGCATCAACGGCGCGCTCGGGACCCACGACCCCGAGGACGACTGGACGGTCCACGCCGCCGATACCCTGAACGAAGGCCACCACGTCAACGACCCCGGGAAGGTCGAGACGGTCACGAAGCGGATGCCGGGTCTGCTGCGGGAACTCGACGACTGGGGGATGGCCTTCAGTCGGACCGACGACGGCGAGATCGACCAGCGCTACTTCGGCGCCCAGTCGTTCCGGCGGACGGCCTTCGCCGGCGACCACACCGGCGAGTCGCTGCTCGACACGCTGGTCGAGCGCGCGCAGGCTCTCGAGATCCCCTACCGCGAGAACCTGTTCGTCTCCGATCTGGTCACCGACGGCGGCCGGGTGCTCGGTGCGGCGGCCGTCGACACGGACACCGGGGAGTTCGTCGCCCTCGACGCCGAGGTCGTGGTGCTCGCCGCGGGCGGCTACACCAGCCTCTACCGTCGCCACTCCTCGCGGGACGACGAGAACACCGGCGACGGCCCCGCGCTGGCCTACCGCGCCGGTGCCGATCTCCTCGATATGGAGTTCGTCCAGTTCCACCCGACTGGGATGGTCGGGAACCGCTACGGCGAGGAGTGGGACGGCCGCCTCGTCACCGAGGCCGTCCGCGGCGAGGGCGGCCGGCTGTTCAACGCCGACGGGGAGCGGTTCATGGAGCGGTACTCGCCCGACCAGATGGAACTGGACGCCCGCGACGTGGTCGCCCGCGCTATCGCCCAGGAGATCGAGGAGGGAAGGGGAACTGAAAACGGAGGCGTCTACCTCGACATCTCCCACCGTGAGCGCGAGTTCATCGAGGAGCGGCTCCCGCGGATGTACGAGCGGTTCGCGGATCTGGGCGTCGACATGGCCGAGGAACCGGTCGAGGTCGCGCCGACGGCCCACTACGGCATGGGCGGCGTCGTCGTCGACGACGTGGGCGAGACGGCCGTCGACGGCCTCTACGCCATCGGCGAGACGATGGCCGGCGTCCACGGCGCCAACCGCCTCGGCGGCAACTCGTTGGCCGAGACTATCGCGTTCGGCGAGGCGACGGGCCAGGCCGTGGCCGAGCGGCTCGCGGCCGGCGGCGTCGATTCCGGCGCCGAAGACCGCGCGGTCGACTTCCGCGAGCGCACCGAGACGCGCTTCGCCGATCTCGCGGCGCTGTCGGGACGCGACGGCACGCACGACCCCGAAGCGCTGCTCGACGAGGTGCGCGAGGTGCTGTGGGACCACGCCGGCATCCTCCGGGACGGCGAAGGGCTGGCCACCGCGCTTGACGAACTGGCGGACCTCCGCGAGCGCGCTGCCGACCTCGCTGTCGGCGACCGGACCGATCGCTCCTTCGAGTTCGCGCTCGACCTCGGATTCGCGCTGACCGTCGCCGAGGCGACCGTGCGCGGCGCGCTCGAACGCGAGGAGTCCCGCGGCGCCCACGTCCGCACCGACCACCCCGACACCGACCCCGAGTGGCGCCGCTCGGTCGTGATCGGCCGCGACAGCGTCGGCGCGATGCGCGTCGACACGGCCCCCGTCGGCACGCCGAGCGAGGCGGTGCAGGCGGCCCTCGACGAGGGGTACGAACTGGATTACCACCAGCTGGAGTAGTCGGCCGAGGGCCGACGGTTCCCGGCGAGTGGCCCCACCGCCGAACCCTCTCGTCGGGAAAACGGTTATGCGCTTGCTGGCCGTCGCTTCGGGGGTGAGCGACAGCGAACGCGTCGCGCGGACCGAGGACGGACTGGCACAGGTGCTCGACGCCGATGGCCGGGTCCGTGAGGGCGCGACCGTCCCCGACATCTCCGACGAGCGGCTCGTCCGGATCTACCGCGAGATGAAACTCGCCCGGCACCTCGACGAGCGCGCGGTCTCGCTGCAACGGCAGGGCCGGATGGGCACCTACCCGCCGCTTGCGGGCCAGGAGGCCGCGCAGGTCGCCTCGGCGCACGCGTTGCGCGACGACGACTGGATCGTCGACCAGTACCGCGAACACGGCGCGATCGCGGTCCGCGGGCTCGAACCAGAGTACCTGCTGTACTGGATGGGCCACGAGGTCGGCAACGAGTGGCTCGCTTCCAAGCACGTCTTCCCCCTCAACATCTCCATCGCGAGCCACCTCCCCCACGCGACGGGGATGGCCTGGGCCGCTCGCCTCCAGGGCGACGATCGGGTCGTCTGCTGTCACTTCGGCGACGGCGCCACGAGCGAGGGGGACTTCCACGAGGCGCTCAACTTTGCGGGCGTCTTCGACGCCCCAGCCGTCTTCTTCTGCAACAACAACCAGTACGCAATCTCCGTCCCACGGGATCGCCAGACGGCGAGCGCGACTATCGCCGAGAAGGCCGACGCCTACGGTTTCGCCGGAATTCGGGTCGACGGCATGGACCCGCTGGCCGTCTACCAGGTGACCAGGGGGGCCGTCGAGAAGGCCCGCGACCCCGGCGCCGAGCAACTGCGCCCGACGCTGATCGAGGCGGAGATGTACCGCTTCGGCGCCCACACCACCGCCGACGACCCCTCGCGGTACCGGACCGACGAGGAGGTCGAGGCCTGGCGCGAGCGGGACCCGATCCCGCGGATGGAGACCTTTCTCCGCGAGCGCGGTCTGCTCGACGACGAGCGCGTCGGCGAGATCGAGAGCCACAACCGCGAGCGGGTGGCCGAGTTGGTCGACGCCGCCGAGGCGTACGAGCCCGAAGTCGCGGCGTGGTTCGAACACGCCTACGAGGAGCCGACCGACCGCGTGCGGGAAAGTCAGGCGTACCTCCGCGAGTTGCGCGAGCGCCACGGCGACGACGCGCTCCTGCGCGAGGAGTGAGTCGGAAGGGCCGAGGACACCCGCTACTGTGTCGTGTTACCGCCCGACGTGTGACCGCCTACCGTTCGGAAGTCGCCGTATAGCAATACCGGTCCCGTCCGTCCGCACTCGTATGGCCTACCAGGTCGAATGCAGCCAGGACGACGAGTTCATGATCAAATCCGAGGACGAGCACGAGGTCATCGAACACGTCAAGGAACACGCCCACGAGAAACACGACATGGACCTGAGCGACGACGACGCACGCGACATGGTTCAGGAAGCGTCCTGAACGACGACGAGGCGGCGGGCGGTTTTCCGGCACGCTCGATCGGCGAGCGGCGCCACCAACCGTTTTGTGGGCGGCGACCGCAGTTCGCGTATGGAGACGGTGACTGGGGCGGCGGTGGTGGCGTGACGGGCGTCTACGAGTACGCGCTGGCGGAGACGGCCGCGGACCTGCACCCCGAGGTGCGCGAGCGCTACGCGCTCGGGCCCGACGACGCGTTCGCGACCGTGGGACGGGGCCGGATGGACATCACCCGCGGTGCCGTCGCACTCCCGGTTCTGTACGCGATGCCCACGCGGAACCTCCTGTTCCCCGAATCGGGCGAGGACGTGCCGTTCTCGGTCACCACGGTCGGCTGGCGCGACCCCGCGGGGTACGAGGCGCTGACGACCCGTCGCTCGTTCGAGTTCGACGGGACGGTTCGACGGTTCGACTCGACGACGGTGTGGGACCGCGACCGCGAGCGGTTGTTCGACTTTCTCGGCACCGGCGGGACGGTCGTCTCGGAACTCCACCCCCGTGTCGAGGACGGCGCGCTCGTCGTCGAGGGCGGCAAGCAGTGGACCCGCGTCGGTGGGCGCTACCTGCCGACGCCCGGCCCGCTCGGGGTCGACGTGACGGTGCGGGACCGCTACGACGAGTCCGACGAGCGGTTCTACGTGACCGCGACCGTCGAGAGCGGGCTGGTGGGCCACATTCTCGGCTATCGCGGGTCGTTCACGCAGGAGCGCCGGGAGATGGAACGGGTGCCCGACGACCTCAAGCCCGTCACCGGGATCGACCCGCTGCCGCCATGAGCGGCGGAAAGGTGGACGGGAACGGCACGGCCGAGACGGATCCGGACCCGTTCGCTCGCCTCGTCGCCGGCGGCTCGCTGGCCGATCTGAGTGCGGTCGCCGGTGGGGGGCTGTGGGTCGTCCTCGCCCTCGCCGGCGGGCTCTCGCAGGTCGAACGGGCGCTCGCGCTGGCGCCGTTAGTGGTCGTTCCGCTGGGCGTCGGCCTGGCAGCGCGCGGGGAGTTCACCGGCCTGTCGGGTCGACTGCTCGGTGCCGCCGTCGCGTCGCTCCCGGTCGGCGCGTCGCTGATGGCCCTCTCGCTCGTGGTCGACGCGGGACCGGTCGCCGCGGGGCTGGCCGCGCCGTGGGTGTTCGTGACGAGTCTGCTCGCGCTCGCCGGGGTGTCGCGAGCGGTCGAACGGGGCAGCATCCGGCCGCTGACGCTCGGCCTCGTCGACGCCGGCCTCGCCTACGTTCCGGTCGCCGCCGTCGCGCTCGTGCTCTCGCATCTCGGGATCACCTTCTGGTTCGACCCGACCATCGTCCTCCTGACCGCGGTCCACTTCCACTTCGCCGGGTTCGCGCTGCCGGTGCTGGCGGGCGTGACGGGCCGTCACCTCGGCGGCTTCGACGGCGCCGTTCGCGCCGTGGCGGGCGTGATCCTGGTCGGGCCGGCGATAATCGCCGTCGGCATCTCGTTCTCGCCGCTCGTCGAAGTCGTCGCCGTCGGCGCGTTCACGCTCGCCGTGGCGGCGTTCGGCCTGCTGGTCCTGGTTCGGGTCGTTCCGTCGCTGGACGTGCTTCCGGCCGCGCTCGTGGGCCTCTCGGCGCTGGCGCTCCCGGTGTCGATGGTGCTGGCGCTGGGCTACGGCGTGGCGGCGTTCGGCGGGCCGAACCCGCTGGGCCTGGGCATCGGGCGGATGGCGACGCTGCACGGGTCGCTCAACGCCTACGGGTTCGCGCTGTGTGGCGTCCTCGGGTGGCGAGCCCACGGGCGCGGGGCGTGACCGGGAACGAACCCCCGCTCAGGCGGTGGCGGGGCCGGAGACGGTATCGGGCCGCCCCTCGAACAGCTCCCGGAACAGCTTCCGCTCGGCCGAGCGGAGGTGTTCGGTGAACGTCGACTGGGAGATGCCCATCATCGACGCGACCGCCTCCCCGCTGGTCTCGCGGGGCCACTCGAAGAACCCGGCGAAGTAGGCGGTCTGGGCGGCTTCGAGCTGTCGCTCGGTCAGCGCCTCCTCGAGCCCCGAGCGGAACTCCGGCGTGGACTCGCCGTCGCGCTCGCGTTCCAGCTGGGAGACGAGTTCGAGCCCCGGGTGAGCCGAGCGCACGGCCTCGACGACCGACCGGACGTCGTTCGACCGCGACACGTCGACGACGAGCCGACCGTCCCCGCGGTCGATCGACAGCGACCGCACCGCCGCACCGTACCGCGCGGCCGTCGTCACCACCGACGAGTCGTCCGTTCGGAGCCGGAGCAGACAGCGCTCCTCGAGCGCACACAGCGACTCGACGGCGCGCACGTGCGACGACGCGTCGACGTGCTCGGCGACCGCCGACGGCTCGCTCCCGGTCACCGAGACGTAGGCCGCGCGGTCGCCGTCGCCCTCCGAGAGCCGTTCGAGGTCGACCCGACACTCGAGCGCCGCCGACAGCGAGACGAACGGATCGGTCACCTCGTCGACCCGGAACTCCAGCCGGGTCACGTCGTCGGCCGCGAGCGTCCGTCTGCTCTCGGCCGCGTTGATCGCGTCACCGACCGTCAGCCCGAGTTCCGCGAACACGCCGCGGTCGATCGACTCGAAGGCACCGTCGGCGCCGCTCTCGACGACCAACACTCCGTAGTCGGCGTCGTGGTACGACAGCGGGACGACCACGCCCGCCGCCGCCGCGGGGTCGTCGACCGGCGCTCCGCCGTCGTCGACGAACGACGGGGAGCCGCGTTCGAGGACCTCGTCGACGACAGTCCGGTACCCATCGCCGGACGCGAGCCGGGCTTCGAGGGTCGCCTCGGCGACGCCGGCCGCCGTCCGCACGTCGACGCCGTCGTCGACGAGCCGCGAGTCGCCGACCCAGGCCCCCTCGAACAGCGCCGAGTCGGCGAACCGGTCACACAGCACCCGCTCGATCTCCCGCCGCGTCGACGCCGCGACCAGCTCCCGGTTGACGTCACGGAGCACCTCGTTGGTGTTGTTGAGCCGTTCGAGACGCTCGTTTTGCGCCTCGATACGGAGCCGCCGCTCCTTGCGCTCGGTCACGTCGCGCTCGACCGCGACGTACCGTTCGACCGCGCCGGTGTCGTCCGTTATCGGCGCGATCGTCATGTCGACCCAGCAGAGGTCGCCCGACTTCCGGCGGTTGACGATCTCGCCGTCCCAGACGTTCCCGGAGGCGATCTCCGCCCACATCTCCTCGTAGAACGCCTCGTCGTGTTCGCCGGATTTCCACAGTCGCGGGTTCTCGCCGACGACCGCGTCGGGGTCGTGGCCGACGACGCTCTCGACCGCCGGGTTGGCGTACTCGATCGTCCCGTCGGTGTCGGTGAGGAAGATCGCGTGGCCGGCGTGTTCGATCGCCTTCCGGAACCCGCGGAGCCGTTCGGTGAGACGGCGCTCCTCGACGACGTAGCTCGACAGGTAGTGGACGGTGAACAGCGCGAGCACGCTGACGAGCAGTCCGGGGAGTTCCGCCAGCGCGGTCGTCGTCTGGCGCGCCGACAGCAACTGCCGCGTCGCCATCAGCGCGAGCATCACCGTCAGGAAGCCAA